>JAFLCF010000019.1 GCA_017303735.1 Anaerolineae bacterium
CCTTTAAGTTCGATAAAGTTATCTTTACCGAAGATATCGATTTCCGCTTTGATACCCTGGTGCAGCGCTTCCGCGAAATGTCCTTTGTGACTCGCGGTATCACCCTCAAGTTCATGGATGAACGCGCTGACCGTGAAATGACCTTCCACTTTGAAGGCGGTATCACTTCATTTGTCCGCTATTTGAACCGCAACCGCGAGAACCTGCACTCTGTGGTGCATGTTGAAAAAGAAGTGGAAAACATCGGCATCGAAGCCGCGATTCAATACACAGATGCCTATACCGAGTCTGTCTATTCTTTCGCAAACACCATCAATACCATCGACGGTGGTACACATCTAACCGGTTTGCGTTCCTCTCTCACCCGCGTCATCAACGATTACGCCCGCAAGAGCGGACTGCTCAAAGACGCTGACCCAAACTTCTCGGGCGACGATACCCGCGAAGGTCTGACCGCCATTGTGTCAGTCAAGCATCCTGGTCCGCAATTTGAATCGCAGACCAAGGTCAAGTTGATGAACCCCGAAGTGCAGACGTATGTCGCCCAGGTCGTGGGTGAATCGTTCATGACCTTCCTCGAAGAGAATCCGCAAGCGGCGAAAGCCATCATTGCGAAATGTCTCACCTCTGCTCGTGCGCGGGATGCGGCGCGTAAAGCGCGTGACCTTGTCATCCGCAAATCGGCGCTCGAGTCGCTGACTCTGCCCGGTAAACTGGCAGACTGCTCCGAACGCGATACTTCCAAGACTGAACTCTACATCGTAGAAGGTGACTCGGCAGGTGGCTCTGCCAAACAGGGACGTGACCGCCACTTTCAGGCGATCCTTCCGTTGCGCGGTAAGATCCTCAATACCGAGCGCGCCCGCCTCGATAAGATCCTCGGCAACAACGAAGTCAAGGCGCTTATCTCTGCACTCGGAACCGGAATCGGCGATAACTTCAGCCTTGAAGGTCTACGCTACGGACGCATCATCATCATGACCGATGCCGACGTAGACGGCAGTCACATCCGTACCCTATTGCTGACCTTCTTCTTCCGCTACATGCCGCAATTGATCGAGGATGGTCATCTTTACATTGCTCAGCCGCCTTTGTATCGTATTGCGTACAAGAACAACGTCAAGTACGTTTATAGCGATAAGGAAAAAGACAAGGCGATCAAAGAGATCGGTGACAAAGCCAACCTTCAGCGCTACAAAGGCTTGGGTGAAATGAACCCCGACCAGTTGTGGGAGACGACCATGAATCCCACCAACCGCACGCTGTTGCTTGTGACCGTGGATGATGCCGCCGAAGCCGACCGCACCTTCGACATGCTCATGGGTGACGCCGTGGACCCACGCAAGAAGTTCATTCAGACCCATGCCAAGAGCGTGAGGAATCTGGATATCTAGTTTATGAAATAAAAGAGCGACCTGCAAAGGTCGCTCTTTTTGATTCTGGATGAAAGTAAAACATGAACAGAGTCTGCCCGTGTTGGTGGAAGTTCATTCTGGCATGCCAATGATTGAAGGGGATATTCATTTTGGGAGTGCCGAAAAGCGTGAGTAAAGAAAGCCAATCGCCACAGAGAGCACAGAGTCCACAGAGAGTTTTATGAGGTTTTCTCCGTGTTCTTCGTGGTCTCTGTGGCTAATCTTTTGGTTTACCCACAAGATTAGCCACTCCCTTCTTTTTCCGTCTTTTGCTTATAATTCATACTCTATCTGTAAACTCAGGAGACTCTCTGAATGCACAACCTTTTTATCAGTTATTCTCGTCAGTGCATTGGTTTTGTAGATGACCTCGCCCATAAATTGGAAAAGCAGGGAGCAACTGTCTGGCTCGACTATCTCAACCTCATACCGGGTCGCCCATGGGCGGAACAGATCGATAAAGGTCTGAGGGAAGCCGATACCCTCCTCTTGGTGGTCTCTCCTGAGTCCGTCTCTTCGCGCAGTGTGGAGATCGAATGGCGGTATTTTCTCGACCATCATAAACGCATTATTCTGCTGATCTTCCAGGCGGTGCCGTTGCCGCCTGAACTTGCAGAGTTGGAATGGGTGGACTTCCGCGGCGGATTCAACCCTGCATTAAGAAAACTGATTCAGACTCTTGATGCAGCACCCAGCGTGGAACGACCCGCCCCGCAAACGGGCTTTAAGGCGCCGTTGCTTATCTGGCTTGCAGGCGGGCTCAGCATCATCACAGCGATCTACTCCCTCTTCGCGTTCTGGACGGTGCTGATTCCCTGGGTATTAATTCCACTGCCTGCCCGAATCTTCAAACGGAATTTCAATCTATCACAATCTCAAACAGCATTGTGGACCCTCCCGATTGCCCTGTTCTTTAGTTTTGGGCTGGCGATCGAATTCGGGTTCACGGGCGAAGCAGATTTTGATTACACCAACCTGCTCTCGCTCTACAATCTGGGACTGCTTGCATTGTATTTGCAGGTTTTCTTGATCCCCATCCTTCCGATTCTGCTGTTGATCCTCCTGCGGACTCCCGCCATTCAACGCTGGGGCAGACCTGAATCCAGCGTTCCAAAGTTCGCGAATAGGTATCACCCTCAAATTTCACAGCCCGAACCGGTACGTTTTTATATCGACTATGCCTCGCAAGATGCCTTGATCGCCCGCGACATTGCCAAAGAGTTGACGAAATACGGTCATACCCCGGTGGATGAAATTTTATCGGCGCATCAAGTTTTGGTGCTGCTCTCCCGCTTCAAAACGGACACCGAAGCTGATCCTGAAAAACAGGTGGTTTATCCCATCCTTTTGCAAAGAACAAAGATCTCTGAAAAACTCTCAAGGATGCAATGGATCGACTTCCGCAAGGGAGTGCGCAATCTCAATGCGATCGCCAAACTCCTGCCCCAGCCCGAGAAGATGCTTAAGGCAATCGGCATGCGCCCCACCAGCAGCGGACAAGCCGCCATGCCAAACGTTGTCCTTGCCCTTGTCGATTTCCTTATCATCATAGGCATGGTGGAGATCGGGTCTTTCTTTTCGTACATGCTGGAACTTAATCATCTGAACGTCCGCTTGATCTTTCAATACGAATCCTTGCGCGCATCGCAGTTCATTTTTGTGCAATTCCTTTGCATGGTAATCACAGGCTGGCTCTTGTATTTCATGATCCGTTCCCTCACCGAACGGAGCGGGTTCTTTGCGTCCCCATTTATTCTTCCCCTCGGGCTGGGTGCAGTGTTCTTCTTCTTTGCGCTGCAGGCATCGCTGGGAATCGACCTGTCTGAATTGCTCTTGAAGTACGGTATTGTCGCAGACACCATGTTCTCGGTCCTGCCCTTCATGATCCTGATCGTTGGCGGACTGTTCGTAGCGGCAATTACCCTGTTACAAGTAAGAACCTTGCTGCATTGGTTCCCCGCCCGCACAAAATAAATACACAAGCCGAAAGCCTTTCGAGTTTGCACAACAGAGTCCGCTTGAATTCATGCATTCATGACTAATTCGCGGAACGGTTCTCAAAAATAGTTTATTTCCCGATGGGATGAACGATAAGGACGGTCAGTTTTCAAAGCCTGCGGGGTGGTAGAGTGACGATTGGGCTTCGTAATGAAAAATCCCCGATGGTGGGGATTTTTCGGTTTCGTGGGGCTTTGTGCCAGGCTGTTAGCCCGCACGGGGATTAATCCCCGTGCTATTTTTACGAAGTCCGCTCGAAGCGGACTGAGGTTCCAAATAGCACAGATTATGTTCTATAATGGTACGAATTCAGGCACTTTTCACTTCCATCGCCACACAAAAGGGATAATTATGGATAAACCGTATTTGGAATTGGATGCTTTCATTAGAGCAATTGATGTCAATCAAGGTGTAAAGCATATGTTTTTCCTTGGTGCTGGCACGTCGATTACGTCTGGGTTGCCCTCTGCAGAAAACTGCATTTGGGAGTGGAAAAGAGCAATATTCTTAACAAACAACCCTACATTACAAAAACAATTTTCTGAATTGAGTCTTGAGTCTGTGCGAATGAAGATTCAGGAATGGCTGGATAGTAAGAAAGAATATCCAAAACTTAACTCTGCTGATGAGTATGGTTTTTATATTGAAAAGTGTTATCCGTCTGTTGAAAATCGAAGAAAATACTTTCAGGAAAAGATAAGATTTGCGAAATCGCATGTTGGGTATCAATTGTTGTGCTTATTTGCGGAGGCGCAATTACTTGACACTGTTTGGACTACAAATTTTGATGGTCTTGTTGCCAGAACTGCTGCAAACTATAGACTTACTCCAATTGAGATAGGTATAGATACGCAAGAAAGGATTCTTAGAACGCCAAGCGCAGGTGAGTTATTATGCGTTTCTTTGCACGGGGATTACAAATACGATAAATTAAAAAACACCAGCCAAGAAGTCCAATCTCAAGAAACGATTCTTGTAGATGCTCTGTCTAGCCGCCTCACAAAATCACCATTGATAGTCTGTGGATATAGCGGTCGTGACAAGTCAATTATGGATGCTCTTCGCGCTGGATATTCTCAAAAAGGACAGGGAATACTTTATTGGTGTGGATTTGGTAGCACCATTTCTACTGAAATAAATGAACTTATTGAATTGGCAAGAAACAATGGGCATGAGGCTTATTTTGTGCCGACTCAGGGTTTTGATGATTTAATGACAAGACTCTCGCTATATTGTTTGCCTGCTGAACATCAAACACAATGTCAGAAAATAATATCATCGCAAGTGGATGAAAATAGTATAGTGGGCAAGTTTTCAATTCCAGAAAAAATGAATCCTTCTGGCTTAATCAAAAGCAATGCCTTTCAGATAGACTTGCCGTCCGAAGTGTTTGAGTTTGATGTAAAAGATGCTCCTTCTCATTTGTGGAATTGGCTAGATTCAGTAACTAAAAACATTCAAATAGCAGCAGTTCCTTATAGGGGAAAGATTTTGTGTTTAGGAAATTTGGATGAAATAAAGAAAGTGTTTAGCGGCAATATTGCCAGCAAAGTTGTTCGTTCGCCAATTGGCGATAGCGATTTACGAGACGACAACAGTATCGTTAATTCGCTTTTGCGCAAAGCATTAGTCAGGGCTATTGCTGGTTCTTGTGAATTACCATCAGATGGCAAAGGCTTAATTTGGGAAAAGGGATTTGAACCAAGGACAGAAGCTCTGAGCGTTTACAACGTTCACAAAGCAGTTTTGGTTTTCCTCAGAAGGATCGCCGCCAAAACTTATATGGTTCTCAAGCCGACTATCTATATTACGGATAAATATGGTGTAGAAGCAAGCGAAGAAATCTCAAAAACGATAAAGATTAAAGTGCTTGGTTATCAACATAACAAAGAGTTCAGCGAAGCTGTAGATGGTTGGAAAAGCAAATTTTTTGACGATAAACAATCTACTACATTTGAATATCCCCTTAATTCTGGTTCTCACTTTTCTTTTACTCTCCAAAAATTACCAATTTATGCGGAACTTAGAGAGAAAACGAGTCAAATTATTCCCTTGGACAAATGGAGACCACTCATAAAGCACACAGGATTTGTGCTACAAGAACCAGATTTGTTATTTTCTGGTCGGACAGGTAACGGAAATCCTAAAGACAAGCATCCGTTACTTGGATTAGTAAGCAACCGCCCATACGATTATTCACTAAATCAATTAGGCTTTACTCAAATAAATTTGGGAGTTGTATGTCCAGACGTAAGCGCACCGATTCTGGAAAATTTTTTGTTCACATCGCAGCAAAAGTTTTCACCTTCAAAAACAGAAGCAGACTACTTGATTGAATTTCCAGGATTCTCTCAAGCATTTGGGGTAGGTTTAGATATTCCCAAACACGGAAGTTCTGGTTGGCAATCAGTCCCAGAAATTCAGGCAAATCTTGATGAAAAATCAGGCGCGTTACGGCTAGCAAATACTATTACTGCTTCTATAGATAGTCTGCTCGCTTCCCATAAGCCGAACTTGGTTATAATTTTTATCCCCGCTCGCTGGGAAAAGTGGAGAAAATTTACAACCGAAGATGAAAGTTTTGATTTGCATGACTTCGTGAAAGCATATTGTGTACAGCGGGGTATTTCTACTCAGTTTGTAGAAGAATCTACACTAACTGACACATATAAATGCAGGGTGTGGTGGTGGCTATCTGTAGCGATTTACTCAAAGGCAATGCGAACCCCTTGGGTTTTAGACACCCTTGACAACAATACGGCATTTGTAGGATTGGGATTTAGTTTGCGCCATAACGCTGAGAAAGGAAGACAAATTGTATTGGGCTGTAGCCACATTTACAATTCGCAAGGAGAAGGTCTTAGATTCCGCCTGTCAAAGATTCAAAACCCAATTTGGATTAGACGCAATCCATATATGTCTAGAGAAGATGCCCGCCAAGTCGGAGAAACCATCCGGACCTTGTTTTATGAATCGAAGGCTAAATTACCCGAAAGAGTTGTGATTCATAAATTGACACCATTTAAGAGAGATGAACGAGATGGATTAATGGATGGATTAAAAGGTGTTGCCAATGTTGACATGATAGAAATAAACATTGATGACTCGCTTAGATATTTTGCCTCACGATATGATTTTTCTCAAAAAAGTTTTTCAATAGATGGTTATCCTGTCAAACGAGGAACAGTTATTCCAATCGATGATTATTCCGCCTTGCTTTGGGGACATGGCTCAACTAAAGCAATTCAAACAGGAAGAACATACTTCCAAGGCAAACGAAGAATTCCAGCACCTTTGATTCTTCGTAGATATGCTGGAAATTCAGACTTAAGCGTGCTCGCAAATGAAATTTTAGGGCTTTCAAAAATGGATTGGAATTCTGCTGATCTTTATTCTAAACTGCCTGTTACAGTTTACTCATCACAACGCATTGCAAGAATTGGAACCTTGCTACAAAGGTTTGAGCCTGCATCCTACGACTATCGACTATTTATTTAGATTAAAAGCGTTCGAATTGATAACTAAGATGTGAAGGAGAGAAAATGGAGAAAAAGATAAAAAGTCAAAAGCCCTCAAGGGATTTGGATAATAAGAAGAGCCAAGAAATATTAAATTTGCAATTAACACAAGCTATGGAAACCTATCGTTCGCAACTTTCCTTGTTGGTAACAATTATTACAGTTCTTGTTGTAGCAAATGCTACTGTTGTAGGATATGCCCTAACTACACAGATTGCCAGTATATTTTTTATAGGCTCATTGTTTCCAATAGGCATCTTGGTCGTAGCACGTATAATTTTTGGTTTGTCCTTACCTGTGATATACACGGCTGTAAATATAGAAAAGAACTATGTCAATTTGATTGACATGGATTGGCTTGCCTCCACATTCATATCCGTAACAGTTGCGCCAGAGTATTATGATAAATTAATACAGATTAGCCTGATGAAAAATCGAGCTGAACGAATAAAAGAATTAAGAAAAATGCCAAGACCATCATTCAAGGGGAAAGGACGTCGTTTTATCAAAATTGCACTGTTTGTAGTAATTGCTGGACAAATTATTATTCCTTTTGCACTGTCTGCATACTTTGGTTGGCGCTTGTTCTAGTTTTGTGATGTTTTTTGGTTTATAGATATTGGCTTGAAATCCAAACGTGGGAAGGGGATAGTCTGTTTGAAGATAGGGTTCGTGTCTAAGATAAAGCTTTTTTTTGGAAACTTTCCGCTGTCAAATACTTTTGATACCAGAGCCTGAGCTTCCAATGGCATACCCAAGAAATGTCCAAACAATAGGCGAGTCTATTCCCAGCAATATTGTAATACCAGCTAATATAAGACTTGCAATAAATGCGATCATTCTAAGCTTGACTCCATAAAGAGCCAGATTTGTATCAGAAATTTCCTTATTTTTGTGCTTCTTTTTTGATCGATTTGAATAAGTTTTCATTTTTTGCTCCTTATTGCTTCTTATTAATACAAATTTGGAATACTCATCGGCAATCTGTTCAATGGACTTCTATCCTTCGGAGTGATACCAAGTTAGTGTCCAATTCATAATTCTAGGAAAGCGCGGAGTTTATTGTTGTGTTGAGTGTCAAAAGCAAAGGGGGGAGGGAGGGGGACCTTTCCCTCCTCTGTCCTTCGGACATCTACCCTAATGGGCACACGTCCCCCAAATACGACAATTGAAAGTCGGGATGAAAATAGAGAGTTTGAATCGTCGGATTTGGGGGAGCCTCCGCGATGGACATTTCCCTTTTTGAAAAACCGTAAAAGCGACCTTGCAAGCCCAACATTTCCCTCCATGCTATAATCCGCAATCGTTTGACCCCTTGTATCGCGTAAATAGTTAGACAGAAATTGCGATATATACTTCAAATCAAAACCTTATTTAGAATGATTTGTAAGACAAGCGATGAAATCATGGAGGAACAACCCTTGCGTACCAAACTCACCATACTCATGCTCACCTTGAGCATTCTCCTTTCCGCCTGCGGAGCGTCCACCTCGGGCGGAGCGACAACCGCCGTCGAAGGCTACATCACCGCCCTTGCGAGCAAAGACCAAGCCGCCCTCATCTCCAACTCCTGCGCCGACTGGGAAGATGACGCCCTGATCGAATTCGACTCCTTCGCCCTCGTCGAAGTCACCGTAGAAGGAATGTCCTGCACCGAATCAGGAACCGACGGCGACAAGACCCTCGTCAACTGCACGGGTATGCTCAACATGAGCTACAACGGCGAACCCCAATCCCTCGACCTCGCCGACCGCACCTACGAAGTCATCGAACAAGATGGTAACTTTCTAGTTTGCGGAGTCCGATAGAACAGTAACCAGTCAATAAGTGACCGGTAACCAGTAAAACCAACTGGATACTGGTCACTGGTTACTTCCCACTCACCACTTTCCACTTACCACCAATGAAGCACCTCTTCACCCGCGAGAACTTGCTCTCCCTCCTCCTCTGCCTCATCCTCATCGCCCTCGTCATCTTCACCGCAGACTCGAGCCCCACATGGATCTATCAAGGCTTCTAAATGGCGCTTGAAAATATTCTGATTCTCGCCGCCGCCTCGCTCCTCTGGGCAACGACCTTCCGCAACCATGGCAGAACATGGTTCATGCTCATCGCCAGCGTCGTCGTCATTTTCTGGCTGCAACCCGCCCTCCCCATCCGCGGCGCCGACTTCTTCACGCCCATCGCCACGCTCGTGCTCGTCGTCCTCACCTGGTTCATCACCGCCGACGACGAAACCCGCAAACAGCGCAAGAACATCATCATCCTCGCCATCGTCGCAGGCGTTGTCCTGCTCCTCAACCTCACCCGCTTTCTCCCCGCAGACTTCCAACTCTTCACCGCCTCACGCCCGCCCCAACTCGAAACGACTCTCTTCATCTTTTTTGTGACAGGACTGACGCTGTTAGCATTATCTCGTCTGACACGTTTCAGCGCTTCTTTCTTAACTTTTGTTTTGGTTCTAACCATTGGGCTTTTTCTACTCATCAAGATTCCCGCCCTATCTCTTTGGCTCAGTTCTTTCCTGCGCACACTCTCAGGTCAATCATTGACCAACGTCTCCATCAACGACTTCCGCTGGTTGGGATTCTCCTACGTCGCCTTCCGTCTCATCCACACCATTCGAGATAAACAGTCTGGAAGATACCCCTCCGTGGACGTGGGCGAATTCATCACCTACGTCATCTTCTTCCCTGCCTTCACCGCGGGACCGATTGACCGTTTGGAACGTTTCATCAAAGACCTCCGTGGGTCGGATTGGCAATCCGACATACCTGCCGCAGGTCAACGCCTGTTGATTGGCTTGTTCAAAAAATTCGTTATCGCTGATGCTTTAGCACTCATCGCTCTGAACGACACCAACGCAACCCAAGTAACCTCCACGTTTTGGATGTGGGTCATCGTCTACGCCTACGCCTTCCAAATCTACTTCGACTTCAGCGGCTACACCGACATTGCGCTCGGCATTGCGCAACTGCTTGGAATCAAACTGCCCGAGAATTTTGCCTCACCCTACCTCAAACCCAACCTGACTCAATTCTGGAACAACTGGCACATGACTCTCACGCAGTGGTTCCGCGCCTACTTCTTTAATCCGGTCACCCGCTGGCTTCGCTTGTGGCACAAACCGATGTCCATCCCGATGATGATCCTGCTGACGCAAGTCGCCACCATGCTGCTGATCGGCTTCTGGCACGGCGTCACATGGAACTTCACCCTCTGGGGCTTATGGCACGGGCTGGGACTCTTCATCCACAACCGCTGGAACGACGCCACTAAAGCCAAAGCCGCCGCTTGGGCAACTACACCCGTAAAACAAGCCGTGCTCAATATCAGCGGCATTCTGCTCACATTCCACTTTGTCGCCATCGGCTGGATTTTCTTCGCCCTTTCCTCCCCCGTCACCTCGTGGCAGGTGATTCAAAAACTTTTCGGATTGTAAATCTTATGCCACCCCTTCGGGGTTGAACTTTGTCTTTGCAAAATCTATAATCATTTGACCCCTACGGGGTCATAGCATTTGTAGGTCAGGCTTGTAGCCTGACACTCTTTATCAATACAATACATGGCAGGTTACAAACCTACCCTACGAAAAATCCCGAAGGGATGAAATGATTATAGAATCGTGCAATTCAGTAATCCAAATCCCGAAGGGATGACATAGCAAGTGTCCAAATCATGAACCAAGAAATCAAACCCCTCAACGTCCTCATCAAGGGACTGCTCTTATTCCTCATCTTTAACCTCGTCATCGCCGCGTGGCAGCCGGGGGTTGGACAGTTCTCGCTTTACAACGTCCTTTACCCAGGGCGGGAACGATTGCCTTTCGGTGAGAACCCCAAGCAATCCTACAACCTCAGCCTCTTCGACCTCGACGCGATGTTCGCCTCGCATGTCATCGCGGGTACGCCCAAAGCGGATGATGAATTCCGCGTTGTCATCGTGGGCGATTCATCGGTGTGGGGCACGTTGCTCAAGCCAGAAGAAACACTGGCGGGACAACTCAACGCGGACAATCTCTCCGCCTGCGGAAAAACTGTCCGCGCATATAACTTGGGATATCCGACCATTTCCCTCACAAAAGATGTCATGCTTCTGTCTTACGGAATGCAATATTACCCCGACCTTGTCATCTGGATGACCACGCTCGACGCGTTCCCGTTGGAGAAGCAAACGTCCACGCCGCTGGTGGCTAATAACGAGGAAAATGTTCGGGAATTGGCGACCAGCTACCAGTTAAGAGTCGAGGCGGATGATTCCAATTTTGAAGTCAAAAATTTCTGGCAGAAAACTTTCGTGGGCAATCGTCGCGCATGGGCGGATTTTTTCCGCTTGCAGATCTATGGGGTGATGTGGTCTGCCACGGGCATTGACCAGGTCTACCCCGCTGAGTATGAAAAAGCGCAAACCGATCTCGAAGCGGACGAAAGTTATCACAACCTGACCGCGCCGCTGACCGAAGACGACCTTGCCATCAACGCGTTGGAGACGGGTTTTCGCGTGGTGGGCGAGACGCCCATGCTGCTCGTAAATGAGCCGATGTTAATAAGTTCGGGCACGAACAGCGACATCCGCTATAATTTTTTCTACCCGCACTGGGCGTATGACGATTACCGCGAGATCATGAGTTCGTTGAGCCAACGCAATGGCTGGACGTATGTGGACTTGTGGAACACTGTGCCCGCGAATGAATTCACCAACAGCGCCATTCATCTCACGCCTGCGGGAGAGAATTTGCTGGCGGAAAACCTCGCGCCGTATATTCTTGAAAATTGTAAATAGACGATGGACGGCGGACGATGGACCACGGTCAATGGTCTGTCGTCTATCGTCCATTCACAGGAGCCAAATGAAAGTACGACAACTTTTTCTTTTATCTATTTTGTTGCTTGCCGCCTGCACCACCGCCCCAACCGCAACACCCCAACCTGAAAGTCAATCCACATCCACACCCGAAGCGACGGAAACCGAATCAGCTATAGCCGCCACTGAAGAATCTGCGCCGACGCCGCGCCCCACACTCGCGCCTGATGAATGGATGACATTGCCCATCGTCCCTGAAGTGACCGATACCGCCCGCGAAATTTATGCACGCGGACAAGAACTTGGGCGTGACCCAACTCACTTTTCCAAAGTGGGTGATTGCCAAACGAACACCGGTTTCTATCTCGTTGACTTTGATAATGAAGGCGCATACAGCCTCGGTGAGTATGCCTACTTGCAAGACACGATCGATTATTACGAAGGCTCGTTCTCGCGCACGAGTCTTGCCATGCGTGATGGATACAATGTAGCAGCGATTCTCACTCCGCTGCGGGCTGACCCGAAGCAATGCGAGAAGAATGAAAACCCGATTGCATGTGAGTTCCGTTTGCATAACCCCAGTATTGCCATCATTAGTTTGGAAACCAACTTCAACGGACGCCCCGCCGATGACTACGGCAAGTACATGCGCCAGATCATCGAATATTCCATTGAGCAGGGTGTGGTACCGATCCTTGCCACAAAGGGAGACAATCTCGAAGGTGATCACAGTATCAACGCCGAAATCGCGGAAATTGCCGTAGAATATGACATCCCGTTGTGGAATCTGTGGGCGGCGCTGCAACCTCTGCCCAATCAAGGTCACGAAACCGTTCTGAACGATGGCTTCCATCTTTCGTTCTCGCGCAATTTTTTCGATAAGCCCAAGAACATGCTCAGCGGCTGGCCTTGGCGCAATCTCACGGCTTTGCAGGCGTTGGATGCGGTGAGAGTAGGGTTGCAAGAGCAGTGAGAAATCCGGTGGTTGAGTAGGCGACATGCTTTTTGTCGCCGTATCGAAACCACCAGTTAATCAAAAGCACTCTAATTACTGGTGGTTTCGATACGCCCTCCGGGCTACTCAACCACCGAATTTACATAAAAGGAAAACACATGACCACTGAAATCATCACCTCCATCGCAAAATTCATCGCTGAAAAAATTCTCAAGCAGCCGAACAAAGTCATTGCTGCCGATGAAGCCCTCATCTCCAGCGGACTGATCGACTCATTCAGCCTGATGGACCTCGCGCTCTTCATTGAAGATACTTTTGGTGTCCGCGTGGAAGACACCGAATTGAATGCCGAGACGTTTGATAATCTCAATCAATTGGCTGCGCTTATTTCATCCCGCAAGTAATTCATTAACCGCGAAGTGCGCTAAGGACGCTAAGATTTAAAAGGTTTTTCTTCGCGATCTTCGCGTGCTTAGCGGTGAAAATAATGACTACTTTACCTACCCTCCTTCAACACTCCTATCAAGAAATCCCCGACAAGACCAGCATCATCTTGCAACACGCCGGTCAAGCGGATAAGTCTCTCACCTACCGCGACCTGATTCGTGGTGCGAATCGTTTTGCATTGACCTACGCCCGCGAAGGAATCAAACCCGGCGAAGTGGTTATTCTGATTCTCCAACACGGCGAGGACTTGGTCTACGCTTTCTGGGGAGCGATCCTGCATGGCGCGATTCCCTCCATCATGCCATTCCTCACCGAGAAGCTCGCACCCGAAAAATATCGCGCCGACCTCTCTTCACTGATCTCCATCACCAAGCCGACTACCATTGTCACCTACACTGAATTTGAAGCCGAAGTTCGTGGTGCATTGACCGAAGGTGATTCGGTCAAACATGTGATTCTTGCCAACACCATCGAAGCTGAAGTTGAACCAAACTTTGAAACCCTGCAAGGTTTCAAGTCATCGCCCGAAGAGATTGTTGTCCTGCAACATTCTTCTGGTACAACGGGTTTGCAAAAAGGCGTGGCGCTTTCACATCGCGCCGTGCTCAATCAACTCAACGCCTACAGCAAAACCCTGCGCATCGACCCCGCCAGTGACGTTATCATTTCGTGGCTGCCGTTGTATCACGACATGGGCTTCATCGCCTGCTTCCTCATGCCCGTGCTGTTGCGCATTCCGCTTGTCAACATGTCGCCCTTCGATTGGGTGCGCGCACCGTACAAACTGCATCAAGCCGTTTCGCAATACAAAGGCACGCTGACCTGGCTTCCCAACTTTGCTTACAACTTTTGCGCCCACAAAATTCGCGAGCGCAATCTTGAAAATGTAGACCTCTCTTCGTGGCGTGCCATCATCAACTGTTCCGAGCCGGTGCATGTTGAAAGCCATGACCTCTTCCATGAAAAATTTGCGGCGTTTGGATTGAAGAAGTCTGCACTGCAAACGTGTTATGCCATGGCAGAGAATGTCTTCGCCGTGACTCAAAGCCCGCTGGATGGAACGCCCGCCGTGGATGAGATTGACCGTGAAACCTTCATGACACAGCGCCTCGCGACGCCGCCGGTTGCTGGTCAGCCTTCGATGAAGATGACCTCGTCTGGGAATCCGCTGCCCAATACCAAAGTCCGCGTTGTGGATGCAGACTTCAACGACCTGCCGAATCGAAGCGTAGGCGAGATCGCCGTCCAAAGCGACTGCATGTTGACCGAATACTTCAACCGCCCCGACGCGACCGAATCCGCCATCAAGAACGGCTGGTATCTGACCGGTGATTACGGCTACATTGCTGATGGCGAGTTGTATGTTTCAGGACGCAAGAAAGACCTCATCATCGTCGGCGGCAAGAATGTGTACCCACAGGATTTAGAGTCTCTCGCCAGTGAAGTAGACGGCGTTCACAAAGGACGAGTCGTTGCATTCGGCATGTATGACGAAGAAGAAGGCACCGAGGAAGTGGTCATCATCGCCGAAGCAGATTCAACTGTCCCGTCGGAGCAAGAGGCGATAGCGGACGCCATCCGCAAGCATGTGACGAAGAGTTCCGCGATCGCCCTGCGCCACGTCAAAGTAGTGGACGATAAATGGATTATCAAAACATCAAGCGGCAAGACGGCGCGCTCTGCAAATAAAGAAAAGTTTTTGAAAGAACTTGCAGTACACTAAAAGAAACACTCCGTACGTCTGAAAGGCATATCATGCAATTTACAAAAGAAGAACTTGCTGCATTACTAAGTGGCGAAAAACCACTGCAATTGGCAGGGCTGGACCTAAGCAAAGCCAGCTTAAGCGGAGCCGATCTAAGCAAAGCTGACTTAAGCGGCGCAAACTTAAACAGAGCCTTCCTTGATAATGCTAAACTGCGATATGCCAACCTGAGCAAAGCCAACCTGGAAGATGCAGATCTGAGCGAGGCGAATTTTCATAATGCAAATCTCACAGAAGCTGATCTAACCGGTGCAAACCTTCACGGAGCCGACTTAAGTGGAACGAACTTATCCGGCGCAAACCTGGAGTATGCTAACTTAACAGAAGCGATCTTAAGCGGTGTCAACTTAAAAGACGCAAAACAGAATACGCATACGCAATGGCCGCAGGGCTTTGACCCGCTGGCGGCAGGAGCAATACTCATCGAATAATTTCTATGGGGGATGCGATACGGAAACTCAATCAAACTGCAAAGACGAGTCTGAGCTGTGACAGGCGCATTTTATAATGCGCCTGTCACTTATTACGAAGCATACTTCATGATAGACTCGACCAATCATGTTTGCCTCTTTTTTTAGCTATTATTGTTATGCGAAGATGTGATCTCTAAAAAGGTTTTATAGATAAGGGAAGTCGTCGGTGCAGGATACTCGGACCATGTAAGTACTGTCATATTCGAGGTGTTATGAAATTTCATAGGATTTGGGCTGACCTTCGTGTTACTTTGTTGTACGCCCTCTTTGGGGGAATTTGGATCCTGTTTTCGGACCGCGCTCTGGAAACCTTAGCCAGCGATACATCCACGTTGACAATCCTTCAGACATACAAAGGTTGGTTTTACGTAACCGCCAGTGCCTTGCTCCTTTTTTTCCTTTTGCGAAATGAAACAGCTCATCGTAGTGCTGCCGAGAACAAGCTGCATGAGAACGAGGAAAAATACCGCTTGTTATTTGAAAACAGCATGGATGCCATCATGTTGACTGCGCCGGATGATGGCGCGATCTTATCGGCAAATCCCGCTGCATGCCGCCTATTCGGAATGACCGAACGGGAGATCACTCGATTTGGGCGGGAAGGTGTCATAGATGTAACAGACCCTCGCTTGCAAGCAGCTCTCGAAGAGCGAAAGCGCACCGGCAAGTTCCGCGGGGAACTGACATTCACTCGCAGGGATGGATTCAAATTTGAAGGGGATGTTTCCACTGTCATCTTCAAGGACAAGGATGGACTCTCTCGTACCAGTTTGATCATCCGTGATATTACTGAGCGCAAAAAGATCGAAGAACAACTGGTTCAAATGAAGCGCTTGTATGCCACCCTTAGCCAGGTAAACCAGACGATCGTACGCGTCAAAGACCGGGCAGATCTATATCAATCCATCTGCGATGTTTCTGTCGAGTATGGCGAGTTTGCGCTGGCATGGATCGCTATCTTGGATGAAAAAACAGGGGATGTAAACCCTGTAGCTGCCAGTGGGCTGGATGTGGCACAATGGCCCTTTGAGACGGTCAATATTCACACCGGCAGTTTGACGGGCGGGTTACTCGCTTCTGCCATTCGCACGTCGCAGGTGATCACCAGCAGCAACGTCATGACGGATGAACGAACCGCATCTGCGAAAGACATCATCGCCCAATATGGATACAAGTCTTCATCAGCCATTCCATTTCAGGTACGAGGCAAGACCATTGGCGCCCTGCTTTTAATATCTCAGAAAGAAGGAATATTCAACGCAGAAGAAGAGCAGTTATTGCTAAAAGAAATGGGCGGCGATATTTCTTTCGCATTGGATACCCTCGAGACTGAAGCTGAGCATGCACGCGCAGAAGACTCCCTGCGCAAGAGCGAGGAGAACTTCTCAAAAGCCTTCCTCTCCAGCCCGGCAGCCTTGTTGATCACCCGCCTTGCCGATGGTCTATTTTTGGAAGTTAACAAAGCGTATCTTTCGATCGTCGGTTATTCCCGCATGGAATTGATCGGGCACAAGACCACCGAGTTCAATATTTTCGTCAACCTGGAAGATCGAAAAGCGATCGTTGAGCGTTTGCTTGCAACAGGGTCCGTTCATAATTTCGAAACGAGTATCCGCAACCGGTCAGGAGAGATCCGGCATATTTTCGCATCACAAGAGATCATCAAATTCAACGGCGATGAAGACTGCATCTTATCGAGTTTCATCGATATCACCGAACGCAAAAAAGCAGAATTGCAGGTGCAGGAACAACTACAGCGTTTGAAGGGGTTGCGCATCATTGACCAATCCATCACATCCAGCCTGGATATTCACGTCATACTCAACGTGGTCCTTCAACAAGTATTAAACCTGTTAAAGGCAGATGCCACTGCGATCCTTTTGTTGAACCCATCCACACAAACGTTGGATTATGCAGTAGGGCAGGGCTTTTATACAAAGGAAATCGAACAGACCAGCATCCCGCTTGGTGAGGGATTGGCTGGGCAGGTTGGCATGGAACAAAAAAGCCTGCACATTTCAGACCTGCCAGCCATCGGAGATCGATTCATTCGGGCAGAAAAACTCAAAGAAGATCATTTTGTACAATATATTGGTGTGCCGCTGGTGGCGAAAGGTTCAATCAAAGGCGTGATGGAAATTTTCCAGCGCACAACTACACAGTTTGATGAAGAATGGCTTGGCTTTTTGGAAGCCCTGGCAGACCAAGCCGCCATTGCCATTGAAAATGCCCAATTATTTGAAGGACTCCAGCGGTCCAATTCAGAACTTGAGCAGAGGGTACATTCACGCACCACCGATCTCCTTCGCATGAATAAGGAATTGGAACATGCCAACCACGCCAAAGATGAATTCCTTGCGAATATGAGCCATGAGCTGCGCACCCCGCTGACAGGCATTTTGGGAATGACTGAATCGATACAACTAAATACGTATGGGCAGGTCACCAAAGAACAAGTCAAAGCCTTGAAGAACATTGAGACCAGTGGAACCCATCTCCTGACATTGATCAATGATATCCTCGACCTGTCAAAGACCGAGGCGGGCAAACTTGATATTTATCCAGAAATGGTCAATGTGGAGGAAGTCTGTCAGACCAGCCTGATTTTCATTAAAGAACAAGCGCGAAAAAAATCCATTAAAGTGGAATATCAACAAAGAGTAAATGTCAAAACGCTGTTTGCCGACCCGCGCCGCCTGAAACAGATCCTGATCAACCTTCTCAGTAATGCAGTCAAGTTCACTCCCGAAAACGGAAAGGTAACCTTGTCCGTTCGAGCAGACCTGGAAATGGAACAGATACATTTTTCAGTGCAGGATAATGGAATCGGCATTTCACAAGAAAATCTGCAACGCCTTTTCACTCCGTTTACTCAAGTAGATGGGCAGCTTAATCGTCAATATGAAGGCAGCGGGTTGGGGTTGGCACTGGTGCTGCGATTAGCCGAAATCCACGGCGGAAGCGTCTCCGTCGAAAGTGAGGTCGGGGTGGGCAGCAACTTTACCGTGTCTCTGCCCTGGCAGCACCAGCCGGTGAAACAAATTGAACAACTACAACCTGAATCGCCCGCTGATCAGTTGGCAGCCTCACATGGGCTTTTGCTTTTGGCAGAAGATAACGAGGCCAATATTGAAGCGATCGCCGGCTATTTAGAATTTCATGGGTACACACTGGTGGTTGCAGCCAATGGTATGGATGCTTTGGTCAAAGCCGAAGAACATGACCCGCAGTTGATCTTGATGGATATTCAGATGCCCGTCATGGATGGATTGGAAGCCATTCGCCGACTACGGGCGAACCCTCGCTTCGACTCCACGCCGATCATTGCTCTGACCGCCCTTGCCATGACCGGCGACCGTGACCGCTGCCTGCAAGCCGGAGCCGATGAATACATGAGCAAACCAGCCAGCCCCAAAAAGCTTGCCATGAAGATCGCCGAGCTGCTGCACAAAAAATACTCGGAGAATACCTGAGAGCAACTCTTGCAATGTCCAAGCTGGTTTGATGCATACCCCTCATGATAAACTTTGCATATGACAACTGCTACTGCTCAAGCCAACCCAAACATCGCATTCACTAAGTTGTCACAATAGAACACAGTTCGTGGTGACTGCAAGGCTGGTTTTGCCCCTAAAAACGGCAAAATCGCAAGAAATTAATGCAAAAAATGACGCTCCCTCAATTGAGGGAGCGTCATTTCCATACTCGAAGTTAGAGTAATGAATGCCGCGATGAATCCCTGGGGGCAGGAATACACACAATTGGACATATTTTAACTGCAGTGTCAGAAACAGGAATTGGCATTTGGGAGTAAATTTCAAATCACCCCATCAAAACATACAATGAGAAGCTTTTTGTAGCATCAAAGTATATGGCTGCTTATAAGGTATCAAATTTGTACCTTGCCAGACATATTCGAATGAGGTCATGATGTGGAAATCATGGTCTCGATTTCAATCGTTTCAATTTAAGTGGGATTGATAAGTTAGTGCCATTATCCTAGCGTCAAAGAAGGAGTCATTCTAAGCAGAGTATGACTGCCATCCTTATTGATGGGATATGTTTAATCGCTCAATATATTGATAATTTGACATGACTTAGATTAAGTTACGATGTCAACTGGACTCGCTCATCTTTGCGAAGAACACCCATCACTAACACATGTGTGAACAGACTAGCACACAAAGCCCTTCCCCTCACATGCATTGCGCTCAATAGTTGAAAGGCTAATGCCGCTGATGACTACACCGATGATTGTCTGGTGCAGTGGAGTTCGCGCTCAGTCCAACCCCGTCTTGCCGCGAACCCAGTACGCCTTCGTCTTAATGTTCTGTACACCAGCGCTGCGGAGAGCTTCTCGTACACTAACGACAAGCTCTGAGCCACCAGTCAGTGCAACGAGTGCGTTGGGGGAGATTGACAGTTTGGCGGTTACCGCACGGACAGTGGAGACGGTGTCTCCGCGCGCTATGATATCTATTTGGTGGAGTCCAACCGACCTGGCTGCGTCCCTAACCTCGGAGGCTGCCTCTGTCTGAATGATGGTCTGGATCTGTCCCGGCCTCTCAGACTCGAAGGCGGCAGCAACTGCGATACTGGTCTCATCCCCAATGATTATTGCGGGTCCAGCATTTACTGTCAACGAGTGCTGAGGGCCTATAAACCACAACTCCTCGCCCATCTGGGCGTTCGACATCCAAAGCGCACCAGGACCGTCAATATGTTTCCATGCGAGCAGCACCATGCCATCCGCCGATGGGATAGGCGTATATGTCCGCATATCATCGGAGGGCAGCAGAAGCTGTACTTTTGTACCAGCGGAGAATCTCTGCACATCATCGCACTGCAAGAGTAACCGCTGAAAGCCGCCGATCTTTTGAACGTCGACAACGATGGCGCGCTTAAGCACTGCATTGGCAAGCAAGCGTACGAGTTTCCCTTTAGTTGACATTATTTGTTTCTCTTTCGAGGGCGTCCATTGGCTGTCTCCGTTATGAGTTGCATTGTATATCTGCCTTGTGCCTTGCGCATCAGGTCAACCTGGAAAGTTGTATGCTCTTTTCCCAAAGCTGCTTCGACAACCTTTCATCGTCCACTTGTATCCCGTGGATCGGTACTTCTCGGCACTTAGCAAAATACTTGCCCGTGACACCGGTAATTCCCGGATCGCTTGCGAGAAACACTGATGTCTGGGCACCCTTTTCAGGTGTGGTGGATATCAGATGAATGAGCATCCTTATCAGCCAAGGCTGGCTGTCCATAATGGTGGTCTTGACCAACCCAGGCTCCAACGCGTTAACTGTTACACCTGTGCGAGTGAGCATCTTTGCTAGTTCGCGGGTGAAGAGGATCAAAGCAAGCTTAGTGGGCCCGTTCGCACCGAAACTGGAGTACTTACCATTTTCTAGCATTAGATTATTGAGGTCGATCCTGGCTCCGCGGATCAGTGTTGCGACATTGACGATCCGTGCAGGCGCCGACTGCTTGAGTCGATCAAGCAGAAGATTAGTCAAGAGGAAGTGCGAGAGGTAGTTGGTGGCAAACATCTTTTCAATACCATCCACGGTTACTTCGCGTTTAGGCAGAAATACAGCGGCGTTGTTGATAAGGACATGGACCTTCTCATGGTTTTTCAAAAGCTCGGCTGCGGCACGGCGCACATCTGCTTGAACCGCGAGATCTGCAGCTACGAACTCGATCTTGTTGTTGCCGCTCTCCTTGGCGATCTCGGCTCGCGCTTGTTCGCCGCGTTCACGAGACTGACCGAGAATGACGACAGTAGAGCCAAGCTTTGCCAGCGCGACAGCCGTCGCGCGTCCAATGCCGGCAGTGCCGCCAGTGATCACACAAACTCTATCCTGCATTTGGTTCATGTTGCGTACCAGTCCCTCACTCGATTCCAACCATCGCCGCACTCTCACGCCACAGCTGATCCTGTGATTTCCGATCTCGCGCTAGTTCCGAAGGATCGGGGAAGGTTACTTTGCCCTTGACCAGTGAAACATAGATGTGACCTTGTGGGGGAGCGATAGTACCCAGCGCAACATCGGTGAGCATCTTTCCCGAATGTTCGGGTGTGTTCATTACGAATTCGGGGCGGAACAGACCGACCAACGGGTAGAGCGTATGAGCAATGACGCTAAAGAGCGCTCTCTGCAAAGCTGAGGCATCGCTACCGCCAACACCGCCGGTGAGCCCCGGGTTGAAGGCGATTACGCTGATATCATGTGCTTTCACCTCATCCAGCCGAGCGGCGGACTGTGCGGTCATCAGATTGCATAGCTTCGATACCGAGTAGGCGCGAATACCATCGCCGGAACCACCCTTGGTCGGATGCGCCCACTCCTCAAGATCGAATGACTTGGGGCGGAGTGCCTCAAAGGGCGGGTTGTGCATGTTGCTCGATGTGATCACGAGGCGGCTATGGTCAGCCATCCTTGGGAGCAGGAGCCGGACAAGTAGATAGTGAGCAAGATGGTTTACTGCAAACGCCAACCCGTAGCCCTCAGCACTGAGTTGGTCGGCGTCTGACCCACGCATACCGGCATTGAGGACAAGCAAATCGATTCGTGTGTCGCCGAGTCGCTTCACGACAGCATCTGCGAACTCACGAACGCTGACGAGTGATGCAAGATCGAGGGGAACAACTTCTACACCGTGCGGCACGCTTCGTCCGCTTCCACGGGCACCAATGATGACCCGTGTGTTGGGCAGCGCGGCGAAGTGCCGCACGGTATGGACACCAAAACCGCTTGTTGCTCCGGTCATGACGACAACACGTTGCCGTTGTGTTTGCTCCTCGTCTGCTTGTTGATATAAAGTATTATTTTCTTTTTTCATATTTGTTTTCCTATAAGTAAACAGGTTTTAATTATGATTGCCACTAAACCAATGCCTTCATATTATTTTTATTTCAATAAACTAAATACATCATCCGCTTCTTCACGAATATTTAGTTCTGCCATGCGATCAAACTGTGTTTGATTCGGATTTATTTGCACCACTTTCGCCTGTGGATTGATATGGTTGAAATAGCCGCTGTAACTGCCTTTCGCTCCGACGATCATCACTAATTCTGCCTGCGACATCCATCTGCCGGCCTTTTGATAATCTTCATTTGACACGCCAATGTGCGAATAGACTGGAAACGACACAACAACGCCCTTACATTTTTGACATCGTGGAGCTTTCCCCTGATTCCATATATGAACGTCATCATGGTGCTGTTCACATTTCAGACACTTGTTTATTCCATAGCTTCCCTGGATTTCAGCGACATTCTTTGAACCTGCGAAGGTATGCAAACAATCAATATTGGTTGTAATAACGCCATGCACCCGATCATGTTTTTCAAGGTCTGCTATTTTTTTGTGGGTGATACTTGGTCCGGTAATAAACATGGCTTTCAAGAAAGTTTTTTGCAGTAACTTGTAGCTATGTTCAGGACGGGCCCGTACCATTCCTTCCAGGCTGGTCTGCATCACATGAAGAACATTCATATGCTCCATGTCCATAATTCCGACCGGCATTGAAATACCAGCCCCTGTAATCACGATGGTGTGATGGCTTGTATCAATAAATTGTTGTAACAGTAAAATTTGTTTGTCCATGTTCTCATTAAATTGACACGATTTACTCTTGTGCGATATGTTCAGGGTCAAGACAAGTCTGATTGGATTTCATATCCCAATGAATCATTCGCCAGATTGAGTTGAACTGATCAACATCTGCTTGCCGAAAGAGGCAGGATCATCGATCATTTCCAGCATGGCGGCTGCAACATCTGCCCTTTGCGTACGAGGCGCTCCGGGCATTTTCTGACCGGAAGCAGCATACATAATGGTGGGGGACGCAGTCCGCTGACCGTTAAAAAGCGGCCCAGGATGTATGGTCGTCCAGTTCAAGCCTGAACCTGTCAATTGTGATTCTCCAGCCTGGTGGTCATCGAAATGTTTCCGTAAAAAAGTACTACATCCAAACCGGTATGGATAACGGGTATTGCTAAATGTGTCACCCACGCCGAGCGCGGACAATACGATTACACGTTTCACACCAGCTTTATTTGCTGCTGATATGATAGCCGGCACAGCAATGCTATATAGAGGGGTAAAGGGTTGACCGATTTTCCATCCGAGGATCAACGCTATAGCATCACAGCCAGCGAAGGCCTTACTCAATTTATCCACTTCATTAAGTTGCCCTCCGACAATACTCAAGCCCGGGGCGGGGTTCACTGCTTCAGGACGCCTCACATAAGCTACGACCTCATGCCCTGCTGCAAGAGCCTGGCTTACCAATTGGCTGCCAGTTTGACTGGTAGCTCCTACTACTGCAATTTTCATAAGAGATTTCCTTTCCTAATCAACTACGGCGCAGTTCTATTTTCCAAACCACATGCGCGAGAACAGTTTATCCTTGAGGAACCACTGATGATAGAATGCCGCTCCAACATGGAGGAGGAAGAGCAGGAACAGCACGGGCGCGATAAATTCATGCACTAGACGTGGGGGGAAGATGTAGAAGTCTGATGGAAGCGAGCCGACGCCGCCAAAAACGATCTGTGGAAGCCCCGCCTGAGCGGAGAGGGTAAGTCCGCTGAGTGCCATGAGGAAAACAAAGAGGTAGAGAGCATAATGCACACACTTGCCAAGCCCGTCGAGGAATGCTGAACCTGTTGAGACGTAGGCGGGTTGCGGTGTCCTCATCCGCACAACAAAGCGGGTAATGATTACGAGGAGAATGGTAATACCCAGTAACATATGAATCGCAAGCGGGGTCAGTTTAGCGACTGTGTCGTTTGGAATGCGAGACGTTGTCTCGCCGAGGATGAATTCCGCGAGAATGAGCAAAAAGGTCAGCCAGTGAAGAGTGACCATCAATGGACTGTAACGGGTGGGGGTAGTTTTTGTCATAGGATTTTCCTTGGAGATTTCCTTTGGTTAATTTGATTGACGATTATTTGCAATGAAAACAATCAAAGCCGTTCAACGAGCCAGTCGAACAAATACTCTGTTGCCGTGGCGTAACTTCCCATTTGGCAATGCAACTGCGCAGTAGTGGTTTCATCAAACAACATGTAGTCCTTGGGACATTGCAGAGCATCAAAAAACTTTTGCGCCTGACCCGGCATCATTTCCCCCGTTCCATCCATGACCAGCATCTGGCATGTGATTTGGTCTACAACGGCGGTGTTGTCATAGGCTTGAAGCGCCTTAACCACATCCTGGACTGTATTCGGCACCCCATGTTTCCATGCATAGTCTTGAACCAGAGATTTCATAAATGGCGGGCGCAAAAAGCCTGGCAATTTGCTCATGCTTTGTAATCGGCTGATGATTGCACTTCCCCAGCTTAGGTTTCCGGTGTCGGCGATGCAGACTTTGATTCGTTTCTCGAAGGCTGCGGCTCGCGGCACCAGAAAACCGCCGAAGCTCAAACCCATCAGCCCAATTCTTGATGGATCGACTCCTGGAATTTGCAATGCGAAGTCGACCACGGGTGTTACGACATTCTCCCAGTCGGGTCTAAATCGAAGATTATTGAGTCTTAATGCATACCCTTGTCCGGGACCGTCATATACCAGACAGTGAATCCCTCGGCGGATGGCGCCATCGTAGACCCAACGCGTATCTTCGGCAAAAGTGTCCCGCCCCGGTGTAATGATGAGCAGCGGCGCTTTGTCTCCCGCAACCGGTGATCTGTAGAAGTGCCCGGGGAGAAAACTATTTTCGTAAGGAATTTCAACATACTTTCCTGGGTAACCAGACAATTCAAGGTAGCGTTCATAGCACTTTGAGTGAGCATGTGAATACTCTCTGATGCGTGAATCGTTGGGCTGGCTAAATGCCATTAAAGAGACACGCCAGTACGTCGATGCCCGAAGGTAGGCGGTGGAGGCGGTCACATATTTGCCGGCCTGATCTGCCTTTTCAGCTCGAGCTTGTAGTCGGTACGCCATATTGCTCCAGGCGCTGATCCAGTGCTCTTCGTCACTTTCTGTAAGCTGGCTCACGGACTCGAGGACCTCTCCGATGTCCGACATGCCGTATAGCGTCAAACCAAGAACGTGTTTCACCAAGGCATCCATCAAGATATTCTTGCTAAACCTGGTGGATGTCCAATGTGTTCCTGAAACGGCGGGGCTGTCCAGGTTCACCGCCTTTGATTGACTTGTCTTGAGTTGGTTGGTGGCGTTTTGAAGCGTCATATGATAATTTCCTTCTTCTCCTCGCTTTCCTTGCTAGGGGAGAACATTTATGCTAGAATAGTAATCGCCTTACATATGTCAGACTATTACATATAATTTAATATCATAGAGATTTACATATGTCAATACCTAACATAAAACACGCAGCACCAAAAGAAGGAATTCCATGACACCCTTGGAATATAAGTTAATGGGCTTGCTGGCACGCCAACCGATGTCGGGATATGATCTTGCCAAAATCATGAAACAGCGTTTTACCCCCTTCGGGTCGATCAGCCATACGCAAATTTATCCAGCACTCGCTAGTCTTGAGAAGCAGGGGATTGTGCGCTATCAGATCGTTGAGCAACAATCCGGGCGACCAAACAAAAAGGTGTATGAACTAACGGAGGACGGCCGAGCCGCCCTGCAGGAATGGGTCGAGTCTCCTACCTCCCTGGTCATTCTGAATGATGAGTTCTTCTTGAAGGCGTACAGCCTGTGGCTTGCCGACCCTGAACGCATGATCGAGCGTTTTCGTGAACAGGCTAAACTGCATCAGGAGCAGCTTGAACATTACCAACACGCGCTGCAGGCGCAGCTGGTTGCGAGCCATGCCGGTCCTGAGAACGCCAAGGTCGACGAGTTAAGTGATGTGTTGTACCGATATGTCATCGGTTATGAACAAAACTATCTTGACTGGTGTCAGTCTATGCTCCAGTATCTTGAGGAACACAAACATGTCCAGGAGACAGAAAAATAAGAGACTGCGTGTACGGGACTGTTGCTCTTGGATCTAGTTCGCCCCAAAAAGTGACCTGAATAGATCGAAGACAGTGGAAAATGCTCCATTGCCTTCGATTTTTCTTACTACAGTACATCTACACTCATCTATCAGTTCTTTACAAATTCTGAATATTTGACCAATATCATGTGGGAAAAACATTCAGGAGATATATCTATGTTCAAGAATAAGAAAGTCCGTAATTGGCTGTTCGCCGTAATTGCAGTAGCAGTGATCGCGGTTGTTACATACCTGTTATTGTCACCAGCGGATGCCAGTGATTCTACTGCTCCCACGCAGGGCAAGGTCGTAGCGCTCGAAGTATCACAAACCATCGAGACTTCCGGGACACTGGACGCCCAGCCCTTTGCCAGCCTAACATGGAAGACCAGCGGGGTTGTCGAGTCGGTCAATGTTCAACCGGGAGATCTTGTACAAGCAGGTGACGTGCTGCTGGCACTACAGCCTTCAAGCACATCTGCCAGCATTGTTGCTGCGCAGGCAGACCTGATCAATGCCCAGGAAAAGCTGGAGGATTTGGTTTCATCGGGTACGGCTCTCGCACAGGCAGAGATCGATCTGAAGAAGGCACAGGAAGAATATGACGATGCCGTCTACTATCTGAAGTATCTGCAAAACGATGATCGTATCCCGCAAACGGAATACTCTGCCAAGCTGGTCAGCAATAACCGAAACGGCTGGACGTACGAGTATGAGCTCAACAATTTCAAAGGCCCGGCTCCTCAAGAATGGATCGATGATGCAGAGGATGACGTTGCTCTCAAGAAGGGACAGTTGGAAGATGCCCAGCGTGAGTATGATCGTTTGCTGGCCGGTGAAGAATCGACTGCTGTATTAGCGGCCCGGGCCGAAGTGGAAGCTGCGCAAGTAACGATCAATTCGTTGTTCATTGTTGCCCCGTTCGACGGAAAGGTCCTCTCGGTGGATGATGTCGTCGGTGACCTTGTCGATGCGAACACCACCTCCGTCAATATTGCGGATATGAATCACCTCTACGTGGCAGCACAGGTGGATGAGTCGGATGTGGCAAATGTCAAGACGGGACAGCGGGCCGATATTACACTGGACGCGCTGAGCGATGTCACACTGACAGGAAAAGTGGCGGCGATCAATCCGGTGGGGGAGGAAGAGTCAGGTTTGGTGAAGTACACCGTCCAGATATATTTGGATCAGATAAATGACCAGGCATTCATCCCGCTGGGGACGACCGCGAACGTGACTATTCACATTAGTGATGCATTGTCTTCCCTTGCTGTGCCGATCGCTACGATTCAAAATGATGCCAGTGGCGAATTCGTAATGGTGTTACAGAGTGACGGTTCGACAAAACGCGTGGATATCGTGAGCAGCGAGATTGTGGGTGATCTTGTGACCGTGGTCGGTGAATTGAAGGAAGGCGATGTTCTGATGATCTCTCAGACCAGCGGTGCACCAAGCAGCGGGCCTTTTGGCGGAGGAGACTAAGATGATTCACGCAGAGAATCTGACCAAGGTGTACCAAATGGGTGAAGACGAAGTTCGCGCCTTGAACAGCGCCAGTTTCACCATCGAGAAAGGTGAGATGGTCGCGATCATGGGACCCTCCGGCTCGGGCAAGAGCACGCTGATGTCGATTATCGGTTGTCTGGATGCTCCCAGCAGCGGTATGTACATCCTGGATGGCGAAGCGGTTGAAAACCTCTCGGACTCGGAACTGGCTGAGGTTCGTGGGCGCAAAATAGGATTTGTTTTCCAGCAGTTCAATTTACTGGCTCGCACCAGCGCGCTGGAAAATGTAATGCTGCCACTCACATACGCAGGGACATCGGGAAAGGAGCGCCATGAACGCGCCTTGAAGGCGCTCGAACGGGTCGGCCTGTCGGATCGAACACGTCATGTTCCAAACGAGCTCTCCGGTGGTCAACAACAGCGTGTGGCAATTGCGCGCGCTATTGTCAATGAACCAGCCATCCTGCTAGCAGATGAACCCACCGGCGCCCTGGACAGCAAGACCGGCGTAGAGATCATGAAGTTGTTCCAGAGTCTGCATCGAGAACAAGGACAAACGGTGATTGTTGTCACGCATGACTTGCACGTGGCACGGCATACCGATCGCATTATTAAGTTATCGGATGGACACATTGTTTCCGATGATGTCAATCTCCATCCGATCACAGCGGGTACGCCGCGTGTAGAAGAAGTAATTTAGCAGGAGAACTAGCGATGTTATTTTCAGAGAATTTCAAAATTGCCTTACGGGCTCTACTTGCCAACAAGCTTCGGTCTGTACTGACAGTGCTGGGGATCGTGATCGGTGTCGCAACAGTCGTTGCTCTGATTTCTCTGGGCAGTGGCGCAACCGCCAGCATCACCAGCCAAATTCAAGGCACTGGCTCTAACTTATTGACTGTCGCGCCGGGACGAGTGCAGTTTGGCGCCAATCGGCCAGGCGGGTCCCAACAGCAAAGCCACCTTTATTATTCTGATTACGAGCTTCTCCAACGGAGTCTGACAGAGAATATCATAACAATGGCGCCAACTTACCAGTCTTCCTACGTTGTAAAGTATGGCGAAGAAAGCTTCAATGTAAGTGTGACTGGCGTAACCGAAGACTACCAAACCATACGCTCTTACGAAGTATCCAGTGGCCGCTTGATTAAGGATGGAGATAATAAGGCGCAGTCCAAAGTGGCTGTGTTGGGTTCACAAACCGCAGAGGACTTATTCGGACAGCTGTCGCCGGTTGGAAAAATGATCTCGATCAACGGGATCAAGTTTGAGGTGGTGGGTGTACTCGAATCGAAGGGGTCCAGCGGTTTTGGCTC
This sequence comes from Anaerolineae bacterium, assembly GCA_017303735.1. The sequence continues at coordinate 29,170 of JAFLCF010000019.1, forward strand.
TTCCGACGATGCGGTATTTATTCCATTGGACACCGGTTATGACAAAGTGTTCGGATCAACCGCAAACTTTGACGGGAAGAAGACGATCAATAGTATTTTGATCTCGGTATCTACAGCAGAGAAGATGGACACCGTTTCGGCACAGATCGAGTATCTGATCCGCCGTTCCCATAAACTGGCATCATCCGACGAAGCGGATTTCAACGTCATGAACCAGGCAGACCTTCTGCAGACACTGAACACGGTAACTCAAACCCTGACAATTTTCCTGGGCGCCATTGCAGGAATTTCGCTCCTCGTGGGAGGCATTGGGATCATGAATATCATGCTCGTTTCGGTCACGGAGCGGACGAAGGAGATTGGTCTGCGAAAGGCTGTTGGTGCCACTCGGAATCAAATTCTGACACAATTCCTGATCGAGACCGTAACCCTCAGTGTCCTGGGCGGGATCATTGGTATTCTTCTTGGCATCGGAATTGCCTATGGGTTTACATTGACAGGATTGATCACGGCCGTTGTCACGGTGGATTCCATCCTGCTTGCATTTACCTTCTCACTAGCGATCGGTGTATTCTTTGGGATTTATCCTGCTTTCCGTGCAGCCAATCTGCACCCAATGGTGGCGCTGCGATATGAGTAATGGAACACATCACGAAGGATTACAAGTCTGTATCTCTACTTTTGTGGTCCTTCGTGACATCCCTGCCCCGAACAGCCAGCTTATGGTAAAAAGGTTTTATGTCAAAGAAAATTTTGCTAATCGAGGATGATCCCGATATTATTGAAATTTGTCGCGGCTATCTGAAAGCCGCTGGGTATGATGTGCTCACGACCATGACCGGTCCCAGTGGGCTGGCAGCAGCTCGTCGTGAAAAGCCCGACCTGATCGTATTAGACCTGATGTTGCCGGAAATGGATGGGCTGGACGTATGCCGCGCGATTCGACGGGAAAGTGAAGTCCCGATCATCATGCTCACGGCCCGCGTAGAGGAGATGGACCGTTTGATCGGATTGGAGATCGGCGCTGATGATTACATCACCAAGCCATTTAGTCCACGCGAACTAGTGGCTCGTGTGCGCGTGGGTCTGCGTCGTGTCAGCGCAGACCCAACCAGCGATGTCTTGCGGGTGGGGACTGTCACTCTTGATCGGGCACACTATACGGCGACCCTTCCGGAAAAAACGGTCAGTCTGACTGCCACGGAATTTGAGATCCTTGCCACATTGATGAGCCAGCCAGGTCGCATTTTCTCGCGTGGTCAGCTGACGGAAGCAGTTCATGGCACAACCTTTGAAAGCTACGAGCGTGCCATAAATTCTCACATCAATAATCTGCGCCGCAAATTGGAACCGGCTGAGTACATTGTTACGATCCATGGCGTCGGTTATAAATTTGAAGGTTGATATGGATGCTGCTCGTCAAATCCGCCAACGTATCATTTGGATCATCCTGCGCGCGTTTATGGCTGTTCTCCTGGTGATCTTAGTTGTGATCGTGGTGACTACAGCCATACTCCTTTCGACGGGATCCAGTTACTCTCCCTTTGAGGAGATCCCCGCTGTTTTGCAGGCAAAGGGATATTACGCAGGTCATGGCAACTGGGATGGAGTGGAAGCGGTCTTTGCTGATGACCCTCTCGCCCCAGCAATAACCCTTTTGGATGCCGATCGTCATATTGTCGTTGATCACGGCAACCCGGATGCTCCAATGGTTGGGACAGTTTATCAATCAACAAAGGAAGATATCCTGATTGACTTAACTTCCCAGGACAGCACGGTAGGAACCATCGTTGTCGACCGCTCTGCGATGCGTTCCCGGGACGGGGGACTCAACAGGATCTTGATACTCCTGACCTTGCTATCCATCTTTCTTGCCTTGCTTGCGACGGTGTTGATCGGTTTGCTTTCCAGAAACGTGATCACACCGCTGGCCGATGTGATCGCTGCCTCGCGTGAAGTGGCAGCAGGCAAACTCAGTACGCGCGTGTCTGTGCGCGGTCCGCAGGATTTAAAGGTTATGACCGACAGTTTCAACCAGATGGCTGACAGCCTGGAACGCAACGAGATTACAAGACATAATACGCTAACGGATATCGCACATGAGCTGCGCACGCCAATCACTGCCATTCGGGGGTGGTTGGAAGGCATGCTGGATGGTGTATATCCTGCCGATGAAAAACATATCAGTCTGGCACTGAAAGCCAGTTACCTGCTGGGCGGGCTTGTCGACGATCTACGTCTGCTTACCCTCGCAGAATCGGGTCAATTATCCTTTGATATTCGAGAAACAAATCTGGTTTCTCTGGCTGAACAAGTCCGTGAAATGTTTGCTGCTGAAGCCGCGGAGAAATCTATAACCTTGCGTCTCGAACCTGCCACCAGAGAATTTCTAGTTCTGGCAGATCACCAGCGCACCGAGCAGGTCGTAGGCAACCTGGTCGGGAATGCTTTGCGTTATATTCCTCAAGGTGGAGAAATCCGCTTATCCTTGGCCCAGGAAGGAGATCAAGTGAGTCTCTCGATCGAGGATAATGGTCCTGGCATCCCTGAAGAAGACTTGCCTTTCATTTTTGATCGCTTCTGGCGCAGGGACAAGTCGAGGGCACGCAGTTCGGGCGGCTCTGGGCTTGGACTGACGATCGCGCGACAATTGATCGAATCCCAGGGAGGAAAAATTCGAGCTGAAAACCGGTCGGGCGGTGGCTTGAACATGGTGATATCCCTTCCGTCTGCGAAAATTGCCAGGTAATCACTGGCTTCTTTGAAGCAAAACGCCCCGCAGATCTGCGAGGCGTTTTGCTTTACAAGCTTCCATCGAAACTTTACAAGAAATTGATAACTGGTTGGTAAAAATGGACAAGTTTACAACTGGAGAAAATAATGCAAATACAACCAACCAACAAAATCAGTACCAACCGAGCAAACTGGATAATCGATGTAATAGTGTTTACGCTGTTCTTTTTTGTGGTTGCCCCACAGTCGACCGGCATTCCTATTCACGAGTGGCTCACTTTGGTATTCTTCGCTACTTTCATCGTCCATCTCACCATCCACTGGCGCTGGATCGTGGATATCAGCAAGCGTCTGTTGAAGAAATTACCTGGAGAAACACGTTTCAACTACGTTCTGAATTTTGTTTCCTATTTCATGATGGTACTGGCAATGGTTAGTGGCATATTGATCTCGGAAGCGGTATTGCCAGCACTGGGCATCCATGTCGTGATCGATCCGTTTTGGACCTCACTCCATGAAACCTCAGCCGACCTGTCCCTTTTGCTGTTGGCTGTTCACCTGGCGATGCACTGGACCTGGATCACCAATGCTTTCAAACGTTATGTTCTGCGTAAACAAGCTGCACACTAGGAGATTTTACAATGCAAACCCTGAACCGAACACTAATTATCCTGACGATAACCATATTGGTTGCCCTTGTCATGGTGCCTCTAGCCCAAACAAGTTGGGCGAACGATATGCGGACGACTACTTCGAATCAGTCCCAAGAGGGACGGCTCGAAGGTCTAGGAGCTCAATCGCCTAGCGTTAGCTTTTTTGCTGGCTTGCTCAGGCCCATGATCGTTTTGCTTTTTCTAGGCTCAATCACGCTCGGAATTTTGAACTTGATCCGGCGCCTTAATAGGAAAGCGCCAGCAAATATCAGAGTTAGGCCATCCAACAGATGATCCTTTCTGAATGAATTGTCTGACCCGCAACAGTGACTAACGGACACTGCAAACCGTGGAAAATTTAATTACGAGCAGTGGAGATTCATCTTTGCTGCTCATAATTGTTTCTTGATCCCTGATCGAGTTTTCAGCCGTTCTGCCGCCTATGAAACTTATACCCGTATATCAGATATGTGCCCCGCCGGACAAATCCGATTGCGGTTGTGAGGTGGAAAATAGACAGTTTTGACTTCAACGGATCCAATTTTAGTAGGATTGATACATTGGTGTCGCTACCCTGTCGTCAAGGAAGGAGTCGTTGTAGGCAGGGTAGTGGCAGCTTCCTTGTTGATGGGATGAATTTAATCCAGCGGTTTATGCTGTGCCAGCCATACCCGGCTTTCTCTTCTTGCCTCATCTGGAATAAGCTTTGAGTCACTCCTGGTTTCGTGCATGAATTCCAATAGCCGTTCGTCATCAATTAATTCAACGGACACACCCAGGAAATCGCGGTAATCATTTACATCCAGAGCAAAACTCAGCGATTCTCGCAGTGCTTTCCATTCCATAAATTCACCCCGATTCTTATCTTCATTCCAAACATGATTAGCCTCTCCACATGCCCCTAGTGAGGCAATGAATCCTGTCTCAGCTTCCTGGTATCCAAATCGTCCACAGACAATTTCTCCTGTTTTGAACTGTTGCAAAATTCGACTTTGATTCCAAACTTTCTGGGCTTGCTCTGCCGCTGATGCCTCTTGATAATAATTGGTGAGAGATGTAAACCGAAAGTACTCGGAATTATCTCCAAGCATTTGGTCAATTTGGAAGTGGCCAGTATCAAGGTGAATATCATTCGCAAGTTTGCCCGGCGTTGGATAACGATCCGCAAACTTATAGGTGTCACCGCAAATTGTCTCAAAACTTTTGTAGGAAATAGGTTTAACCTCTAGATCGATTAAGACTTTGTAAGTAATCCGTTGCGGCTCCATCCGGGCGGAATCGATCCAATAGGGTCCATTTATGAGTTTTGCCTTTAAACGGTTGCGGTTCGCATTGATCTCTTCATCGCTTAATATTCGTCCGTCTTTCTTCACATCTGGTTCGTTTGCCAGTTCAACGATTTCCTTTTCCACCCAATCCACCGCATCAACAAACTTTACAAAATAGTGTGAATTCCCCACATGACCTTCTCGTTTGACGCAGGTGTTCCAGAACAGTTTATTTTTCGCTAACCAAATCCTTCCTTCAGCTGCTTGATATTGACAAATCATGCGAGAAGCATCATCACTTTCCCATTCAAAGGATCTGGTTTTGAAATCAAATTCCTTCATCTCTTTCTCATGAGAAAGCTCAAATAAGAAATCATACACTCGTCCCAATGCTTCTTGAACGCGTTTCTTTTCTTGCTCTGCCATTTGGGTAATAGATTGCTTTTTTGACTCCAGCAGCTCGATCAATTCGTAGCCGGCTTCGGGTGGTAAATGGATGATTTCTTCATAAACATCCTCGCCCTTCGGCTTCTCACCTGCAGGTTCTGGCTCTCCCTTCTTTCGTTTCTTGCGAGATGGTAGATTCAGTTCGATTCGATGAACCAAGCGGGTGATGGAGACGCCCTTGGATTTCCAAGTATCTTGTGAAACCAGTTCACTTAACAATTTCGGAGACTCGGTTCCATTAAGAGTCTCTATGTTTCTATCGATGTTATTCCAGATGATCAACCCCTGTTCTTGCCAATTATGGAAATGGCGCGATTCAAGCCATTCTGGACACCCTTCTGGCTTGTTGTTTTTATGGAAGCGCTGATAATTCGGATATTCATTAAATCGGATACCCCACGTTGCTTCTGTCATAGGCATACCTCATCATAAAAATTTGCACGGTGAATCGGTGAAGTAAATAATTTTACCGGTTCCATGTGAAAAGCAAAGTGAATCATCAATTTAGACAAATGAAAATCGTTGGGGACACCGCACAAGGAATGCCTATATATGACAGAGCTCTCCTTTTCATCATCGCCTTGACAATCCCAAGACATGGTAAACTGATTCTGCCCACCCATTACATAGCAAGTTGCGATGTTGGTTCAAGAGAACGGCTCGCCTGTCACCCAAAATAAGAAAAAAACGCTAAAATAAGCCAAAACATCTAATTTTTTGAATAAAATTCCCTATGAATGCCACTTCTGCCACAGCCCAAGCCCATCCAAATATCGCCTTCATCAAATACTGGGGAAACCGAGATAATCAATTACGCTTGCCTGTGAATGGATCCATCTCCATGAACTTGGATGGGCTTTTCACGCGGACGACGGTTAGTTTTCAATCGTCGCTGCCATTCGATGAGCTCATCATCAACGGGCATGAGATCGTTGGTAAAGGCTTGGATCGGGTTTCGTACATCCTTGACCTCGTCCGCGAAAAGGCGGGCATTAAGATGAATGCCGAAGTGATGAGCGAGAATAATTTTCCCGCGGGCGCAGGGATCGCTTCATCAGCGGCGGCGTTTGCGGCGTTGGCTGTTGCGGGGAGCAAAGCGGCAGGGCTAGACCTAAGCGAACCTGAGCTTTCGGTGTTGGCAAGGCGCGGATCGGGTTCCGCTTCGCGCTCAATTCCGGGTGGATTTGTGGAATGGCAAATGGGCGACACCGAAGTCGATTCGTATGCGTTCTCGATTGCGCCCGTAGATCATTGGAATCTTGTAGACTGTGTTGCCATTGTCAGTGCGGCGCATAAGAAGACGGGGTCAACGGAAGGTCATGCCATTGCTGGGACGAGCCCTTTGCAAAATATGCGTGTAGCAGATGCACCTCGCAGACTCGAAATCTGTCGCAATGCGATCTTGAACAAGGACTTTGAAGCCTTTGCGAACATCATCGAACACGACTCAGACATGATGCACTCCGTGATGATGACCTCCAACCCGCCGCTGATGTATTGGCAATCGGCTACGGTGGAGATCTTCCATCAGGTGCGCGAATGGCGCGCCAGTGGGCTTCCCGTTGGCTACACCGTGGATGCGGGCGCGAACGTGCATGTGCTGTGTTTGGGCGAATATGCCAAAGAGGTGGAGAAACGTTTGCGCGAGATTCCCGGTGTGAGCAATGTATTGGTGGCGGGCGTGGGTGGCGCGGCGAAGTTGGTGTAGTCCGCTTTAGCGGGCTTTGTAGGAATAGCGCGGGGGTTCATCCCCGTGCGGGTAAACGGGTGGCAAAAGCCCACATAAAACCGAATCAAGTCCGGGCGGGGAGAGAAGCGTTGTCCTGAGCATGTCGAAGGGCGGGGGAATCCGTCTTAGAAAAGATTAACGCATGCAAGATATAATCCACCCATCGCGTCTAACCGCGTGAAAGGAATCTAAAATGGAATTTGGAATTTTAACGCTGGTCATCTTTATATTCGCCCTCGGCGGGATGATCTTCGTGCATGAACTTGGGCATTTTATTGCCGCACGCTGGGCGGGTATTGAAGTGGAAGAATTTGGTTTTGGTTTACCGTCGTATAAGATCGCCACGCTGTTCACATGGCAGGGAACGGAGTTCACGCTGCATGCCCTGCCCTTGGGCGGGTTCGTGCGCCCCAAAGGCGAGAACGACCCGAACGTGCCTGGTGGTTTTGGCTCTGCCAACCCGTGGAAGCGTTTGGTCGTATTGGTGGCGGGACCGTTGATGAATCTCTTGACGGCGATCATTGTGTTTTCGGCGCTGATCGCGTATGAAGGGGTGCCGCAGCCGGGCAGTGTCAAGATCGATACGGTCGCAAATGATTCGCCCGCGCAACAGGCGGATATTCGCGCCGGTGATATTTTGGTTTCGATCAACGGCGAAGAGGTCAGTGATATTCAACCTGCCATCGAAATCATCCGCGCCAATCTGGATAAACCCGTAGAGATGGTCTTCGATCGCGATGGCGAATTGGTGACTATCACAGCCACGCCGCTTTCGAACCGCACACCGCAACAGGGTGCGCTGGGGGTGGGGCTTACTTACCCAACACGCCCTGCCACATTTATTGAAAGTGTTTCTGGCGGGGCAACCATCACGGGTTTGCAAGCTGCCACC
>JAFLCF010000190.1 GCA_017303735.1 Anaerolineae bacterium
CCGAAGCCGTCTGCGAATCGGGATTCAAAGTCACCGCCGCACGCGGGACGAATAAGCCTGCCACAACCAAAACAGCCATGACTCCCGCTGTGAACGCCACCACCCTTCCTAAAAGCGAAGTACGCCAACTAGGTTCTTTGACATAAACGCCATCACGTAACTCGCGCAGGTCGCGGCGTGGAGGCTTGGGCGTACGTTGTGTTCTAGGAGCAGACTCAGCCCAAACGTCCTTTTGAGCCGCGCTGGTGGTTTTGAAAACGGGAATGCCCAAAGACTCTGCATCCCGCCGGACGTTCATCCTGCGTGTGACGAGACCGAGTTGTGCGCCCAGCGAATCAGCATGACGTTGCAGAACTTTGAGGTCGAGCAAACGCAAGGTGACCTTCTCATATTTGGGCCACACCAGCAATATGCGCGGCGTTTTCGCCCACGATAATTTATCGCGGACAGAGATGAGGTCGTCGTGAGATTCGAGGGTGATGATCTTGGTTTTCAATGGGTAGTTGAGTAGCTATTTATTTAGGCTTCGGGCTTTATCAACGAGAGCAGGTAATGTTCGCAAAAATGAATCAACATGTTCAGGGGTTGTGTCTACGCCCAATGTGATGCGCAGTGAACCCAATGCCCAATCACGTGAGTAACCGAGGGCGGTGATCACTTCACTGGGCTCAGGGTTGCCGGTCTTGCATGCAGACCCCGAAGAACAAGCGAAACCGGCTGCATCGAGAAGTTGAAGAAGCAAGTTGCCATCTACATCTTTGAAGACGAATGAAGCATGGTTCGGCAAACGCTGTTCGGGGTGACCGGTGAGTCTGGAATCAGAAATTGTTTCGAGCACACTTCCAATGATGTGATCTCGCATTGGTTTGACGTGCGCTGTGCGGGCTTCGCGTTCTTCAGCGGCTAGCTTCAACGCCTCGGCAAAACCGACGATGTATGGCACGTTATGCGTCCCGGCGCGCAGACTGAATTCCTGGCTTCCGCCTGTGAGATGCGGCACAAGCTTCGTCCCTTTGCGGACGTACAATGCCCCTACCCCTTTGGGACCATAGAATTTATGTCCGCCAAGTGACATCAAGTCCACGCCGAGTTTATTCACATTCACATCGAGATACGCCGCGGCTTGCACTGCATCAGTATGAAAGAAAATATTATTCGCCTTGGCAACTTCCGCCAGCGAGGCAATGGGATTGATGGTACCGATCTCATTATTGGCATACATCACTGATGCCATCGTCGTGTTATTGCAAACGGCTTTAGCCAACGATTCAACCGTCACCGCGCCGTGCTCGTTCACATCCAACCATTCGAGCAGAAAGCCATATTCCTTTTCAAGTTGAATCGCCGTCTTGCTAACAGCAGGATGTTCCGTTTTGGCGGTCAAAATCCATTTGGTTGCTTCTTTATTTGCCAGCATCAAGCCGCGCAAAGCGAGGTTATCCGCTTCGGAGCCGCCGGAGGTGAAGATGATCTCGTCCGCGCGGCAGCCCAAAACGGAGGCGACCTTCTCCCGCGCCTCATCCACGGCAGACTCGGCTTTTTGCCCCAGCCGATGAATCGAGGATGGATTCCCGTAATTCTCGCGGAAATACGGCATCATTTTGGCGAGCACACGCTCGTCTACTGGGGTGGTGGCGGCATAATCGAGATAGATCATGGCTGGGATTATAGCAAAGGTTTAGTACAGATTCGTCACAGAGGACACAGAGATCGCTGAGAAACAGTTTCTTAAGTACACGGATCGCACGGAAAAGTACGGATTTTTTCAGTCTTTTTTCCGTTAAGTTCAGTGAAATCCGTGCCATCCGTGCCTAAAGAAGGAATTAAGAAACGGTTTCTGAAAGTTTTTCTCACATTGCTCTGTAAGCTCAGTGGCATGATTTTTTACAGGGCGGGAATGATAAAATCACCCCATGCGTATTCACTGGCTGCGAATCACGGGCGGACTGATCGGCGCGTCTGCCATTCTTTTGATGGTCTTTGCAAATCAACTGGGGCTGGAAAGCTTTCCCACATGGGGCGTGCGTCGTTCGGCAATCCTTCTTCTCGGAATCCTCCTGCTTGCCGTTTCCATTTTTTATCAAAAAGATAATTTCATAGGCAAGGTCATCCACTCTGCAGATGGACGGTTCTATATTGCCCTGCTCGCATTGAATGCAGGCATCTTTCTCATTTATGTCTGGTTCGGCTCAGACGGCTTGTGGAAGTCGATGCACAATGAGACGAATTACTACGACCTGCAAGCCAAAGCCTTTGCCAAAGGTCAACTTGAATTAGACGTTGAACCCGACCCTGCCCTACTCGCCTTCAACGATGAGAGCCTGTACGAGCCAGAGAACCGCGAAGGTATTCCGGTTTTATGGGACGCCACGTTCTACAATGGAAAATACTATATCTATTGGGGTCCTGCGCCAGCCCTGGTGTTGACCCCGCTCAAATTTTTCTACAAAGAAGACCTCGGCGACAAACTCCTTTCGCTTCTTTTTTTAACCGGCACTCTTTTCTTTCTCAATCTGATCATCCTCGATATTTGGCAGAAATATTTCAGTCACATCTCCCATTGGGCAGTGCTTGCCGCGGTCGCTTTTGCCGGGTTGGTCAACCCCATGCCATTCGTCATGGTGGAAGGGCGCATCTACGAAGCTGCCATTATCGCCGCGCAATTTTTTCTTGTAGGCGGGTTTTATTTTCTGCTCTCTGCCTTCCATCGTCCCACGATCATTCAACTCGTATTATCCAGCTTGTTCTTTGCACTTGCAATTGGCTCACGCACTCCTCTTGTTCCCGGCATTGGGCTCATTGCCATCGTCGTTTTGATCTGGGCATTTCAGACTCAACGTCCGCGTATGATCGCGCTGTTGGCGGCATTTGCCCTTCCACTGGCAATCGCCGCTGTGATATACGCATCATACAACTATGCCCGCTTCGGCTCGTGGACCGAGTTCGGCTTCCGCTACCAACTCACCAGCTACAATCTGTATAACGACCTTGACCAAACCCTTTCGATTGCTTACGCGCCGCCTAATTTATACAAGACCCTTCTCAATCCGCTCGAACAACGCGAAGCCTTTCCTTACATCTTCCCCACCCGTTGGGCAGGACCCGAATGGCTGACGAACTATCGCCCCGGCATGTATTTGACCTTTACCGAAAACATCACCGGCATACTGATAAGCAGTCCATTCTTTTTGCTTGCACTACTTTCTCTCTTCAAAAAAAGAAACGACCTGCGTTGGACGCTTCTCGCGCTCGCCCTTGGCTTACTGGGATTTTTCACCATCCTGCAAACCTACTTCTTCATTGCCATGCGCTACCTGCTGGATATGACCCCCACGCTGACCATACTCACCATCCTTGGTTTCTGGCACGGCTTTGAAGTGTTCAAAAACAACAAGGTATATCCAGTCATCACAATCCTCTTTCTGATTCACACCCTCGCCCTCAGCTTGCTGATCTCATTTTCGGGCAATCTGGAATTATTCAAAATCCATAACAATGAACTCGTTCAACAATTGACTTGGACATTCAACAGCATTTTCAAGTAATAGACTCGCATCCGCTTCACTCTGGAACTTGAACCTGATTCTGTTTCCTCGAACCTGAACCTCGTCTGATGCCTTTTGTTGTACAATGACCGCAGGAGATTCCGCATGAGCAATTTTCTCGATTTTCTTAATACCGCCGATCTGAATACCCTAACTCAGGTTTCAGGCGTTAACCGTCAACTGGCGGGCAATCTCATAGCCGCACGTCCCTTTGACCATGTAGACGATGCCTTGAACGTCAAAGGCATGGGCAAGGCGACTCTTGCCCGGTTGCAGTCTTTTGCTGAGGGGCAGGGAAATGAATCAGAAAACAGTGCCCTGATTCCGGTCCAGGAAGAGGCGATGCCCGCGCCTGTGGAGAAGACTCCGCCTGCACAAGATGAGGTAAAAGAAGGGGACTCTTTCTTGAAGCGGTTGTGGCGGGCATTTGTCGCTTTCTTAAGAGCTTTGATCCGTTTGATCATGCTCGTCATTTTGTTTACGGCAGTTGGGGCAATGTTCTATTATGGGCTGCCATACATTCGCGAGACTTTCATTGCACCCGTGGAAGAAAACACGGCGCAAATTCAGGAACTTGAAACTGAAATCGAATCATTGCAAACACAATTGGATGAGATCAATGCACGAGTTGGCGCGCTGGAAGATTCGGTGGAGGCGCATACGGCTTCGATCGAAAAACTCGAAGCGATGCAAGCCACGCTCGAAACGCAGTTGCAGGAAAATAACGATGCGGTTCTGCTTGAGTTGAAGCATGAAGTGATGTTCGCCCGCGCCCTCGATGTTCTGGCGCGCGGACGGTTGTATCTTGCGCAAAGTAATTTTGGGCTGGCGAAGCTGGATGTGCAAACCGCACGTGACCTGTTGGCAGAGTTGCAGGCAGAAAAAGACGATGATGTTCTGGCAAAGGCTATTGAACGGTTGGATCTATCGCTTGGCAACCTGCCCGATTTTCCTGTGATCGCTTCGGGTGACTTGGAAATTGCCTGGCAAATTTTGATCTCTGGCAATGCGCCAGCCGCGACTGCGACGTTTACTCCAACCCCGGCTCCGATTGAGACGGCAACTAGCATCACCCCAACCGTGGAGCAAACTGCTACACCAACACCGTTCCCACCAGTTTCCCCAACCCCATAAAAAAATGAGATTTGCGCTTGCGGCGGGTATAATTTCGCAAGTAATTATTCTTTGAGGAGATAACTCATGGCATTCAAAATCAAGTTCGGTACAGATGGCTGGCGTGGAGTCATTGCTGAAGATTACACATTCGACAATCTGCGCCGTTGTGCGCAAGGGTTTGCATCGTATATGCTTTCGCAAGGCAAAAAGGGACAGTGGATCGTGGTTGGGCACGATAAGCGCTTCCACTCGGAGAATTTCGCGGCGGCTGTCGCTGAAGTGTTGGCTGGCAACGGCTTGAAAGTTTACCTAACCCAGGAAGCGACTCCCACCCCGGTGATCGCCTATGCCGTGGTGGATAAGAAAGCGGCTGGCGCGGTGAACATCACTGCCAGCCACAACCCCCCAACAGACAATGGCTTCAAGGTCCGCAATGAGACGGGCGGCGCGATTGACCCCGATGGCTTGAAGCAAATTGAAGCAGGCATTCCCGATGATGTGAAGGATGTCAAAGTCAAAAATTATAAAGAAGCCGAAGCGGCTGGCGAGATCGTCAAGTTCGATGCGAACACACCGTATATCGAACATCTCACCCGCGATGGCTTGATCGACCTGCAGCCTATCAAAGATGCCGGTCTGACCGTAGTGGTGGATGCCATGTGGGGCAACGGCGCTGGTTGGTTCACCCGCTTGCTCGGTGGCGGCAAGACCAAGATCATTGAAATTCACAACGAGCGCAATCCTTCGTTCCCTGAAATGAAACGCCCGGAGCCCATCCGCCCGAACATTGATGTGGGCTTGAAAGCCACCGTCACCAACAAAGCGGATGTATTGCTCATCACTGACGGCGACGCAGACCGCTGTGGTATCGGTGATGAGAATGGCGAATTCATCAACCAATTGCGCGTGTATGCGTTGCTTGCCTATTATCTACTCGAAGTACGCGGCGAACGTGGTGACATTGTCAAAACCCTTTCGACCACCGGCATGTTAAACAAGCTCGGCGAGATCTATGGTGTGCCTGTCCATGAGACGGGTGTAGGCTTCAAGTATGTTGCCCCGAAGATGACCGAAACCAATGCCCTCATTGGCGGCGAAGAATCTGGCGGCTATGCCTTCCGTGGGAACGTCCCTGAACGCGATGGCATTTTGGCGGGCTTATACATGCTCGATTTCATGGTGAAGACCGGCAAGAAACCGACCGAATTGCTCAAGGACTTGTTCGCCAAAGTGGGCGGCGAGTATTACTACGACCGTGTCGATAGTCCCTTCAGCGGCGACCATGAGACCCGCAAGCAGATCATCCGCGATAACTATCCCAAGACCCTGGGCGGACTAAAAGTGACCGAAGTCATCACTGTGGATGGCTTCCAGTTCAAGATGGAAGATGGCGGCTGGATGTTGATCCGCTTCTCAGGCACGGAGCCGATATTGCGTGTGTACTGCGAAACGAGACACGCTGACAAGGTGCAGGCGATCCTTCAGGATGGCTTGAAGGTGGCGGGAATTAAGTAACGAAAGAAGTAAAGAAGAAAGAATGAGGTGACAGTCACTTTTGAAGTGACTGTCACCTTTTTGTTTTATTTACGTTTTTTGTTAATGAGGAGCATTCCAAATAAAGCCGGGAGGAGAAATGCGCTTCCGCATAAGGGATTGGATGATGTCGGTTCGGGGGTATTTGGTGGAATGACGCCCATCGTAAATGTAGCCGTTGGAGTGGCAGCGGCGGGAATCAAAGTTGGGGTGGCTATAGCAACCCAGGGCGTGGGTGGAACCGGCGTTGCCGTCAGACCGAGAAGAGTGAAACTCCCGTCTTCATTTTGTTGAACAGCATCTGGTAGAGAGTAATTGATCTGAAGTAATAGATCTTTTGCCAGTTGAAGATTTGGGTCAAGTTTGAGCGCAGTTTGAAGTCGAGCCAATGTGGTGGATAAAAGATTTTGGGTATCGGGCTGCCCCATCAAATAATGGTTGTAATAGTATTGAGACCACAGCAATTCAGCCGACCCATACAACCAAAGCGGGTCTTGAGGCAAAATTCCAAGACAAGTTTCATAAGCGCTGCGGCTGAGTTCGAACATGCCCTGCCCGGCAGGGTCGGTGCGGATGTCGCCATGCCGCATCAAAATAAGGTCTTTGTAGGCTTTGCCCAGCCTGCCCCAGGCTTCGCCATCGTCGCGATTCTTGGTAATGTTCGCATCTTCTGTTAGCACTTTATTCCAAGCAGAGGGAGTCACGATCACAAATTGCAGATTGTTTTCAAAGCTTGGTTCCAGCTCGTTGTACGTCCAGCGGACTTCATTGCCGCTAAACACGCCGCCGGGGGTAGCATCACCATAACCTTCCACGCCTTCGGTCCAAACATTGTAGGTGTTGGCTTCATAAGGCAGACGCAAAATAATTTCGGCACTGCCAATCGTTCCGTTCCAACCAGCGCCGGTTTCGAGGACGTATTTGAAAACCTCGTATGGATAGTAGCCAAATCCATTGACGTTATACACAACTTCGATCATCACATCTTGATCGGGCGGGAAGGTCACATCAAAAACTGCCCAGGGAATTTCTTCACGTTCCGAAGACCTACCCATCTCCGTGGAGAGGAAAGGTTGCATTTCATTTCGTGTGGGGACAGATTTCCCATCCACCTTTACTGCAATGGAAGGGATTTCAGGAAAGTTGAAGAAACCATCTGAGCCACCATTGAAGAACGAAAGCGGAAAACGGACCGCCATACTTTCTTCTGCTGTGCCCAAATTGCGCATGGTGAAGACGGCTCGCGTTTCAGCGACAGCGCCCTCTTCATCTGCCGGGTCTTGAGAGACCGTGAGAGTGACCGTCTCTGCCACCATGCGGACTTGGGTCGATTCGCCGCCGGGAACAAGGTTTGAGCCAGGCACAGCCTCAGGCGGGGCAACATCGGCATGGACTGCGCGGGAGGGAATGGAAAGCAAAATCAATGAAACAATCAAGAGGTGCAGTATCTTTTTCATAGGTATCCTATCGTGTGGATTAATATAATGCGAATATTGAATAAAAAACTTTGTACGCGGATTACACGGAAAGCACGGTGAAAAACGGATTCTTAAGGATTTTATCCGTGCAACCCAGTGCAATCCGTCTATTCCGTGTCCGGAAATTTTCTTTTTTCCTTATCCATTATTGACGTTAATATATAAGAATGAATTGGTCTGGTCAATTCGGGCAAAAGTACCAGACGAATGTCACCAATATCTCACTTATTTTGTAAAAATCATCCGTTTAATATTTTGCACCAAATTCAGACTGTTATAATGCCAACGCT
>JAFLCF010000191.1 GCA_017303735.1 Anaerolineae bacterium
TTGCAAACATTCTTTTCGGTGTATGGGAACAACTCCTCATATCGCCCTGCAAGGACACCATTGGTGACGACCACCGATCCGCAGAACATGCTTATGACGAACACAATCACTGCAATTAAAAGTCTGTCTTTCATGGCTCACCTGCCTTATAAGGAAATTGTCTTAAATTATACGCTTCGCCCCAGTATTATTCTGCCCCCCCATTTGGGGCAAGCGGGGAGGAGCTAAAACCGCCCCCTCCCGTCCTCCCCCAAATACGACATGGAAAGCACTTCTGGATTCATTCAAACTATACATTGTCGGATTTGGGGGAGGTGCCGAAGGCGGAGGGGGCGAACAGAAATTAAAACAATACCCTCTCCTTTAGGAGAGGGGCAAACGGACAAACTTGATCATTACGTCAATCAGGGTGAGGTCCAACGGACAAACTTGATTATGACGCCAATCAGGGAGAGGTCCAGCGGACACGCCAATCACAACGCTCATCAGGGTGAGCTTCCCCATATATACGCCTATTATCAATCTGTTGGATTATAATATTTATAGTGGCAGTCATTTGCAATGTCCAAAAAGATTTAAGTAAAGGGATTTAAATGGACAGACCTCACAGCACTTCAAAACTAGAAACAACTAACCAAATTCCAAGACGCTTAGTGTTAGGAATAATAATTTTATTTTTTACTTCTTTGATAGTTTCTGGCGCACTTGCAATATGGTCTCCAAATTTAGCTTGGTTACCTTTTGTTTTTTTTCTCTTCCTGTTTGGGTCTGTAGCTATTATATATTTTATAAGAAAAATAAATCAGAGCATGGTTCTTAAGCAGAAAGAAGAATTACGCATCCTAAGAGACAAAGAAAAAACACTTCTTGAAACCATAAATAAAAAAGTGAGCGAAATTATCAATAAAGAATTGGAGGGACATAATGGATAAGCCTATTATGGAGACACCTCTCCATCCATCTGCTCAAAGTGAAATCATAGACTTAATAACAAAAGATACAGAACGGCTGATTATGCAATCTAAAATCGTTGCATCAATTACTAATTCACCGGCAGTATTAAGTAATCATGTTGAAGATGCACATTCAATTCTCAATAAACGTTCTGATAATAGCAAAACACGAGATGCAATTCTTATTTTAGGGAGCACATTTCTTGGAGCATCTTTGCCCGGATTCATAGAGTCTGCTCAAAACGCGAATATTTCCGGAATAACAATTTGGGTTATAGCTGGCATCATTGGAATAATTCTAACTATGTTTGGATTGTGGGGCATGAGTAAATAGCTATGATTAAAAAAACTCAAACACCTCGCATATCATTGGTCCTATCATGGTCAAAAACCCGTCTCTGGAGGTTATCATGTCTCAATTTCTAGAAGTATTTGCCAAGTCACAAATACTTGTTACTATTTTAACGGTCTGGATCTTACTTTGTCTTGCAAATCAAAGCGCGAGAGAAGCATTATTTAACCGTTTAGCAACATTAATATCAAAACCGAATATTTTTTCAGAGGATATGGAACCAAAATCATATCCTTTCTACCCAAGAAAATTGCTTGAGTATTCCTCACATGAATTTAGGCAATTTTTATCGACACCAATAAGAAATATTATTGAACAATTTCAACAATGGATAAGTCTTCAAGTAAATCTTCTTTACAATCAAAATAGACCAATAAGAATGGTCGGCTACCTCATTTACTTTTTCCTTTTCGTACTATTTGTCTGGGCAGCAGCTATTAGCACATTTAACTCATTGAGTTTATTAAGCCTTTTCGAAGAAATACCTACTTTCTTAAATAGGTTTGAAATCGCTGTGATAATGGGGTCTCTCGGATCTGCTGCAGTAGCAGGTTTGGTCTTAATGGAGATACAAAGCAAATCCAGTGTATTATCAAATTGGGAAGATCATGAAGGATCATGGAAAGTTACTGGAAAAGCATTAGCTATTTCTCTTTTGATTTTATCTGTACTAGCTACTGGAGCATTAGGGTTGCAAACATTCTTAAGGTTAAATCGAGAAGAACTAGCTTTTGAAATAACCCGCGATCTTTGGACGATCACAAATTTCGCATTCTATTTTATTGTTCCAATCAACAATGTTTTATCTACTATATTGATAGCATACGAAGCAATACTTGGCATTCTTGTTGTATTGGTAGCAATACAAGTGCTGGTGTTTGGATCAATGTATTTATTGAGCTTTATAAGTACAATAATTGGGGCTTTGCTTCCATTTACAATTGATATTTTATTTCGTCTTGTGTTTTTATTGTTCGACTTATTATTTTATTTATTAGTCACACCTATCGACTTGATAATTTCCATATTCAAATCTTTATTACACCAAAGGCAATAAAGCACAACAATAGAAAAGGATAACGTAATACGTTATCCTTTTCTATTAGCCTATTTCCTACAACTTCGCAAAGCGACTCACTACCTTCGCCCACCCAGTTAGATAATCTATCGCTTGTCATATAGAGCAAAGCAGGCTTCCCCACATAAGCCAATCACGGCTCTTATCCGGGTGAGGCTCCATACGCTTCAATTATCACGCCCATAAAGGAAAGATAAATATTCGCATGTAATTGTGATGTTATCCTTAATAACTATAGCGAAATCTCAAACTCTAATAGCTGAAAAAACACAACAGCAAGCCAGTTACAAAATAATTCATTAACAACAGAGAAAAATTCATCCGCGTCTGGAATGTTGTCAGATGAAAAACTTTGCGCTTGACCTGTCAGAGAATGAAAGTACTGATTTCTTAGCTTGATAACCAAATCCACTAATCCGCCAAACTTAAGTGTTATATCTGAATTTCGAGTTAAAGAAATAACATCAGATGCATCTATATTCTTTTCAAAAGTATCAAAATACCGTTTTTGCCAATCTGGATGCTTTGCCATGACCACCAAAGTTACTGGGACATCGTAAACTGTTGTGGGGTTTATAAAATCTTTGAAAAACTTCTTGAAAACTCCTAACTCTCCTGTTCTTGGCTCTGCAAAATAAGATTTCAAGATCATAAAAGTCCTCTCATAATCTTTTGCTCTTGAAGCCCATATCAAGGGGAAGCTGTAAGCAATAGATTCTAATACTCTATACAAATGCAAAAAGGCGGCAGAATGATTGTTTCGATCAGTTTGGTAAAAATAATTGTAAAACTCAAACAATACCTCCCGGTAAAACTTAATGTTCCGTCGTGCACTCGAATTAAAATGAACTTCAACAGTCTTCATGCTTGCATAACTTGAGAAAACATTCTTTACAATTCTCCCAGTTCTTCTTCTGTTAACTTGAAAAAGTACCGTTGAATAATTATTTTTTTGCTGTATAGTTTTCCCTGTTTCTTCACAATAAATACTAATAGTCCCAGTAAGCAATCGAACCAAAATCCCTTTGTAATTATTTAAAGTACTAAAGTTTTTTAGTGGCGCTGGAAGACTAGCTACTGAGCGCATGGGCAAAACTTCCACAGGAAGAAATCTTGGTGGTGTATGATTCATAAATCCATCCCTAAAAGCTCTATTAATCCAACTCTGAAAGCAATTGTATTAATTCATTCTCGTCTAATTTTGCAAGGTTTTCGTAACGGCTAATAAAATGCTCCGTTAACTTTCTTCTTTGTTGCCCTATATTGAATTTTGAAACATTAAAATATGAAAAAGCCTTTTCAAACACACTTATGGACTTTGAAAACTCTTCTGGAGAAACCTCGGAAAGAAAACCAAAAGACTTTTTAACTCCAACTGAAAAACCGATTAAATTGTTGTTAACTTGAAACCAAGCAAGTGAGGTCAAGTCTTCACTAAATTTAGCTACTAAACCTATAACATCTTCAAATTCAAGGTTGTCATCAGTAATATTTGAATCTAAAATCTTATCAGCTATCAATTCTTCCATCTTCGACTCGATAATTTTTTGGTTATCGATGTTTATTGAATTACTCAAGAAAGCAATATAAGCTTTAATAATATCTGCTTTCTTAAAAGCACCATTCACAGCCCTTTTACTACCTTTTTCAGCATGAACTTTAATACTAAGCGAGTCAAAGTCGTAAACATTCGCTGCTAGCATTTCAATCTGATGCCTTGGCGTCATAGGCTTTTGTCCATTATTAAGAGTTATCATACGATAAAGTAAATTATCCATTGAATAGCAAATAATAATATTCAAGAATAGCGGGCGAGAAAGATCGATATCCTTATTGCCTTGATTAGCTCGACTTAAAGTATTCAACCTCTGAATCCCATCGAGAATAAAGGCTTTATCAATGTTTTCGTTGACATAGTCACTAAGATTTACGCCTTCTAAACTACTGGGTTCTGTGACAAAAGCTAAAGTAATAGGAGGCATAATACAACCTTTGAGAATATCTCTCTCAAGCCTTCTATAAAATTTTGTGTCTTGTAAATTTCGCTGAATATCAAGTTTACTTATCAATGGAACAAGCTTATCAATCCCGAACTCATAATTTGTTTTTCCAGAGATAAATTTCGCAGTAATTACATGATCATCATCGATAGAGTAAACAACTATTGACATAATATGCTCCTTTATGAAAAACATAAAATGGGACAATATCCCACCAACATCATCCCATTTTACATCATCTATTTAATGAGAGAACCTACAACTTCGCGAAGCGACTTACCACCTTCGCCAACCCAGCGGGACGATCCACATTCCCGCCCTGATTGACGCCAATGACCGTGCCTTCCTTCGCATACGCCAACTGCACGTATGCCTGACCAGTAATGAAGCGTGCGCTGTCGATGGCGCAGGAGGTCACGAAGCCAATGCGTTTTCCGTCGGCACTGACCACCGGGTCACCGTTGTGCGCCATGCGCGTGCGCTGTTCGTCGAAGGTGAAACGCACGACCACGCCCTTGCGTTCTTTCTCACGCGCCACAAAGGCATCGCGACCGATGAACCACGGCTTGTAGGTCTTCACATACGAACCAAAGCCACCTTCGGCAACGCCGAGGTCACGCATGAGGGTACCCGAAAAGTCGCGCTGTTCCATGTATTCCCAGCCAAAGCCATCGCCTTTGCCGGAACCTAATCCCATCTCATGACCATACAACGGCAGACCCGCTTCGGTGCGGAGCGAGTCACGCGCACCCAAACCGATGGGCTTCACGCCGAAGGGCTCACCTGCTTTCAACACGCCATTCCAAAATGCCACGGCGCTATCGGGGTGAACGAATAACTCAAACGCCATCTTCTCGCCGGTGTACCCCGTGCGCGAAACGATCAGGTCAAAGCCGCCCACGTTCGCATCACATAATTCAGTGCGCTTTAATTTCATAATGCGCGCGCGTGTCTCATCGTCCACGCCCATCGCCAACAAAATATCGCGAGACTTCGGTCCCTGCAAAGCAATGTCCACGCGCATGTCGTTGCCAGATTTCGGGTCGCGCAAATTGCGGATCTCCGCGTTGTAACCGTACGTCCGCGCCCACGGACGAGCGTTATCAATCTTCACTTTGCCATCGCGCACACTTTCCAACCAGGTGCGGTCCTTGTCATCGTTCGACGCGTTAACCACCACCAGGAAGTTATCAAATCCGCGGCGGTAGACCAACGTATCGTCGATCACATCGCCATCGGGCGTGAGGAAGTGGGTGTACAAACTTTCACCCGGCATCAAACCTCCGCAGTCATTGCCGCAGACCGTGTCGAGGAAAGAGGCGGCATCCGCACCGCGCACGTCATAGGCGCCCATGTGGCTCACGTCAAACAAACCCGCTGCCTGCCGCGTCGCCAAATGTTCCTCAAAGATAGACGTGTACACCACCGGCATTTCCCAACCTGCAAAGGGGACCATTCTGCCGCCGAGGTCTCTATGAGTTTGATTCAACGCTGTTTTCTTCAGCTCCCCTTCGACCTCATTCCACACGAAGGGCGGCAGCGCCTCTTCCTTAACGTTTGAGCTGACGCCTACAAACCAAGGCTTGACCTCACTCTGAAGCGGCGGATTTGTAGCGGCGAGTTTCGCCTTCACTTCACTCACCACGAACGGACCCGGCACACGTTTGGTGCTGAAATCTTTCGAGCCATCTAAATTGAACGAAGTGTATCCATCCGAAAGATCGCGCAACCATGTGCCCACAGTCGCAGCATCTTTCACCGGCACAGATAACTGATAAGTAGTGTTATCCACGTTCTTCAACAAACCTTTGACAACACCCTTCGGAGTCGCAATCGAAGTGACCTGCGTCTTACCCTTCTTCAAGGCAGAGAGGTCAGACGAAGCGACATAATCCAACACCTGGCGAATGCGTTGACCGCTGAGTTCATACACGCCGGTGGTGGCTTTGTCGTCAATGTAATAGAAATGCGGGTAACCGGTCTTGGTCGGCTTGAAGTCGATACCTGCGCCCATCGCCAGTTTGCGGATCTTCAACTTGGCATCGTTGAATACTTTGAAGTCCACTTTTGCGCGGCGCTGCTTGCCCTTGCGGACGGTGTCCACTGCATGAGGCGCACAAGCCAACAACACATCGGCAATGATGTCTGCCAGTTGGCGCGACTGTTTCTCGTTGAATCCTCGCTGGGTGATCCACGGCGTACCGAGGCGAATACCCGAAGGCGCCGCCGCGCTCTTATCACCCGGAATGGTGTTGCGATTGACGACCACACCGATGATATCAAGAATACGCGCCGCCTGATCGCCACTTAACTTCGTTCCATCTTCACCCACGACAGACGAGCAATCCACGTTCAGCATGTGACAGTTCGTACCGCCAAACGGCACGCGCAGTCCGCGCTTGGTGAATTGGTCCGCCATTGCCACGGCGTTCTTGATGGTCTGGTCTTGCAGTTTCTTGAACTGCTTGGTCTGTGCCAGTTTGAAAGTTAATGCCAAACCTGCAAAGACGTTCACGTGAGGTCCGCCCTGTTCACCAGGGAAGACGGCTTTATCGATCTTCTTGGCGATGTCGGCTTTGGTGGTCATCAACACCGCCCCGCGTGGACCGTCGAGAGATTTATGAGTCGTAGACATCACGATATCGGCAATGCCAATCGGCGAAGGCACAACACCCGCCGCCACAAGACCACCAATGTGGGAGATGTCGGTCAGTAAATACGCGCCCACTTCATCGGCGATCTCGCGGAACTTCTTCCAATCGGGCACCCATGAATAAGACGAGTAACCAGCGATTAATAATTTCGGTTTGTTTTCCAACGCGAGCTGACGAATGGCTTCGTAATCGAGCTTCTCATTGGCGTCCACGCCGTAATGCACCGCCTTGAACCACTTACCACTACGGTTGACGGGCGAGCCATGCGAAAGATGCCCGCCATGCAGCAGGTCGAGTCCCATGACGGTATCACCGATGTTCAACAAGGCTTGATAGACCGCATTGTTGGCAGGTCCGCCCGAGAGCGCCTGCACGTTGACGTAAATATCATTGGCAGTAAATCCGTTTGCAGCAAAAGCCTGCGCGGCGCGTTTGCGGGCGAGCGCTTCCACGGCGTTGGCATATTCCACGCCTTTGTAATAGCGCGGGTCACCGTTGCGGCGATAATCGGCAAGCCTCATCGGGTGATCGAGAATTTCATCCTCGGTCATCCAGCGCGATTCTTCGCTGGGGTAACCTTCGGCGTAAATGTTCTGAAAGGCAGACATCAACGCTTCACGCACTGCCATTGGCGCAGTCGATTCGCTGGGAATCATGATGAGCTTGCGATACTGTCGCTCCGCTTCGAGCTGGGTCAATTCGTAAATATCTTTGTCCAATTTTTCGAGCGAACCACGAAATAAATAATCGGTCATGCTGTATCTCCTGTTGGGGGAAAAGTATCAGAGCAAGAAAAGGCTTGATGAAGCTGTATCAACTTCCAGTTAAGCAAGAAGCGAAGCGTTTTATCCTACGGTTGAATTGTAGAACCATCAAGGGCAAGGGTCAAGTGGAAAAGTATAAATAAAAGGAGGC
>JAFLCF010000192.1 GCA_017303735.1 Anaerolineae bacterium
CGACATCTTCAATGGTCACATTCTCGCGCATGGGAGATTTATCTGCAAAGTGTTTGTACATATCACGGAAGCCGCCCACGCCCGCCGCCGCCAAAGTGCGGATGGCACCTGCGGAAATCGCATTCACGCGAATCTTCTGCGGACCCAGGTCATACGCCAAATAGCGAGTAGAAGATTCCAAAGCAGCTTTCGCAACGCCCATCACATTGTAGTGGGGGGCAACCTTCACCGCGCCAGAACCGTAGGTGAGGCACAAGACCGAAGCGCCCGGGTTCAAGATGGGCAGAAAGGCATTCGTCAACGCAACGAAAGAGAAGACCGAAATATCCATCGCCACACGAAAGCCTTCGCGGCTGGTCTGGTGATAGGGTTTGCTCAATTCATCACGCCCGGCATATGCAATCGAATGGACGAGAATATCGATCTTGCCAAAATGCTTTTCGGCTTTCTTCACCACGGCTTCGATCTGGTCATCTTTGGTCACATCACATTCTTCGACCCACTGACAGTTGATCTTCTCTGCCAACGGCTTCACACGTTTTTCCATGATCTCACCAGCATAGCTGATGCCGATGTTCGCACCTTCACGCAAAAAGGCTTGAATAATGCCCCAAGCAATCGACTTGTCATTTGCCAGCCCAAAGACCAGCGCATTTTTTCCTTCAAGCAATCCCATAAAATTCTCCTCGATCATCGATATTGGATACTCGATTATCGCATGTCGAGTATCGGCTCTTTCACCAAAAAACGCCACGGCTTACTGAACCAGGGTTCCGGTGTAGTATTTAACCCCACACGTGCGCCAATCGTCACGCTCTTTTCGGGGACTTTAACCCCCGCCTCGATCCATAAGCCCGAGCTTGATTCTGTTAAATCGGCATAATTCTGGCTCTTAGTGATTCCCAGCGCCTGAGTCAGCTTCCCCGGACCCAGTGTATCCCGCCCCTGACGGCGCTCCATCATCATGTCTACACCTTCAAGCGGCTGAATCGCACGGATCAGCACCGCTGCCGGAAAGCCTTCCTTCTCTGTGACTGCATTCAACATCCAATGATTGCCATAGGTGAAATAGACATACGCATGTCCCGGCTCACCGAACATCGGGTCGGTGCGAATCGTCCGCCCGGCTTTGGCGTGGCTGGCAAGATCGTCGAAGCCGAAATAGGCTTCAGTCTCAGAGATCAAGCCGACTAGTTTTGTGCCGTTTGAAATATGAACAAGTCGCGCACCAAGTAATTCGCGTGCGACAGTTAATGTAGGGCGGTTGTAGAATTTGCGGGGGAGAATCATTTATTAGAAGGTTGGAAAGTTTACACGTTGGAACGTTCAAACGTTCCAACGTGTAAACAGATTTACTTAAACCTTGTATCTCTTTGCAACGTTAGCTTTAACCCATCTACCAAATTGATAGATGGAGCAAAGCGTAATTTTTCTTTTGCCAGAGTTAAATCTGCTTTCATGCGTGAGACGCCGCCAGAGCTTTTGTTGTTATAGATCACGTTGGCTTTGCTGTTCGTAACATTCAAGACCGTGTTGACCAATTCCTTGATGGACGTTTCCACGCCTGAGCCGACGTTGATGACCTGTCCGTTGAGGTTGGGTGCGGTTGCAGCTGCCAGCATGGCAATGACCACATCATCCACATAAATGTAGTCGCGGGTTTGGCTGCCATCGCCATGAGCCACCAACGTCCCGCCACGAAGCGCTTGCCTCAGGTAATGGGGGATGACGGGAGGATGAGAAGGCGGCAGGTGTTGACCCGGTCCATAGGCGTTGAAGATCCGCAAGCTGACGGTTTCAATATTCCACAAATTGCCGATCGTGCGGACGTAATGTTCCGCGGAGATCTTTGAGACCGCATACGGCGAGCGCGGGTTGGGAATATCTGTTTCTTTGAGGCTGCCATCTGTCATATCGCCATAGACGGCTCCAGACGAGGCGAGCACGACACGTTTGACGCCAACATCGCGCATGGCTTCCATCAATGCCACCGTCCCGCCGACGTTTACAGCGTTGTAGTCGCGCGGGTACAGGATCGATTCTTGAACGGAGACACGAGCCGCGAAGTGGTAGACCACGTCCACATCTTGAAGCAGAGTCCACAGCTTGGGGCGGTCGCTTACATCCCCGCGTGTAAAGTGGACATCGGGTACAAGCATTTTGGGGTCGCCGGTGGAAAGGTCATCCAGCCCGCGCACTTGATGTCCTTCCCGGGCAAGCTGATTGGCAAGCGAAGAGCCGAGGAAACCCGCGGCTCCGGTAATGAGAAAGTTCATAGACAAAAGATTATACTCTCAATATTTGAGAACTCATTTTGATTGACGTTTACGGATTCGTATGTTATTGTTGAGGCTAGATAGGAAAACGGTAGTTACGTTGGTTTGAAGAACATCAACAGCTCACAGTTTTACTGTGGGCTGTTTTGTTTTGACCTCCGATGGAACAAACAGATTTACCTACAAATTTCAATTGCCATAGGAGGCAAAACATGTCTGAAAGAATTATTGGAACAGTAAAGTGGTTCAACGGCGATAAGGGCTTCGGCTTCATCGCTCGCGAAGGTGGAGCGGACGTTTTCGTTCACTTCTCCGCTATCCAGGCGGATGGATACCGCAGCTTGACCGAAGGTCAAAAAGTGGAATTCACCGTCGAAAAGGGTCCCAAGGGTCCCCAGGCTAGCAACGTCACGATCCTGAACTAAGTAAGACAAAAAAAGAGTCCCGCGATTTCGCGGGACTCTTTTTGATTCCAATTTTCTGATAATTACTTATTAGCACATACAAAGGGGTTACAACCACCGACTGGAATGGTCAGCTTCATTCCTGCTGAGATACCATTAGTTAGTCCGTTAAAATTAATAATTACTTCTTCTGAGGTTTGGAATTTTTCAGCAATATCAAAAAGAGTTTCTTCCTTTTTTACCGTATAAATTTCTGTTACACAATCTATATGTGGGCACCGTGTTACAGAAACAATTCCTGGTCTAAAGTTTGGGTAGGGGAGCATAAGAATTTGATCAGGTTTTATTTCAATACAGTTTGCTGGTAAATTGTTTAATTTTGTAATCGAAGCAATTGATACATTAAAAGTATGTGCTATTTTTTCACAAGTATCTCCAAGTTTTGTTTTATATTCAAAGTAATGGGTGTTGGGTAAATTGCTCTTTGTTTGTAATCCGATAATAAATACAATAATAACAATTATAAGAATTAAAACAATTGAGAAGAATTTCTTTTTCAAACTTATTGCCCTTTCCATATTTAAAACCCTGCCTCTAAAGGGCAGGGTTTTAAAAAATTGATGAACTACTTCCTCCTCGGCGCCAGCCGATTCCTGCCATAACTCTTTGGGGTGGGTGCAGGCTTGGGCGGGCGTCCGCCGTCTCGGGGCGCCCCTCTGCCTCTGCCACCAGACTCAGAACGCGGTGGAGCGGCAGCTGTGTAGTCAAAGTCATCGAGGGTTTTGCGCGGAATGGAATTTCCCATAATACGCTCAAGCGTGCGGATCATATCCTTGTCTTCATCGGTCACTAATGTAAAAGCATCGCCGGTGCGTTGTGCACGACCCGTGCGCCCAATGCGGTGGATGTAGGCGTCAGCGGTGTCGGGCATATCGTAATTGATAACGTGAGAAACGGTTTCAATGTCCAACCCGCGTGCGGCAATATCGGTGGCGACCATGATATCGTGATGCCCGCTTTTGAATCCCTTCAATGCCGCCTGACGCTGCCCTTGCGAGCGGTCACCGTGCAGGCTGGTGGCTTTAAACCCGGCTTTTTGAATTTGCTCAGAAACGCGATGTGCACGATGTTTGGTGCGAGTGAAAACGATCACCGAATTCGTGTCGGTGCGGTTGAGCAATTCAATGAGGAGCTTTGTTTTCAAATGTTGCGGCACCGGGTAGAGTGCATGTTCCACCGTATGCGCCGGCTTGACAATGCCCATAGCTATCTTCTGAGGTTCTTTCAGCGCCTGCTTTGCCAGCAACTCCACATCTGCCGGGAAGGTGGCAGAGAACATCATCGTTTGGCGTTTTTCAGGCACGGCTTTCACAATGCGGCGCACATCCGGCAGAAAACCCATGTCGAACATTCTGTCGGCTTCATCGAGTACCAGCAATTCAATATTCGCCATCTTGGCATGCCCCTGTGCGATGAGATCCAGCAGACGCCCCGGGCAGGCAACAAGGATCTCTGCACCGTTGCGCAAGGCTTGGATTTGCGGGTTCGCTCCGACTCCGCCATAAATGGTTGCGCTCTTGAGCTTCGTCCCCGCTGACAATGTTTTGATCACATCGTTGATCTGTTCGGCGAGTTCGCGCGTTGGCGTAACGATCAGGGCACGCGGTGTATTGCGTTGACCATTGAGCAGCTTATTAAGAATCGGCAGCACAAAAGCGGCTGTTTTACCCGTGCCAGTTTGGGCGGTGCCGATAATGTCTCGTCCGCGCAGGGCGGCGGGGATGGCGGCTTCTTGAATGGGGGTTGCTTTTTCGTAGCCTGCTTTTTGAATCCCCTGCATCAGGCGTGGGTCGAGTTGAAATTGTTTGAAATCCATAAAATCCTTTGTAAGTTGACGATCACTAAATTCATTATATCCCTTATATCTCTTTTGTTTGCAATTCGGAGCGTGTCAAAAGCAGGACAGCGGTCAGAATCAGCCCGCCGCCCAACAAAATGATAGGGGAGAGGGTTTCTCCAAAAAGCCAGGCTGCCAGCAGAACGGTTACGATGGGTTCGAGTGCTGAAAGCAGCGAGGCGTTGGTGGGACCAATTCGCTCGAGTCCGGCGAGGAATGTCACTACGGGAATCACAGTGCAGATCAAAATAACACCCAATGTGGCGTACCAGCCGGAACTGCTTTGTGGGAGATGAACGCCATTGACTACCATCAATAAACCAAAGACCAACCCAGCCGAGGCGAAAATAACGGTTGAGGATTGCACCGGTGTGACATGTTTCATTACGCCGGTACCGACAATGATATAGATCGAATACACCACGGCACCCAGAATTGCCATAATGATACCGATCCATTGCCCGCCTTCTGGTCTTGCCGTGAGGGCGGTTCCGCTCAGTGCCAGAACGAGAGCAATGATTTTTACGCGGGTCAGCTTTTCTTTTAGAACAATGACAGACAAAATTGCAACGAAAAGCGGATAAAGAAATAATAGCAAAGCCACCAACCCTGCCGATGCGTATTTGATGGCTGTCAAGTACAGGTATGCCCCCGCCACATATCCCAGTGCGCCCATGCCAATAAGTTGGGCGAGAATTTGTCCGCGTGGGAAAGACTCCTTACGCAGGAACAGGAGCAACGTCATGAAAAGAGCCGCGATAGTAAAACGGAAGAAGAGCAGAGTAAAGATATCCATCCCGTCGGCATAGGCAAAACGCCCGAAGATGGCAAGTGTCCCAAATGATGCGGCAGAGAGGGCGATGAGCAAAATTCCAGTGAGGCGTTTCATAGCGGGCAACTATACCCGAAAAAAATCTCCCGCATGGGGAGTTTTATGGTGTTGCGTGATGGAGAATTTGCGATTGCCGATGTGAGAAGCCTTCCCAAATTTCCTGTGGGTAAATGATCTGATTCGTGCCGGGCAGCTGCTCCATGGCAAGCCCGGTATTCAGGTTGATGCCAATGGTTTGGTAGGCTTTGTACATCAGTTGACTGCAATAAAATGCTTCTTCAGTTTCTGAATTGAAAAAATTCAGGTTATACGGTTTGCCCACTTGTGCAAGAACATACTTGGCGATTGCCATGCGCAAATGAATTTCATCTTCTTCTGAATAGCCAAGTACATCCAATGGCGAGGCAATTCCATAGAAAGTATCAAACAACAAACCGCGCTGACGTGCCATACGTTCGGTATCCCATTCGCCATTTGGTATTTCAAATGTGATCACACCCTTTGCGCCAGCTTCGGCACAGCGTCCGCCGGGTCCGAGGTAGATGGCAACATGGTCCACGTCACCGGGCACGAGCCGCCCAATAAGCCGCCAAAACTCGCCCGGCAAGATATCGGGCTTGCCGTTCATGGTGCAAATAATGTCGCCTGTTTGGACAGGCATGCCGTTGATCTGATAAGTGTAAATCATCGTATTCATTATACGGAGTTTTGCCCCCGAAGTTTCAGCTTTTATGCACCACAGATGAACACGGATTGACACAGATTTTTTTGATGAATTTTTATCCCATTTATCTGCGTTTATCTGTGGTTAAAAACGAAAGCAGGAAATCACGGATCTGATCTGCCGTCTGATTCCACTTGGGCTGACGCTGGTAGCGACTCCGCGCTGCGAGGCTCATCTCCAGCAGGATATCGCGCCTCTCGCTCAGGAGTTGCAGTTTTTCTGCCAACCTGTGAGCGTCTCCCGGCTGGATGAGAAACCCGGTCTCTCCATCTTCAATGACTTCACTGGCTGCGCCGAGGGTGGTACCAATTGCGGGCAGACCGAACCCCATCCCTTCGAGGTAGACAATGCCAAAGCCTTCATAGCTCGATGGCACCACGAGGACGTGAGCGGATTTGAGTTTTTCGATGAGGGGTTCGTTATTGAGTGATGAGTGAAACGTGACACATGAAGTCAGGTTATGGGATGTGACAAACTCCTGCATTTTTCTGGCGTAGGTTGGGTCACTGGTGAGTGAGCCAATGATGTCCAACTGGTAACTGGTCACTGGTAACTGGCTTACTGCTTGAAGAAGTGTAAGCAGCCCTTTGCGCTCAATGACATTGCCAAGAAATAAAATATTTATTTCTTTCTTCTTTCCTCTTTCTTCTATTTCTTCTTCCTCAATCGCTTCCCCAAACCGATCCGTTGGCGGGAATGCAACTACCTCTGGCATACTATTCCCTATTAACCTATTCACTACGCCCTTTGTCGTCTCAGAATTAAAAATGAACCCATCCACGCTTTGCAGATATTTTTTCTCTACCACGCGATAAAGATCGTTCTGCCACTGCGGGCGGAGTTCGGAACAGCGCAAGTGATGTACCAAGCTGATGATGGGGTAGGGATGCGGCTTACGATTTGCACGAATTAACGATGGATGATTCAGTTCATCCTGAATGAGAATATCCAAACCAGAAGGGAGTTTGAACGTGAAATTATCCATAAGGTGCGCGGCATAGTTCCGCCAGGGGAGCGAGATGATCTCCACCGTGTCACCTTGTGCGCGGAGATAGTCCACCAGCATGCGGTCATACATGTACCCGCCGCTGAGGGTATCCAGCGAGCCGTAGATTAAAAATCCGATTTTCATTGGGTTTGAAATTTGAAAGTTGAAAGATTAGAAAGTTAACCTTCAAACCTGTTAGCTTTTCAACCTATCAACCCGGTATGCCGCCCACGCGTTGGCATGTTCCCACAAAACGACTTTCAAGCCGCTGATGTTCTTAGCTTGGATTCGTTCGTTGAGAGTGGTGGCGAGAATCCGCGCAAAATGTTCAATGGACGGGTTCAGCCCGGCAAATTCGGGTTTGTCGTTGAGCATTTGTTCTTTGTAGTAATTCACGATCTCATCGAGATGTTTTTCCACATCGACGATGTCAACCAGGTATCCGTGTCCGTCAAGTTCGCTTCCTTCAAGGACAAGTTCGAGGGTGTAGTGATGCGAATTGGGAAAGTTTTCTGGTCCCCAGTCTCCGCCGATCAAGAAGTGACGTGCAATAAATTCGCGCCGTACGCCAAGTGAATACATGATTTTCTCCAAAGTTGAATTATTTCCGAACAATATACGTCCCACAGATAAGGTCGTAA
>JAFLCF010000193.1 GCA_017303735.1 Anaerolineae bacterium
CATTCTTGGCGGATTTGTATTCATGCCGCTTGCATGGTTCATCATCGGCACAGCATCCTCCTTCCCGATTGTGTTGATTGGGTGCGTCATACGCGGGATGGGCGGCTCGATCAACTGGACGTACAGCGACGTCCTTTTACAAATGACCGTTCCAGATCATTTTCTTGGTCGTGTTTTTGCTTTCGATTTTGGCGTGTACACCCTGGCGGTTTCGGTTTCACTCTGGCTTACAGGTTTCGCCATTGATGAATTTCAGTTTGCCCCGCGTACGATTGTTTTAATTCTGGCGGCAGGGAGTCTGATTCCGCTGATTGTGTGGAGTGCAGCCCTACGTATGCAATTTAAGTCACACAACGCTGAAAATTCACAGTAACCCAAAAGAACAAGTTATAATTTTTCCTATGAATGAAAGTAAGACACCTATTTTTTATATCCGCGACCTCCCTATTTATGGAGATGCGATCCTTGCGCCCATGGATGGGTATTCTGACTGGCCCTTCCGCTCGATCTGCCGTGAACTTGGCTCAGCCATGAGCTACACCGAGTTCATCAAGGTCGAGAAGATTCTCAGCAAATCCAAACAGCCAGCCAAACGGATGTACTTCAACGAGCCAGAACGCCCGATCACCTTTCAAATCTACGGCGAAGACCCGGAACTCATCCTGCAAGCCGCGCTGAAGATTCAAGAGAACAATCCCGACGTGATCGACCTTAACATGGGCTGTCCCGCCAAAACCATCGCGGACCGTGGCGCGGGCGTGGGCATGATGCCATCTCCACTGCGCATTGCACGCACGTTTCGCAAATTGGTTAAACACTTGCGTGTGCCAGTCACCGGCAAGATTCGCCTGGGCTGGGATAAAAAGAAAAACTATAAACTCATCGCCCGCATCATCGAAGAAGAAGGCGGTTCACTCGTTGCGGTTCATGGACGCACCAAAGAACAACGTTACGCTGGCAACGCGGATTGGGATGCGATCGCTGAAGTGAAGTCGCTTGTAAAAATTCCGGTCATTGGCAGTGGAGATGTGAAAACCGTCGCAGACATTGACCGCCTGAAAGCGCATGCAAACGTCGACGCGGTCATGATCGGGCGCGGAGCCATTCCCAACCCGTGGATCTTCTCACGCCTCGACCGCGACCAGGTGCCGCCGGAGATGGTCAAAGCGACCATTCGCAAACATCTCGCACGCAGTGTTGAATTCTACGGCGATGAAGACGGTTCGCGTCTCTTCCGCAAGAATGCGGTGCAATATGTGATGATGAATCATCTCACCCGCGATGAACGCCGCGAAATCCTTCGCTCGCGTCCGTCTGCTGAGTTTTTAGAATTGCTTGAAAAAATTTACGACTCGCCCATCATGGCTCAAGCCGCCGTCCCCGGCGGCGAGGATGCCGCCGAGAGTGTGTTGATATAATCATCCCATGATCCTCGACCTTCCCCTCATTCTCGAAACCCGGCGCAATCACGCGCTTGAGCACGCCACCATCCATTTGCTTTCGCACAAACACCCCGGCAAACGCATGGCGGGTCACTCCAACCCCACCGGCTTTTTTCTGCTCGGCGACCTGACCACGCAACAGATCTGGGAATCTGCCACGGAAGCACACACACGACTCAACTCTGGTGAAAGCGGACTCGCCGTCCACCCGGGCTGTGGAACCAATATGGCGACCACTGCGCTTCTTGCCGGTTCCTTTGCCTGGATGCCGCTGCGGGGAACCAAGTCTACGCTGTGGCGTTTAGCACTCGTTCCGTTTGCGCTGCTGTTTGCCCTTGTCGGTTACCAACTCAGCAAACCGCTTGGACCATGGCTTCAGAAATACGTCACCACCGAAGCAAACTTGGGTAGTCTGCAAATCGTGGATATTGTGCCCGTCCGTAAAGGCGTTCATCGAGTGATAACGAAGTAGGGGCGAGGTCTCCTCGCCCTTTGCATTGGGCGGCAGGACGCCGCCCCTACCCAACCCAAACCATGCCCACCATCTTCCTCCTCTACGGCAACGACGAATTTGCCATCACGCGCAAGCTCAAAGATTTTGAGTCTGATTTCACCGATCCCACCACGGCGGACATGAACACGACTCGTCTCGAAGCGCGGACGATGACCGAGAATGACCTCAATAATGCGGTCAATGCCATGCCGTTCCTCGCGCCAAAGCGACTGGTCTTCATTGCCTATCCTTCTGCAAAATTCAGCAAACCCGACACGCGCAAAAAATTTCAGGAATTTTTAGAGAAAGCGCCAGACACATCAAAAGTTGTTTTGTATGATGTGGTGGAAAAGCCTAAAGATGCCGAGAAGCATTGGCTGGTGAAATGGGCTGAGAAGAACAAGCCGCAAGTCCGCTCGCAGGCTTTCTTCCTACCGCAACAACGTGACATGCCCGGTTGGATCATTAACGAAGCCAAGAATCAAAAGGGGCAGATCGAACCCGCTGCCGCAGCCAAACTGGCTGAAATGTCTGGCGTGGATACCCGTCAAGCGGGCATGGAAATCTCAAAGTTGTTGGCATATGTCAACTGGGAGCGACCCGTTCGCGGGTCCGATGTGGAGGCGGTTTGTATCGTCACATCCCAACAAAGCGTGTTCGACTTCGTCGATGCGTTATCACAAGGCAATGCCAAAGTCGCACAGAAGTTATTGCATCGTTTGCTTGAGAACGAAGACCCATTCTCGTTGTGGGGGATGGTCGTGCGTCAGTTCCGTTTGCTGCTGCAAGCACGCGAGATTTTAGATGCGCGCGGCAACAAAGATGATGTGGCGCGTGCCTTGGCGGTGCATCCGTATGTGGCAGAGAAAACCACCGGGCAAGCCGGGCGTTTTTCGATGGAAGCTCTGGAGGGAATTTACCATCGCTTGCTGCGGATTGATGAACAGGTAAAAACAAGCCAGATCACACTGGACCTGGCTCTAGATACGCTGGTTGTTGAACTGGCGCGTTAGACTTTTTTCCATTCCCCTTCTCCTGGATAAATCGCAGTAAATTCATGCCCTTCGCCTTTGCGGGCTTGTGTGGCGAGATAGACGTCTTTCCATTTTAGAAAGTGTTCGGTTTGCAAATGTGCATCCCGCGCATCCATATCGGCATAGACTTCGAACAGGCTGAAGTGTGCTGGGTCTGCTGCATCTTGAAAGAATTCAAAACGCAAAACGCCGGGTTCCAGGCGGGTCTTCTGCGCGTTCTCAAGTGTGACGGCTTTGTAGGCTTCGATGCCTTCTGGTTTTATGTAGTGGTGAACTTG
This sequence comes from Anaerolineae bacterium, assembly GCA_017303735.1. Next base: position 3,248 of record JAFLCF010000193.1, read on the forward strand.
AAAGATATACATGGTTTGCCTCCGTTTTTTATAACTGTACCTGAGAGAGAGGCAGTCGAATTATGCAGATTCATAACAAAGCCAGGTCACGACGAAGCGGGCAATCCGCTAAGGGCAATAACGATCAACAACAAACAATAGGGGGCAAAACATAAAAAGTTTATTGCCAGCCCGGCAATTGCCAACCCTCGTTTGGCTTCTTTTTTTACAAGCCCAAGAATACCCAATACGATACCCGAAAATGCTAGTAGCAAAGTGACAAGCGCCATGCCAAACCCGCCGCCAAGCACAACTGTATAGCCAGCGGTTTCTGCATCCATGCCAAAGTTCAAGCCGCCTTCTGTCATTGAGGCGAAAATGATAAAGTAAACACACCATAATACAGCCACTAGAACAGCGAGAATAACTGAGATGGTACCGAACCGGGTTGTTTTTTCAGTTTTCATTTCAAGTGCTTGCATGATGATCTCCAAATAAAGTGGTTCGTACGTTTAACCATTGAGTGCATCTCCAACCAAATGCACCACGGCGCTATCACCAAAATAATTCTCGTGTGAATATGGGTTCCATGACTTCAGCAAAAGGTCAGTAAATTTTTCATTCGCATTGATCTGTATATCTTTTACCAGCTTGCGATACTCTGAACTTAATGGTTCAAGGGGCCAGCCCAGAATATCATCTTTGTCGTACAGGTTCAACCACTTAAATTTATGGTTAGGCTTGCCAAAAGGTTTGATATCTTTATAGCCAGCCACAAAGACCGGAATATTACACCCGATGGTGATCAGATGATTTAGGCTTTTTAATCGTAGAAAGTTTGATTCAACTTTGTCTGTTTCAATAGGCAGAGGTTTTGCCCATACCCCTGCACTCGGTGAAGGCTGCTGGGCATCCCAAATGTAATTTGAGATCACATGGCACCCAAGCGAGTATGCCAGGATCACCACCGGCACATTTCGCTGCCCGCATTTTTTATACACCTTTTCCAATGCCTTGAAGATGCGGGATTGCGACTGCTGGTAGGCACTATTTGATTCCTCTTTGCGATAATCGAGGCTGGCGGCATCTGAAAAATTATACAAAAGGAATTGCCGCAAACCCTGCCAGTTGAGGCGTGGCTTCATGCGGCGATAGATCTTTGCCTGGTTGGCTTGCAAGATGTCTTGATAATAGATCGACTCGAATGCTACATTCTTCCAAACATCTTCCCCCACATATTTTTTGACCCGTTCAAGAAACAACTCGTGATAATTTTTTTGCGTTTCTCCCATTCCATGAATGGTGAGCAGTGCAATCGACTTCGTGTTTCGAGTCATGTCAACCTCCGGTGAAACTTGCGATATTACAAAAGCGATGGTTGCAGCGGAGTGTCCGCTTCATCCTTTCCACTCCAGCCGAACTTTTTCAAATCCACGCGGTCTTTGGCATCGAAGATCACACCTTCCGCCTCTAGTAGCGGACGTTGCCGCTCTGCGCCGGGGCGTTCACTGATCTTCCCTTGCGAGTTGATGACTCGCTGCCAGGGAACATCATCAGGGCAGTTTGCCATCGCACCGCCCACCCAACGCGGAGCGAATGCAGCATAGGCTTCAAGCTCCACGCCATTGGGCGGCGGAATCATTTTCGCGATCTGTCCGTAGGTGGCGACTTTTCCGCGCGGGATCATACGCGTAATCGCCCAGACTTGTTCGTAATACGCTTGTGGGTTTGGGGGAGAAGAGAAGGAGGGCATAAGTTTATCCTTTTTATTTTCCGTTCCAGCCGTATTTTCGCATATCGATTCGTCCGCGATCATGGAAAACGACGCCTTCATCTTCCAACATCAATTTATGACGTTTCGCCTCCAACCCGTCCCGTTCTGTGATCTGCCCCTTTGAGTTGACCACACGCTGCCACGGAATCTCATTTGGGCTGGCGGCAACGGCATTGCTGACCCACAATGCGCCAAACTCGGCATAGGTGGCTTCATCCACACCGGCGGGCGGACGCAGCATCTTGGCGATCTGCCCATACGAAGCGACCTTTCCACGCGGGATGCGGGCGACGATATTCCATACTTGGGCGTAAAACGCTTGTGGGTCTGGGAGGGTGGGGAATTCGGGCATGGCAGTTTCCTTTGGGGTAAGTTACAAGTTGCAGGTTGCAAGTTGAAGGTTATTAGCGTTTGGATAGATATTTATAAAAGAAAGTCTGCCTTACATTGGCAATGAAATTTTGTGAGAGTTCATCGGTCATGAATTTGAGTGTGGGCAAGGCGTCAGCGGTGAGAATGCCTGGGTGTTCCAACTCAGGTGCGGTTGGCGCAGCGAGGCGGGTGATCGGGTCGGTGGAGAAGTCACAGCCGCAATTATCCGGTTGAACGAAATAATAATCGTACGTGCGATAGACGGAGCGGTTGATTTCGTAGATAGGGGTGAAAGAGCCTAAGAGAAGTAAACAGTAACCAGTAACCAGTATAAGGCGTGGGGTGGATTTGTTGAAGATAGTTTCGCCTGTCATTAGCATGAGATAAAAAAGCGGGGCGATGGAGGCGCGCATGACGAAGTCGCGGTCGCTGCCGAGTTGGATGAATGGAATGACGGCAAGGAGAACGCCGGTGATGATCCAACGCGGGTCTTTGTATTTGGATGGGGCAAGGAGGAGCCAGAGAATGCCGCCTTCGAGTAGGAAGAAGGCGAGGAATTTGGTGAATGGGATGGATTGGAATCCGCGAGATTGGGCGGCGGTGTTGGCAGTGAAAAAGAAAGCGGAAAGAAGAAAGATGATGAGGGTGGAGAGGATAGTGGCTGGGTTGAGATTTTTGAATGGAGATTTGAAGTCGGTTTGTTTGACGAGTTCGATGAGGATGTAAGGGAGGAGTCCCACCGAAGCGAGGGGAGCGAAGAAGAAGCAGAGGGAGAAGAGAAATAGTTTATTGGTAATAGGTATTTGGTAATTGGCTGATTGACGTTCATCCGCAAGCATAGCAATACATAGCCAGGCAGGAATGGCTTGATTGAAAACCCAAAACAATTGGGTCGTGAACGATGAGTATTGCAAATTCCCTGCCCAGGTTTCGAGGTGGGTGATGGGAGGGAAGATGGTCGGATACTCTTGCGGGAAGAAAATCGTGCCGAAGATGTCGAGTCCGCTGAAGAGGATGAGGAGCAGGGTGGCTTTGAGGTTGGAGGTTTTTAGGATGTTACCGAGATGATGAGTAATGAGTAACAAGCCGAGGAGTGACCAGATGAAGAGGGCGAAGTTGGCAATCTGCCAGTTGGTGATTTTTGCAACGAGAGCCGAAGGCAGCCAGAAGCCGACGTAGTATACGAGCATCTTGATCGGTCCGCTTTCGGGTTGGGCGTAGTAGACGGGCCAATTGAAGTTCATCAGATCGCGGAAGACGACATTGCGCCAGTTATGGTCCCAGTTTTGGAAGGCGTAGCCGCCGATGCCGGATGTCAGTAACCAGAGAGCAGTAAGCAGTAGCCAGTAAATGGTTGATGGTGAATAGTGAATAGTGAATAGTGAGTAGTGAGTAGTAGACGATTGTTTGAGGAGTTGCCAGAGAGTAAAGAGCATAATTAACGCAAGTGGGATAGCGATGGTGAGACGGACCCAGCCGAAGAGGAAGAGGATGAAGGGGAGGGTGAGATAGAGGATGGAGAGTTGGTGGGCTTTGCTCAAGGCGGCGTCCTCGCCGCCGGGGACGGCGGCTTGAGCGTATCTATTGTCGCTCGTAGATGATGTAATCTTCGCGTTCCATTGTAACGGAATAATTCTCAGCGAGAAATGCGCGCAGTTCGGGAAAGTCTCGTGTGGTGTCTTCGCCGGAGACCCAGGGCTTGTCTATTGCGGTGACTTCGATGATGAAGCGCGGCTTGGATTCACCCAGTTGAGTCATGAAGTCTGCGCGCAGGGATTGGATGTAGGGATTCGATACGTGATGATAGAAATAAAAATCGAAGACATACGATGTGGCAATGGGAGCGCGATTTTCCAGCATGGCGAGGAGGGAGCCGCCGGTCCAATCTAAGGCTTGGACTTGGTCGCCGGGTTCGAGGTTCTTTTCAAGGAAGGTTGATATTTGCGTGGCGCGGTCTGCGGCGATGGCGATGTCTTTGCCTTGGAGTTGGCGGAGGAAGGTTTGGGAGGGTTTTACTGTGAGGAGAATGGTGAGAAGGAGAATGATGGAAGGTAAATAGTGAATAGTGAATGGTAAATGGTTGGTAGTTGATGATTGGTGGTTGATTGTTAGAGATGCAACGAGGATGATGGTGTAGATGAAAGGGATGTAGTGATACGGGAAGAACTGTCCTGTTAGGGCGGGGTAGAGGGCGTAGATGGCAGCGAGGCTGGCGAGGAGGTAGGCTTGACGATTGCGATTGAGATAAATACCAAATGCGGCGGGGATGAGCCAGAGTCCGCTGCCGCCGAGACGCCATGTTTGGTCTAGCAGGTAAGCTATTCTTTCATCTGACGGGGTGATTGCCAT
>JAFLCF010000194.1 GCA_017303735.1 Anaerolineae bacterium
GTTAGCCGCCTGACCCTGAGCATTCATGATGTGACCGACAATGACGAAGTGGAAAGCGCGGAGATGAACATTGTGAAGGTGGCGGGCACCCTGGAATGGGTGTTCACGGCGACCGAGAGCATTACGGTTGGGCACGAAACCGAGGTGCGTGTGACGGCGTTTGACCTGGCTGGCAATAAGATCGAAGCCAGCAGCTCGTTCGATTAATGTTGTTCTTGGGTGGCAGTCTCTTTGCGGGGATTGCCACCCTCTGCATTCCAGTTTCGAGATGCTAGTAATATAATTTGGTTTATAAGCACCGGAGGAATAAATGGTTAATTTAATAGATATATTTGAAAGCATAGAACAATTTGCTTATAAAGTATTGATTTGGATATTATTAGCGCCCAAGACTCTAGGGAAAATCATAATCGAGCCGCAATGGGCACCAAATTACATTACAAAAGAACTAAAAGAAAAAGAAATCAATCGTTTTGACGATTATTTTTCTCCAGTCTTTTTAATAATTTTAGTTTCACTATTGCCTTTTATTTACTTCAAGTATTATGCAATCCGTCCTGGAGTTACAGTTTCTAGTCCATACGCAATTCATATTGGGGAAAGCGCCTTATTAAAGGTAGAAAAAGCAAATTTCATTTCTTCAAATTCGGAATATCCTGTTTGGGCAACCTGGATAGATTATGCCCAAGATACCAATCTGCCACTTGAATCTTATAGTTCAAACTACTTAACAGTTCAATACAAAGGTGTTGAGGTTGGCGAAAAAAACATTTATCTTATGGTAGAAAGCAATTCAGGCGAAATAGTAACTGAATATGTTCAATTGTATGTAGGTGATAAAGGGGTTGATCTATCCAAATATATTTATGAGAGGTCACAATCATTTAAAGAAAACAACAACCAACCAAGAGATATAACAACTGCCCTAAAGGAAACTGAAACAATCACTGCATCTGTGTTCTTTTTAGGTATTCCCATGCTTTTTGCTTTAGTCATAGAGTCTTTTCGTGGTCAAATCATTTCAGGGGAGACATTAAAACGTTCGTATCTTATTCAATGCTATTATTTTTCACCGCTCTACATTGCAGTTTATGCCGGTTTATTTGCGCCGGGTTATTTACTTATGGATGTAGAAAAAGATATATTCCTTAAAGCAATTCAATTAATATTAGTTTGTATTATATTTTGGCTAATTATCGTTGAAACCCGCTTAATAACCATAGAGCGTGTCATTCATTGGTTTTACGCATTGCTTATTACTTTTAGCCTGCTATTTTTAGTATCACTCTTAATTATTACATCCTTGAACGGAACTCTCACAGGAGATAATGTGCGCATTGGATTATGGTATTTCTATAGCGGTGCTGGAATTTTATTAATAGGTATCAGCCTTATATCTTGGCTTATTAAATCTGTAAAAAGGCAAAGAAAACATTAAAGCGGTATGGATTAATAATTGCCAAGACAGCATCTTTTGGAGGTATCGGCAACGTGTTGTAAATAAATCCTTCGCCGGGTATGACGAAGGGAGCAATCTCATCTAATCTTTGAGCACACCCTGGATCGACACCCCCTGTACCTTGACTGGATACGCGCAAGGTCGGGTAAAATATGGCGATAGCGGGGTACTCAAGCAGTCTTGTACAACGAACAATTAAGGGATTTGGCTAATATGCAAAATAACGAAGTAACTCAAGAAAAATCAATGAGAAAAATAGAAGGCTTTGTTTCCCTAATATCAGGCATTATTAGCATTGTTTTATTTTCAGTCCAATATCCATTTTGGTCTTTTTTGTTTATTCCAATTTATATTGCCACAGGGTATTTGTATTTCCAAAACGACATTAATACAATTATTAAAGAAGTTCAACAAACCAGTCAGCCAAAAATCTTATATTGGGGAAAATCCATATGGAATAATCGGACAGCATTAATATTTATTACACTTGGCATAGTAATTTTCGCTAATTTATTTAACTTTACTGCGAAGGAGACTTATTACATTTATCGACAAGGATGGGTGGAAGAAATATCGTTCAATAATGTCGATTTTGGGGTTGAAAATTTATATTTGGTGACTTTAGACCAGTCGCAAAGATCATTAGAAGGTCTTAGAAAGATCAATCCAGTTATTTATTTTGGTGAAAATATATTTTTAGATTCAACCATTAGCTTTGAGACAACTGACATAGACATAGGTAACGACTTTTTTTCAGACACCAATATTGATATTGAGGTTACTGGATTAGACCCTGAAAATGAGTTCTTACAACCTACAGGTAACTTCACACCAAATAGAGATGAAACTGGTTACAAGAAATTTCCAATCAAGAATAATTACACAATCTTTGTTCATGTAAATAACTGCAAGTCCGGTTCTTGCTATTTCCGTTTGCATATTAAATTAAAAGATGGCGCTCTTGGTATTTACAGCAACCCCAAAAGTATCGAGATAACAATCTCACACCTCGAAAATGATACCAATCGTTTCAATGGATTAATAAAACCATAAATATAACTACTTTATCAATAGCCACTTTTATGTAATGTTCTTTTGTTACAATTATATAAATACTGGAGCTATTAATCACTTATGCCCACCCTCAACTGGATCGGCAAAGACGCCGTCATCAACCATCACAAAGAAGTGTCTTCCGCCTGCTCAAATGCCGCGCGGACTTGTCCGTGGGCGACCCCGATAGCGGGAATTTTTTGTTTTAACGGAGTGTTTTTGTGGGTAAGGTCGGGTAAAATTGGAAGAAGTTGAGGGGGCTCCCCGTATAACTACCAGCCTCCCCATTAAGGGTAACCCTATGAGATTCAATGAAAATTCAAGAGTAAAAATTCCGGCTCTCTTGCACTTGAATAGACTCGGATACGATTACATCTCCTTATCAAATTCCAAATGGGATGAAGGTACCAATATCTTCACGGATATTTTTACTGAATCGATCCTGCGTATCAATCAGGACTTGAACGCGGATGAAGTTATTCGGGTTCTACAGGATGTTTCACTGGCTCTTGATAATGAAGACCTTGGGCAGGCATTTTATGCCATGCTGACCGCCACTTCGGGGACACGGCTGATCGATTTCGAAGATTTCAATAACAACTCTTTTCATGTTGCAACCGAATTGACCTATAAGAACGGCGAAGATGAATTTCGCCCCGATGTGATTTTGCTGATCAACGGCATGCCGCTTGCTTTCATTGAAGTCAAGAAGCCGAATAATCATGATGGAATTCTGGCGGAACGGGAAAGGATTAACGCCCGTTTCAAGAATAAGAAGTTCAGAAAGTTTGTCAACATCTCACAGATTTTGGTCTTCTCCAATAACATGGAGTATGACGCTGACACCATCGAAACCATTCAGGGTGTGTTCTACTCCACTACTTCCTATTCCGAAGCAAACTTCAATTATTTCAGGGAAGAAGAAGATTTCGACCTGCCCAGCCTGCTCAAGCCGGAAGATGATGAGCTTGAGAATTTCGTACTTAAAGATAACAATCTTTCCATCATCAAGCATTCCCCCGAATTCATCACCAACAAAGACCCGAACACGCCCACCAACCGCGTGCTAACCTCCCTATTCAGTAGAGAGCGGCTGGCTCTGTTATTTCGATATGGTATTGCTTATGTGAAAAGCGAAACCGGGCTAGAAAAGCACATCATGCGCTACCCGCAATTATTTGCCACACGCGCCATTGAACGCAAACTGGATGAGGGCATTAAAAAGGGGATCATTTGGCACACTCAAGGCAGCGGTAAGACAGCGCTGGCTTTTTACAACGTGCAATATCTAACGGATTATTTTCATCGCAAAGGCGTGGTGCCAAAGTTCTATTTCATCGTGGATCGTATCGACCTGATGAATCAGGCGAAGCGCGAGTTTACCAGCCGTGGCTTGAACGTAAACACAGTCAATTCAAAAGAAGCGTTGCTGAAAAGTTTTGGGTTGAAACAGGCGCTTGAGGGTTTTAGTGGAAAGCCCGAAATTACGGTTGTAAACATCCAGAAGTTCAACGATCAATCGGACGTGGTGAAAGCCAGCGATTATGACATCAACACCCAACGGGTGTATTTCCTCGATGAAGTGCATCGCAGTTATGACCCGAAAGGCAGTTTCCTTGCTAATCTGGTCAGTTCGGACAGAGACGCCATCATTATTGGCTTAACAGGGACGCCGCTCATCACCGGTGATAATATCTCACGCGAGGTGTTCGGGGGCTACATCCACAAGTATTACTACAACTCCTCGATTGCCGATGGGTACACACTGAAACTAATCCGCGAAGGGATTGAAACCGAGTACAAAATACGGCTGGAACAGGCACTCAAAGAGATCGAGATCCTCAAAGGTGACGCGGATAAAAGCGCGGTGTATGCCCACAAGACCTTTGCCGAACCGATGCTGGATTACATCGTGCGCGATTTCGTGAACAGCCGGAAAAAGTTTGACGACTACACCGTTGGCGGCATGGTGGTATGCGATAGCTCAGAGCAGGCACGCAAGTTATTTGAGATATTCATCAATAAGTACAACCCAAGCCAAAAAACGGTTGAGGACGTTGACCACAACTACAAAGCAATCTCTGAACCGCCCGCAGAATACACCACCTACCAGAAAGAGACAGGCAACAGCTTTACTGCCTCGCTGATTCTGCATGATGTGGGCTCTAAAGATGACCGTAAAGAGGAAGTGGAAAAGTTCAAAGCAGGCGAAATTGACTTTCTCTTTGTGTACAACATGTTATTGACAGGTTTTGACGCCAGCCGCTTGAAAAAACTTTATATTGCCCGCCTGCTGCGCGACCATAACCTTTTGCAGATGTTAACCCGCGTGAACCGCCCGTACAAGAAGTTTAGATACGGCTTCGTGGTGGACTTTGCCGATATTCGCGGGGAGTTCGATAAGACCAACCGCGCTTATTTTCAGGAATTGCAAGCGGAACTGGGCGAAGATGAACTTAAGAACTACTCGAACCTGTTCAAATCGAGCGAGCAGATCGAAGAGGAGTTCAGGGACATCAAGGAGAAGCTCTTCCATTATGACCTGAACAATATGGAAGTCTTTTCAAAGCAGATCAGCGAAATCACCGACCGCAAGGTGATGCTCGATATTCGCAAGGCGTTGGAGAACGCCCGCAACCTCTACAATCTGGCAAAGTTATTCGGTCATTATGATCTGCTGGAACGAATCGATTTCAAGAAGTTCAACCGCCTGCTGGATGAGACCATCGCACACATTGAATTATTGAATCTAAAGGAAAACATCGAGAGCGACGTGGACACGACCAACCTGCTGAATGTGGCGTTGGAGAATGTGGTCTTTGCCTTCCGCAAAATCTCTGAAGATGAATTGGTGATCGCAGACCAACTTAAGGGCATGTTACGCAAGACGCGCGAGGCATTGAACAATAACTTTGACCCAAGCGACCCTGAATTTGTGAGCTTGTACGATGAACTCAAGCGGCTGTTCGATAAAAAGAACTTAAGCGAAGTGACGCAAGAGGATATGCGTTCCAATATTGGCGCGTTGGAAAAAATATTCGACAAGGTGGCTGAACTGAACCGCAGGAATAATCTGTTGAAAGCCAAGTATGAGAATGATACAAAATACGCCCGCGTGCATAAGCGCATCGTGCAGCGCGGCGGGTTGACTAAACGCGAAAGCGATATTCAGGAATCGCTGGCAGAGGTGAAGAAGCAAACCGATGAGCGGATTTTGCTGAACAAAAACCTGATGAATGCGGATGCGTTCTTCGCCCAGATGTTGATGAAAAATGTGATCGATGCGTTTGATAAAATCAAAGTGGCGCTTGACCCCGAAGCGGCGAAGTTTATTAATAACCTGCTGGTGAAGGAATATATGAGCGAGTATCAGGGTACGTAACAGGTGACAGTCACTTTTAAAGTGACTGTCACCTAGACTAGTGAGGAAATCTATGCCATACGCACGCAAAGACCTGCTGACATGGCAGACCGGAATGTATTACCATATCTACAATCGAGGCGTAAATAAATCCACGTTGTTCCGCGAGCAGACCAATTACCTGTTTGTTATCGAGAAACTCCAGAAATATCGTAAGGAAAACAATGTTGCTGTCATTGCCTATTGCTTTATGCCTAACCACTATCATCTACTGTTGCGGCAGGATGGCGACAATCCAGCAGGCAATGTGCCGCAATCCGTATTCAATAGTTATTCCAAGGCATATAATTTGAAATATTCGCACAGCGGCACGCTCTTTGAAAGCCGATTTCATGCCAAGCCTGTACAAACTAAAAGTCATTTATTACACCTGTGCCGATATATTCATGGAAACCCTGTAAAAGACGGCATGGTGGCAAGTCCTGCCGACTGGGGTTGGTCAAATTACCTTGATTGGATCGGAGAACGAAACGGCACACTAGTTGACCACGAATTTATTAATGACCAATTCGATAGCGTGGATGAGTACAAGAAATTCCTTTTCGAGTATTTGAAGTCACGCCAATTGCCTGAGGATGTAATGAGATTTTTGGAAGAATTAGAGAAATAGATAAAACATAGGTGACAGTCACCTTGAAGGTGACTGTCACCTGAATCACTGGAGAATCAATGGCATTAACCACGACACAAGACTTTACATCCCAAACCAAACAGTTAATCGACAGCCTCAAGGGCGTGTGCGCGAATTATGGGCTGGGCAACGATGGCAATGAGTTCAAGATCATCACGCAGACGTTCTTGTATAAGTTCATGAACGATAAGTTTGGGTATGAAGTGAAGCGGAAGAACCCCAAGCTGGCAAAAGCCGAAAGCTGGGAAAAAGAAATAAGCGCATTATCTGACAGCCAGTATGAAATGCTGTTGCTGAGACTCAGCCCCGAGGTCCCGAAGTTGAAGCGCGAGCATTTCATCTCCTATTTATTTAATCGGCAGTCCGATGGGCAATTCGCCAAACTATTCGATGACACGCTGCGCGACATCGCCATTTTCAACAATGACATTTTCTCGGTGAAGACCGATTCGGGGGCGAAGATCATTCTCTTCGACGAGTTGAGCAATTACATCACCGACTCAAGCAAGCGCGACGCGTTCTGCCGCGCACTCATCAACCCGCTGGTGAATTTCAGTTTTGAGGGCGTCTTCGAGCAGAAGTTCGATTTCTTTGCGACCATCTTTGAATATCTGATCAAGGACTATAACAAGGACGGCGGCGGAAAGTATGCCGAGTATTACACCCCGCACGCGGTGGCGAAGATTATGGCGGCAATTTTGGCGACGGAGAAGGTGAAGAACGTGACCGTGTACGACCCCGCCGCTGGCTCTGGCTCGCTGTTGATGAGTTTGGCGCACGAGATCGGCGAAGAGCGCTGTTCCATTTACTCGCAGGATATTTCGCAAAAGTCGAGCGGAATGCTGCGCCTGAACCTGATCCTCAACAACCTGGCGCATTCCATCCAAAATATTATTCAGGGCAATACCCTGCTGGCGCCGTACCATAAAAAAGGCGATAAGTTGATGACCTTCGATTTCATCGTCTCGAACCCGCCCTTCAAACTGGACTTTAGCGATTTCAGCGCCGACCTCGACACGAAGGCGAATCACGCGCGCTTTTTTGCGGGCATTCCCAACGTGCCCAACAAAGACAAAGACAAGATGGCAATTTATCTGGTCTTTATTCAGCACATCATCTTTTCGCTTTCATCGAAAGGCAAAGCCGCGATTGTTGT
>JAFLCF010000195.1 GCA_017303735.1 Anaerolineae bacterium
GCTCGAAGCGGATATCAAACCCTTCGCCACACTCTACCACTGGGACTTGCCCCAAAAACTGGAAGATGAAGGCGGCTGGACGGTGCGGTCTACTACGGATGCCTTTGTGGAGTATACCGATGTCATCACGCGTACACTCGGTGACCGCGTCAAGAACTGGATCACGCACAATGAACCCTCCGTGGTTGCCTGGGTAGGTCATGAGATGGGCGTCCATGCGCCGGGAATTGTAGACCCAACGCTTGCACGCGCCGTGCGCGTCGCGCATCATCTGTTGCTTTCTCATGGTTTGGCTGTCCCGGTCATTCGCCGCAACAGCGCAAACGCAGAAGTAGGTATTACGTTGAACAGCAATTGGAATGTCGCCGCATCCAACTCCGCCATGGATCTGGATGCCGTGCGCCGCGGCGAAGGCAAATGGGTGCGTTGGTTTGCAGACCCGGTCTACGGGCGCGGCTATCCAGTTGATATTGCGGAAGATTTCAAACAACTGGGCGCCTTTCCCAATGGCATGGACTTTGTGCAAGATGGCGATATGAAAACCATTGCAGTGCCTACAGATTTTCTCGGCGTCAACTTTTACAACCGCGGAGTTGTACGGGTGGACGACCCAAATAACGAACCACAAAAAGTTTTTTCCCAGCCTAAAACTCCCGAATATTGGACGGAGATGGATTGGGAAGTCTATCCTGATGGCTTGTTGAATGTATTGGGACGTTTTTACTTCGATTATCAACCGTTGAAGTTATACGTCACCGAAAACGGCGCCAGCTACTCCACCCCGCCTGATGAAAATGGGAATGTTCCCGATGTGCATCGCACAAACTATCTGCGTACCCACTTTACTGCAGCGCATCGCGCTATTCAGGCCGGTGTGCCGTTGGCTGGATATTTCGTCTGGTCCTTTATGGATAACTTCGAGTGGTCGTTCGGTTTCAGTCAACGCTTCGGCATCATCTGGGTGGATTATGAAACACAGAAACGCACACTAAAAGATAGTGCCAAATGGTATAAAGGCGTAATCAAGAAGAACGGTTTTTAGTTCATAACAATGGAGCCACGCCCAATGAGGTGTGGCTCCGTTGTGTTTCAAATAAACATGTCAAGCAGTTTATTCCATGCATAGGAAGCGCATTCATGAGTAACCAGCAACCGCGTCAGATCTTCATCGGCGAAACGGTACAACAACAATCCGAACAGAATGTCAAAGGCGAGTTCGTCAACATGCTTGGCGACACATTCTACAAGATCAAAAATTATGACGGCATGTCGCCGTTTTTTATGAGCATCGTTAGCAGTTCGAATCACTGGCTGTTCATCTCATCCACCGGCGGGCTTTCGGCTGGCAGGGTCAGCGCCGAACAAGCCCTGTTCCCTTACTACACCGACGACAAGATCACCGAGAACAATGAGAACACAGGCAGCAAATCCATTCTGCTGGTCACGCGCGCTGAAAAAACAAGTCTGTGGGAACCGTTCTCAGCCCGCTATCAAGGTAGCTATCTCATTGAACGAAATCTTTATAAGAACGTCCCTGGCACCGCGCTCATTTTCGAAGAGCGCAACCTCAGCCTTGGACTATCCTTCCGCTATGCATGGCGCACCAGTAACCAGTTTGGATTTATCAAATCAGCCTGGCTGACAAATACCGACGCTTCAGCCTGTCAGGTTGAACTGCTTGATGGGATTCAAAATATTCTGCCTGCCAATATCACTTCTTTGACTCAGAACACATTCAGTCCGCTTTTGGATGCCTACAAGCGCTCCGAACTGGACCCTGAAACTGGTCTGGCGATATTTGCCTTAAACTCCACCCTGACCGATCTCGCCGAACCCAGCGAATCGCTGTTGGCAACGACGGTGCTGCAGTTGGGGCTTGAGCAAGCCGACTACCTGCTTTCATCTCAACAACTTGATCAATTCCGTGCTGGAATGGGCATAACGCCGGAGACAGAAGTCCGCGGGCGGCGCTGCGCTTATTTTGTACACACCAGCTTCGAGCTTGGTCCTGAGGCGGAACGTTCCTGGCATCTCGTGGCAGATGTCAGTCAAGATAGCGTGGCGATCGTCAGCTTGAAGAAAAAATTAAACGGGGATCGGCACAAGCTTGTAAAAGCCCTTGAAGATGACATCCAACTGAACAATCGAAATCTGGAAAAGATCGTTGCCAGTTCAGATGGTTTGCAGGTTTCCAATGACCCGCTGGGTACCGCCCATCATTTTGCGAATGTGATGTTTAACGTCATGCGCGGCGGCATTTTCTCGAATGGCTATGATATCCACACGCAGGACTTTATTGACTTTGTCAAAGTGCGTAATCGTGATGTTGTTGTCGATCAGGCAGCATTCTTTTCGGCGTTACCCGCACAAATGAACATTCTCGAACTCCACGCCCGTGCAGAAGCCAGCGGGCAGCAGGACTTGATCCGCTTGAGTTATGCGTATCTCCCCCTCTCGTTCAGTCGCCGCCATGGCGACCCAAGTCGTCCTTGGAATCGCTTCGCCATCGATATCAAAAAATCAGACGGTTCTTTGAAGTTGGGGTATGAAGGCAACTGGCGCGACATTTTTCAGAACTGGGAAGCGCTGGCGTATTCTTATCCCGAATACATCGAAGGGATGATCTCCACCTTCCTGAACGCCACCACCGTGGATGGCTACAATCCATATCGAATCACCCGCGAGGGCATCGACTGGGAAATTCCCGAGCCGAACAATCCCTGGGCAAACATCGGCTACTGGAGCGACCATCAGATCATCTATCTACAAAAATTAATGGAGATCAGTGCCAAGCTGCATCCGGGCAAACTAAATTCGTTTCTTTCCCAATCGATCTTCAGCTACGCCAATGTGCCATATCGTCTCAAACACTATGCGGATTTGCTGGCGAATCCATTCAACTCCATCGACTTCCACTGGGACCTTGAACACAAGATCGATGCGCGAGTAAAGCAGCACGGCACAGATGGCAGGTTAGTCCATAACACAAACGGAAAGGTACTCCACGCCACGCTAACCGAGAAACTGCTCACCTTGCTGCTCGCCAAATTAGTGAACTTTGTTCCCGAGGGCGGTATCTGGATGAATACCCAGCGCCCCGAATGGAACGACGCCAATAATGCTTTGGTGGGCAAAGGCTTATCGGTCGTGACACTCTGCTATTTGCGGCGGACGATTGTTTTTTGCAAAGAGTTATTGGAGCAAAGCGACCTCAGTGCAGTTCAAATCAGTGTAGAGATTCAGAGACTTTACGCGCAAATATTCCAGATCCTGAACAATTTCCAGGGAACGCTGGCAGGCTCCTTTAGCGCTGAGCAACGCCGTGCCATGATGGATGCGTTGGGCGAAGCGGGCAGCGACTCTCGCTGGAATTATTATTCCCACGGTCTTTCGGGTGAAAAGGCTCAATTGCCGATTTCTGCGCTGGTTGCCTTTCTCGATCTGGCGCAACAGTATGTGGAACATTCCTTGCGCGCCAACAAACGCAGCGATAATCTATATCATGCCTACAACATCCTGCACATTAATCCTGGGCGGGCTTCTGTGGGTCATCTGTATGAAATGCTGGAAGGGCAAGTTGCCATGCTCTCCTCGGGCTTGCTGACAGGTGACGAGTCGCTCGCATTGTTGGAAAGCATGAAACGCGGTCCGCTCTACCGCGCCGACCAACATAGTTATATTCTCTATCCGGATCGAAACCTGCCAGGGTTCATCGAAAAAAACAGCATCACTCTCGAGCAAGTAAGCGGACTGGCACTGGTTTCAGAACTTGTGAAAACAAACAATAAGTCTCTGATCGTGCAAGACGAAGAAGGCAACTATCACTTTGCCGGGCATCTCCGCAACGCCAAAGATGTGACTCACGCGCTCGAGGCACTTTCTGCTCAATATCCCGAGTTGGTGCAGCGCGATTCCGAAAACATAAAAGTTTTATTCGAGAACACCTTTCATCATAATGAGTTCACCGGTCGCTCCGGGACTTTCTTTGCATACGAAGGGCTGGGAAGTATCTACTGGCATATGGTTTCCAAACTCCTGCTGGCTGTGCAGGAAACGATCCTGCGTACCAGAGCTGATTCGACCGCTGCCGCCTTGATGGAAAAGTACATCGACATCCGCAAGGGATTAAGCTTTAACAAGTCTCCCGATGTTTACGGCGCTTTCCCCACCGACCCATATTCCCACACTCCCAAAGGACAAGGCGCGAAACAACCCGGCATGACCGGCATGGTCAAGGAAGAAGTATTGACACGGCTGGCAGAACTCGGCTGTTTCATTGAAAATGGCATCTTGAAGTTTGACTTCCACATATTGAATCAGAACGAATTCTTGTCCGCACCTGCAGATTTTATGTATATCGATGTGAACGGCATAAAACAAACCATCCAACTAGGAGCGAATTGCCTGGCATACACCATTTGCCAGGTTCCGGTGGTTTTGCAGAAGTCGAACAAAAACGCGATCACCGTTCAATATTCGGATGGAAAGTCACTGCAAATTGAAGGTCATGATTTGGATATCGCTAATAGCCAGCATATTTTCAAGCGCAATGGAGTGATCCGGCATTTGACGGTCTTAATTTCATAAGAAATGAAAAAAAACTATGAGTCTCATTCACGTTAACAACTTAACCAAGCATTTCAAAATCCTTAACCGCCGCGAAGGGTTAAGCGGTGCATTCCGCGATCTTTTCTCCGGCGATTACCGAACTGTCAAAGCCGTAGACGGCATCTCGTTCGACATTGAAGCGGGCGAGATCGTTGGGTATATCGGTCCGAATGGGGCGGGCAAATCTACCACGATCAAGATGATGACGGGCATCCTCAAGCCCAGTGCAGGTGAGATCACCATCAATGGACATGTGCCCTTCGAGAATCGCATCCGCCAGGCGCAGATCATGGGTGTGGTCTTTGGTCAGCGCACACAATTATGGTGGGACCTGCCCGTGATCGAATCCTTCAAGATATTGAAGGAAATATACAAAGTTGATCAAAAGACCTTCGACGAACATATGGGCATGTTCAACGACCTGGTCGATCTAAAAGCGTTGTATTCGCAACAGGTGCGCGCGCTTTCTCTGGGTCAGCGAATGCTGTGTGATATTACCGCATCGTTCCTGCACAATCCGCAGATCGTATTTCTGGATGAACCCACCATCGGTTTGGATATTTCCGTCAAGGCAAAGATCCGCACGATCATCAAAGAATTGAACCGCTCACGCAACACCACCATCATCCTGACCACGCATGACCTTGGTGATGTAGAAGCTTTGTCTCAGCGAGTTATCATCATTGATAAAGGTAAAAAACTTTACGACGGTGACACGCACAAGGTCAATATGTTGTTCGGCGCATTCCGCACCCTGAAAGTGCAGATCAATGATTTCAACGACGGCACTCTGGCAGCGCTTCGAACAAAGCTCAGCGATCGCTTTGGCAGCGATAACCATATGGTCATCGCCCAAACCGAGGAATTCTGGACGGATATCACCTTCGACCAGGCGCTTACGCCGCTCTCGGATGTGCTCAATTGCGTGATGGGCAGTTTCCACGTCTTCGATGTGCGCATTGTGGAAATTGCCATGGAAGATGTTGTACAGCGCATTTACGACGGAGCGCTATCATGAGAAAGTACCTAGCCTTCACCCGCGGCTCTTTCATGATCGGGCTGGTCTATCGCTTCGGACCTTTGTTCTCGCTGGTTGGGAACTTCGTCTACCTTGGCGTGGCGTATTATCTCTGGAAGAGTATTTACAAAAACTCAGATACTCTTCGCAATCTGACCTTCAACGAAACATTTCTATACATTGCCATCGGCTCGGCAGTCTTCATTTTGCTCAAAACCTATGTAGACTGGGAAGTTGCCTATGAGATCCGCGAAGGTATCATCTCGGTGCATCTCACCAAGCCGCTCGATTATCAAACGTACATCTTGTTCGTCAGCCTCGGGCAGATCATTATGAGTCTGTTGGTTATCACCTTGCCAACCATCTTGATCATTACGCTGGTATTCAAAGTTCCCATTCCGCTTGGGCTTGGAACCTTATTCTTTCCCATCAGCCTCTTGTTGGCTTTCGTCATCAGTTTTTGCTTTGACTATTTCGTTGGCGTGATGGCATTCTATACCGAATCAGGCTGGGGTCTCTCGACTGTGAAAGAGATCATCATCCTCGGGCTATCCGGTGCATTAATTCCCTTGCAGTTCTTCCCCGAAACCATGCAAAGCATTTTGTTTATGCTGCCGTTTCAAGCCATCTATCACAGTCCGTTAATGATGTTGACACAACCTGACCAGCCTTTGAGCGTCTTTCTACCCATGCTGGCAATTCAAGCGGTGTGGGCTATTGTATTGTATGCATTGACCCGTTTGTTCTTCGAGCAGGCTGTAAAAGTCCTGCGGATCGCAGGAGGCTGACATGCGAAGCCTAGCCGAATACCTGCGCCTATATTTCATTATCGAAGCGCAATACATCAAAGCTCGCATGCAATACCGCGCCGATTTCATCATCAGCTCGTTTGGCATGCTCTTCTCGAGTCTCATTACACTGGGCGTGTTCTGGGTCATCTTCGATACCGTTCCAGATCTGGCTGGCTGGTCGCTGAACGAGATGGTTTTCATCTACGCGTTTTACATGCTTGCCGTCTCGCCCATGCAGATCATCTTCGACCATTTCTGGCAACTACGCTTCAACCTTCAACAGGGAACCTTTCTCAAATACTACTTCCGCCCGTTGAACATGATGTTCTACTACACCTCTGAAATATTCGACCTCAAAGGCTTGACCCAACTCTTTGTAGGCATTGCCCTGCTGATCTATAGCGCGGCTCAACTACACGTAGAATGGACTCTGGCAAGGATGGGTTTACTCGTCATCACCCTCTTTAGCGCGTCTCTCGTTCAGATTTCCATCGTGGTGATGGCTGCCTGCGCCTCTTTCTGGGTCCTTGATTCGTATCCTGTTCTCGGGCTGGCGTGGCGTCTGAGGGAGTTTGCGCCCTACCCGATGAGCATCTTCGATGGCGCGTTTCGGTTTACCTTTACCTACATCCTGCCGATCGGGTTTATCGCCTTCTACCCCTCGCAAATATTCTTACGTCCCGACGAGGTGTCGCCGATCACCTATCTTTCTCCTTTGATCGGCATTGGCATGTTCGCCATTACCTATTGGATCTGGAAGCAAGGTGTGAATTCGTACACAGGAACTGGCTCATGATCGGACGATGGACGATTGACCGCTGACCATCGTCTATTGTCCATCGTCTATCGTCTTCTGCGGTCTTGATCCCCACAAGCACAAGGCGCCGATCAGGTATCCCAGTGCCGAAAGCGGATATAGCCAGATGGCGCCGAAGACATCGAAGAATGCGCCTGAGGCAGGGTATGCCACAATATTGACCATACCCGCCAATGTCACTGTGAACAATGCCAGCACGGTGCCGCGCTCATGAGGCTGGGTACGGCTGCTGATGAGACCGATAAAGGAGATCGTGTAAAAACTGAATGCCACTCCGCCAATAAAACGGATCGCCATGATGGTGACAATCCCTGGCAGGAAGAA
>JAFLCF010000196.1 GCA_017303735.1 Anaerolineae bacterium
CCGAGCAGAAGACTTTTCCGAATGGTACAACCAGTTGGTTGTGCGCTCCGACATGGCGGATTACGCCCCCGTGCGCGGATGTATGGTGGTCAAGCCGTACGGTTGGGCATTGTGGGAAAACATCACGTCCTGGCTGGACGCAGAATTCAAGAAGACCGGTCACGTCAATGCGGCGTTCCCCACGCTTATCCCAATGTCGTTCTTTGAAAAAGAGAAGGAACATGTGGAAGGCTTTGCGCCGGAGTTGGCAGTCGTCACCCACGGCGGCGGACAGGAACTCGAAGAAAAACTCGCGGTGCGACCCACATCGGAGACCATCATCGGTCACATGTATTCCAAATGGGTCAAATCATGGCGCGACCTGCCGTTGTTGATCGTGCAGTGGGGTTCGGTCATGCGCTGGGAATTGCGCACCAAGCTCTTCCTGCGCACAGCGGAATTCTACTGGCATGAAGGTCACACCGCGCACGCCAGCGAAGAAGAAGCCAAAGAAGAGATGTATCGCATTCTCGATATCTACGAACGCTTCTGCCTCGATGAA
Source organism: Anaerolineae bacterium (assembly GCA_017303735.1). The sequence continues at coordinate 542 of JAFLCF010000196.1, forward strand.
GCCGCCATCCCCGTGTTAAAAGGCACCAAGAGCGAAACCGAGCGGTTTGCTGGCGCACAGATCACCACATCCATTGAAGCGATGATGTGGGATAAGCGTGCGTTGCAATCGGGCACATCCCATTACTTTGGTGATAACTTCGCCAAGGCATTCGAGATCCAATTCTTGAACAAAGACAACAAACTGACCTTTGCCCAAACCACCTCGTGGGCGATCTCGTCCCGCATCATTGGCGCGATGATCATGGTGCATGGCGATGACAATGGTCTCGTCCTGCCTCCCCGTCTTGCGCCGATTCAAGCCGTCGTTGTGCCCATTTTCAAGAACGACGCTGAAAAGGAAAAGGTGATGGAAGTAGCAGACCGCCTCTTCGCTGAACTGAAAACTGCAGGCGTACGCGTGAAGTTTGATGACCGCGACAACGTTTCCTCCGGCTTTAAGTTCAACGACTGGGAAATGCGCGGCGTACCCGTCCGCGTGGAGATCGGTCCCAAAGATGTTGAAAAAGGCACCGTCGCCCTCGCCCGCCGCGATAAGCCTGGAAAAGAAGGCAAGACCTTCGTATCGCAAGAAGGAATTACCGACACAGTCAAAAATCTGCTGACCGATGTGCAAGCGTCCCTGCTCAAACGCGCCATCGAATACCGCGACGCCAACATCCACAACGTGGACAACTACGAAGACCTTAAGAAAGTTGTGCAGGATGGTTGGGCGTTCTCCTACTGGTGCGAATCGACCGAATGTGAGAAGAAGGTCAAGGAAGATGTAAAAGCCACCACCCGCAACATCCCCTTCAACCAACCTGAAGGTGAAGGCAAATGCGTGGTATGTGGCAAGCCCAGCAAACGCAAGGTGTATTTCGCGAAAGCGTATTAATTTTTTCGTAGGGGCGGGGTAACCCCGCCCCTACATATACCTAATGCCCGCCATCGACCTCACCCGCCTCCGCAAACAAGCCGCTCGCCTTGCAGACTTTTTCTTCCTGCCAGACGAGTTCATGAAGCATTTGCGCGAGATATTGGAGTTCTACGTCAATTACACGCTCCGCACCGTGGAAAATGTCGCACCGGGCTCGAACCTCAAAACCTACCGCACGCCCCCTGCTGTCTTAACTCAAATTCAAAACGAACTGCGTCTCAAAGCCGAAGAGAATCCACACTTCGCGCTTGAACTCGCCGACCTGCTCTGGGATGAAGGCGCACTCGAAACACGTCTGCTCGCTTCATTTTTACTGGGACGCATCCCACCGCAGGAAGAACGCCTACTACCCCGCATCACCGCATGGACTCAACAGATCCGCGACCCGGAAGTGCGTGTGGCGTTGCTCACCACCAGTCTCACTCGCATGCGCAAGGAAACACCCAATCAATTCCTTGCTCTAGTGCGCGAATATCTGCACCCTGAGCGTTCTCGTACCTGGTCAAACGGCATTCAAGCGCTCATCCCCATGATCGCGGACTCCGACTTCGAAAATCTACCAGCCATCTTTGACCTCGTCGAACCCATCGTCGAAGAAGCGCCATCCACTTTGCAATACGATCTCACGGACCTGATCGTCACGCTGTATCGCGCATCTGCCAGCGAGACCATCTTCATGCTCAAACATATTCTCAGCACCACCGAGAATCAAATGACCGCTGTCACCATGCGGCGCATCTCGCCAGATTTTCCACCCCCGTTGCAAAAAGAACTGCGCGGCTTACTCCGCCCGCAGCCACTCACCCTCATTAGACCCACCGAACCCGATGACTTTATCGACGAAAGCGCACCACCGGAAGAAAAAGCGAAACCAGCGCGTAAGCCAAGAAAAAAGAAAATGGACAATTCCCGCATCATCTACCTCCACGGCTCAGACAGCAACAGCCAAAGCGGCAAAGCCCGTCAATTCGCCGAGAAGTTCCCCGGCATGGTCACGCCCGATTTCACCGGCGACTTCGACGAACGCATGGCACAACTCAAAAAGATCATCGGTCGCAAAAAAGGCTGGACGATCATCGGTTCGTCTCTGGGTGGATTAATGGGGACGGTCTTCACCTGTCAAAAGCCGACTCACGTCCGCAAACTGATTCTGCTCGCCCCCGCCTTGATGAAAGACCCCTTCGGCTCCTATCTTAAGCTCGCACCTGTCTCTGTTCCCACAACCGTTATCCACGGGACGGCGGACGACGTCGTTCCACTCGATGAGGCGCGCGAATATGCAGAGAAATTCTTCACAGACCTAAAATACATCGTCGTGGACGATGGTCATCGCCTGCAAGAAGCGTTCAAAGAATTAAATTGGGAAGAGATATTGGAATAAGAGAACAGATCGCCGATAACGGCGATCTGTTTTTGATACTAGCCCATAGACCGGATTATCGCAACCTGCGTCCGGTCTTGCGGATTGAATTTGACGATCACTTTTTTGCCGACAGCATATTTATGCAAGGCAGAATTAACAAAAGATGCCTGAGTTTCAGCGTCAAAAGGTTCTCCTGTTTTAGGGGTCACCGCCAGTTTCACCCGCATCACCGTTTTCATCTCTTTTTCATAAGAATGGACCAACTCTAAATCTTCCGTTTCCAAAATAGTCGCTATGGCTTCTTCGCCTGTTTTTTCAATCTCTGCGTTTCGTTTTTCAAGTTTCGCAAAAGCGGGATACCCCAGCATGTATTTGCGTTCTTTATCGTGATATTCAAACATTATTTCATTGACATCGTTGGGGTTATAGGTGACCCAAATTTTTTTCCCAACCTCTTCGGGTCTGTCACCCCACGAAACAAAAGGTCTACCAACAGGTAACCAATCTTTAAATGTCGTTTTAAATGTTGAACCACCTTCAGGTTGGATTTCAACCTCAAGGGTCATATGCATGAGACGATCCCCCCGGCGTGTGTCTACAATTCCGTTTTTCGCAGAGAGAATCACAGCAGGTGCCGTGACGCCGCGGTTGCGAAGGTCCTTGAGCTTGCTTAGTCTTTCTTGCTGGTACTTTTTGGCACCTGTTGTGTTGGAATATAAAATCCACCCGCCAAGTAAAAGCCCCAGCAATGTAATAATTGGAACAGTAAAACACCCCGCCAAAGACACAAGCCATTCCATATGACTCTCCTTAGTTGAAATTGCATAAATTTTATCTTATTTCGTGCCTAAGGATAAAATAATATGGCACAATTACAAGGATAGGAGAATTATGAAACAACACATTTTTTGGCATACCACCGTCCGAATGCCCGATGACAAAGACCTATCCCCCATCCCTTCCAAAGCGGATGTGGCGATCATCGGCGGCGGGTACACGGGTTTGAGCGCCGCGCGGACGTTGGCAAAGCAAGGCGTGAGTGTGGTTGTGCTCGAAGCAGAGACGATTGGCTGGGGTGCGAGTTCGCGCAATGGCGGCATGACGTTGACCGGGCTCAAGCCTGCCATGCAAACAGTCATCAAAAACTATGGGCGGGATTTGGCAAAGGAATTATTTCAGTGCTCGCTGGATTCAGTGAATATCGTTGAACAAATCGTTAAAGAAGAAAATATTGATTGCGGCTTTTCAAGATATGGTCATTTGCTCACGGCGAACAAGCCCAAGCATTATGAGTCCCTGCAAGGCGAAGTGGATTTCATGGCGAAGGAGTTCAATCACAATGTACGCCTCGTCTCGCCGAAAGACCTACGTTCTGAAATCGGTACGGATGTGTATCACGGCGCGTTGGTGGATGAGGTCAGTGGCGGGTTGAACCCGGCTCAATATGTGGCGGGGTTGGCAGGTGCAGCAGCTCGGTCGGAGGCAACACTCTGCGCGCGAGCGCGAGTCAACAGGCTTGAGCGGAGAGAGAAGCGGTTCTTCATCCAAACAGAAAGAGGAAATGTAGAAGCGGAATCCGTTTTAGTGGCGACATCTGGGTATACGGGTGGGGCGACGAAGAAACTTCAAAAGAAGATTATCCCGATTGGCTCGTTCATCATTGCCACGGAAAGACTCTCAGATGAATTGGCGCATGAGCTTAGTCCGAAGAACAGAATGATCTTTGATTACAAACATTTCTTGAATTATTTTCGGCTGTGGGATAACCGTATGATCTTTGGCGGACGCGCGGCGTTCTTTCCTGAGAATGAAAATACGATTGCAAGTAGTGGTGAAATTTTACGTAACGAGATGATCAAGGTCTACCCACAATTGAAAGATGTGAAGGTGGAGTTTGTTTGGGGCGGCACACTTGATTTTGCGTTTGACCAAATGACACATGTGGGCGAAGAAGATGGTATCTTTTACTCGTTAGGCTATGCCGGACATGGCGTGGCGATGGCAACTTATTTGGGTGCGACAGTTGCCGAAGCGATGATGAAGGGAACGATCAAGAATCACCCATTTGCGAAGTTTGATTTTCCGTCTGCGCCGCTGGGATTGTATAACGGCAGCCCGTGGTTTTTGCCATTTGCGGGAATGTATTACAAGATTTTGGATTGGCTGGAATAGATTTAGACCTCGGTGGTTTTGAAAACCTCCGAGGTCTTTTTGCAAAAATGGGATTAGAATAACGAAATATTTTTTCAACTCAGGAGGCACGCATGGCGAAGAAGAAGGAAATGGAAGGCGAAGTCTATTATCCGTCGGAGCAGGTCGTGACGCAGGCTCGTTTGAAAGATTGGGATGCGCTGGCAGAGAAAGCTGAAAAAGATCTGGAAGGTTTCTGGGCTGCAGAAGCCTCTGAATTGGAATGGTATAAAAAGTGGGACAAGGTTTTGGACGATTCAAAAGCGCCATTTTATAAATGGTTCGTGGGTGCGCGCACCAATATCGTTCATAATGCGGTAGATCGACATCTCAAAACACATCGCAAGAATCAACTTGCCCTCATCTGGGAATCAGAAGACGGGAAGCAAGAACGCACTTTCTCGTATTTCGCGATGAACCGCGAAGTTTCGCGCATGGCAAATATCATCAAAGCCATGGGCATTGTGAAAGGCGACCGTGTCACTATCTACATGGGTCGCGTTCCTGAGATCGTCTTTGCCATGCTGGCATGTGCCAAGATCGGCGCGATCCACTCCGTGGTGTTCGGCGGCTTCTCCGTCGACTCGTTGCAAGGACGCATTGAAGACAGCAAATCCAAATTGGTCATCACTTGTGACGGCTCATACCAAAACGGCAAAGTAGTTGAACTCAAAGCCATTGTAGATGAGTCTCTCAAGAAGTGCCCTTCGGTTGAAAATGTGATCGTGGTCAAACGTGTTGGCAACGGCGTGACGATGGAAGCGGGTCGCGATCATTGGTATCACGATCTGTGTCAACTGCCAATTGCCAATGGCAAATGTCCCACCGAAGAACTGGATGCGGAAGATCCGCTCTTCATTCTTTACACCTCCGGTTCCACAGGCAAGCCGAAAGCTATTCTTCACACGCATGGCGGGTACATGGTCGGAACCTATTCGACCTTGAAATACGCCTTCGATGTCAACGATATGGATCGCTGGTGGTGTACCGCCGACCCCGGCTGGATCACGGGTCATTCCTACCTCGTGTATGGTCCCATGATCGCGGGTGTGACCTCCATGCTCTTTGAAGGTGGTCCCGCCTTCCCATATCCGAATCGCTGGTGGCAAGTCATTGAACGTTATGGCATCACCATCTTCTACACCGCTCCCACCGCCATTCGCGGACTCATGCGCTTCGGCGAATCGTGGCCCAACAAGCATGATCTTTCGTCTTTGCGCCTACTCGGCTCCGTGGGTGAACCCATCAACCCCGAAGCGTGGAAGTGGTATCACCGAGTCATTGGCAAGGAGAAATCCCCCATCATCGATACTTGGTGGCAGACGGAGACCGGCGCGTTTCAGATCACGCCGACGCCTGTTGTGCCTCTCAAGCCTGGTTCTGGCACCCGACCTTTCTTCGGTCAAAAAGCCGAGATCGTGGACGAGCAAGGCAACCCAGTCCCTGATAATACGGAGGGCTATCTCACTTTATTACGCCCGTGGCCCTCGATGCTGCGTACGATTTACGGCGATGACGAACGCTATGTGAATCAATATTGGAGCAAGTACCCGGGTCGCTACACTACCGGCGACTCTGCCAAACGTGACAGTGACGGCTATTACTGGATCATTGGTCGCGTGGACGATGTGATCAAGGTCTCGGGGCACCGCCTTGGGACGGCTGAAGTTGAGTCTGCGTTGGTCAGTCACCCTGCCGTGGCGGAAGCCGCTGCGATTGGCTTGCCGCATGATGTCAAAGGTCAGGCGATCCATACCTTTGTGTTGCTCCGGTCTGGCTTTGCGCCTTCGCCTGAACTTGCCGAAGAATTACGTCAGCATGTTTCCACGCATATGGGTCCGATTGCCCGCCCGGAAGATGTGAAATTCCTCGATAAACTGCCCAAGACCCGCTCTGGCAAGATCATGCGCCGTGTGCTCAAAGCCCGCGCACAAGGTCTGCCCGAGGGGGATATCAGCACCCTGGAAGAGTAAAGCAGGCACGAGCGTAGAAAGAAGCGAAGCATCCGGGTTTCGACCCGGATGCTTTTTAAAAATTGATATTAATTTGCAAAGTTTCTGCCAATCGACTGCCATATAATATTCGTCAACTATTTCAAAGGAGAAAAGAAATGAAGAAGATTTTTAGCAACGAAATATTTTTGGGAACCATGATCGCCATTCTTTCTGTGTTCACTGCCTATTCGAGCTATTTGGGCGCCATGTCTGACTCGGAACAGAACAAGTTTGAAATTTTGGGTATGCAACAATTGAACGACGGCAACGCCGAATACCTGCGTGCCAATCAGGACATTACCCAGGACTATAACTACTTTGACAACTGGTATCTGAATGTGGACGAACGCCCCGACATTGCCGAATATTATCAGTTCAACTTCTCCGAAGCGCTGACGGCTGCTTTCGAAAGCGAACCGGATGTGGTTTGGACGGATGAATATTACGATAGCATGTACGCCGATGCAACTGCGCTTTGGGAAGAATCGGACATCAATTTTGATACCGCCTCCCAGTGGGACGAACGCGGCGACCA
>JAFLCF010000197.1 GCA_017303735.1 Anaerolineae bacterium
CCAGCCAACAAAGCGTGCACCTGACGTGTGGGATTCTGCGGCATTTTCGAGCATTTTTCTGGCTTCGAGTTTTCTCTGCTCCCAAACAGAATCCACGCCCGCCCACACGCAGGTAACGCAAGCCGTTAGCCCGTTCGTGCAAAACCATGTTTCGAATTCAGAAGGGATAAGATGAATACAAAAAAGTGGTGGTTGCTAGTTTTTGCTGTGGCTTTGCTTCCATTAACTTCTTGCGGCAGGGTCTCAAGTGAGTCTGTTCCCACTCAACGAGTCCTGACACAAACGCCTTACCCTACTTACACGCCGTATCCGACCAACACACCCTATCCCACATACACACCTTTCGTTCCCAGTTTTCCAACAACGCTTACCATTGATGAATTCCAAAAAACATTCGTAATTTACTTTCCTGGCAATTATGTTTTATCCAAAAGAGGCGAAACTTATAGCGGGGGCTCGCCTGCCGCTTATGATTTTGTTCAAGTGGGAGAGTTTCTGAAACCAGAACATCCCTACTTCAAATCACAACCACCATATTTCGATAGAATTCAGTTTCATACGTTAGAGTCCCTTCAATCCTTTTATGAATGGTGCGACCAACAAGCACTCCAACCATTAGGATTTCCCTGTTTCCAGAACGGCGACCCAGATCTTATCAACAAGTATCATGGGCAAAAGAAAGCCTTTGAAAACCGTGAAAATTACGAAGACTATACAATTCAAAAGTTTGGAGAGCGTTTTTATTTTACAAACGTAGTCGGTTGCGGAGGTGGATTTTGTGAATTCAGGGAATATACTACTTTCTTAGGTGACGTAAAAGTTGTAATCCTCATGTTACTCTATCCAAACCAGACCGAAGTGCAAAGCGAACTCAGTGACAAGTTGTTTTTGTCTTTTTATATTGAGGAAGTTTCTGAATAACAAAAACGGGCTAACAAAGCGTGCACCTGACGCTGGGGATTCTGCGCACATCCCAAGCAGTTTTCTACGCCTTATCATTTTTCTGGCTGGACGGCTTCGCCCGGTCCACGAGACGGGGCAGGTAACGCAATCCGTTCGGCGGCTTGGCAAAATAAAGGGAATATCATTATGAAAAATGAAAAATACTTCTATGAAAAAATAGTTTTTCTGCCCAAAATCCCACATTGGCTTTTTAGTGTTTTGTTAAGCGCTATTAGTTTTTATTTATCCCAAATTCTAGTAACAATCGACGGACAAAATTCTGATAATTTACTCATACCAAGAATACTTATTTCTGCCTATGCTTGCGTTGTCCCAGTTGTCTTAACGTGGGGGTTTTACAATTTTCAAAAATCAGCCATTAAATTTATTGATTTTCTCCCCGAAAAAGACCATTTGGAATTCAGGCAATGGATAAGCACTAGAGCGCAAAGAATTTTTTCATTTCAATCTTGGTTAGTTAGGCTAGTTGTTTTTGCGGGGATGGTGGGAGCGTTATTCACAGTTTTCTATAATGGTTTTATTTTTTCAACAACTACACTAAATTTAATTGCTGTTGCTGGAACAATTGTGACTTCATTTCTTGCTTGTCATGCCGCCTATATTTTAATTGACTTGATGGTTACAGCATATGACTTAACGAATTGGCACTTCAAAATGCCCTTTTATCATTCTTCGCAACCAACAATATCAGAACTTTACAACTACTTTATGATAATAGTATTTTGGACGATAGTGGGTTACATTTTACTTGTTGGATCTATGTGGTTGATCCCTTCTCTTCAAACTCGATTTATTGGATGGATAACTATTGCAACATTTTATCCATTAGCATTATTTATATGGACATTGCTCCAATTCCATGCCATCTTAGTTAATACTAAAAGACAAAACATGGAAATAATTGGAAAAGAGATTGAAATTGCATTATCGGAATTGCAAACAAGTAAGAAAAAAGAGTCTATTGAACGCTTGGAAAAATTAATGAGTGTTCAAGAGAACCTCAGAAAAATGAGCGAGTGGTCATTTTCTGTGCAAGGTTTTTTCACTTTTTTGTTATCATCTGGTTTGGCAATCGTACAAACAGTAATCTCAATATTGCGCCCGTAAAATGCGTCCAACACAGTATGCACCTGACGCTGGAGAGTCTGCGCACATCTCAAGCAGTTTTCTACGCCTTAGCTTTTTTCTGGCTGGACGGCTTCGCCCGGTCCACGAGGGAGGGCGGAAAATGCAAACCGTTGGGCGTTTGTATTGCAAAATTATCTTTTCTCTTAATGCTTAAGTTTCTTGGTAAGTTCAAGATTGGAGAATAAGTGAACAAAAAATTTAAGGATAGAAATAATCAAAAACCAAAGCAACATCCAAAAGATGTTACAGAGATCGAATTGGTGTTGGATAATTTCAAAATAATCCAATCAAAACCTCTAAGGTTTTTATTTAACAGTGCACTTATTTTAACAACGGTAATTGTCGTGTTTTTTATCTTCAATTCATGGTACACCAAAGCACCTGTTGAGGCTTTGTATGTTAGTGGCGGGATTGTGCTTATACTTTATCTATTACTCGCGAACGAATTATTTGAAAAATTTCCTCAAACAATTAAAATCTTGTGGAGAAGAAATTTACTTTGTCAATTTGACGAAAATTCTCTAAAAACAGGAATGCCGTCTCAAGAAGAATCTGTATTGAAGTTTCTCCAGGATACTCGAATATACGTAGATAGCAAAAATGGTATTTTTTGTGGTTTTGCGGGACTTTTCATCAGCGCATGGCTTGTTTGGTTGCTTGACCAAAATTGGATTTTAAATGCCCCTAGCTATATTGTTTCAATGCCAGCACCATTAATAATCACGCTTTTTCTTAGGACGGCATTTATTTTTTCCTGCTTTATTTGTGGAATAGTTGCTTGGCATATTTTCAGCGTGGGGAAAACAATATCCGCCCTAGGAAGAATTTTTAGGCTAGACATAAAAATCAACCATCCTGACGGCTGCGGAGGATTAAGCCCCATAGGAGATTTGTGTCTAAAACTAGTCTATTGTGTTGCGCCTTTTCTAATACTTATTGGTGCATGGCTTATTTTCGTAAACATACTAGATATTAGTTATTTGCATATGCAATCAACTAACCTCAATAGCCTGATTTCTACTCTGCAAATATTGTTACTTCCCTTCACAATGTTGAGTTTTCTAATTTTCTTCTTTCCAATAATATCAATACGAAATTCAATGTTACACGCTAAATCGTTACTAGATATTCAATTAGATGCCATTAGTCAAAAAATTCATTCAATCGAAATGGATCTATTAACGCAGGCAGACAGTTTACCAACTGATAGACGAATAATTCTTGAGGAAGATATTGATTTTCTCAAACGCTCATATGGTCGTTTTCAGCCTATCCCCACCTGGCCATTTAGATTTAGTCATCTATTTCGTCTTACGACATCTCAAATCATTCCCTTTATCGGAGTGACAACTTCACTTATGTCGTTTATTAAAGACATAACAAAATAAAATATTTAGTGTAATAATTTGGGTATTCGCTATAGTTCAAAGTGTGCGAAGTAGATTTCTCGAATTGGCTTTAACATCTTCTTTTAGTTTAACAAGCCTATCACAACAAAAAACGCCTCTTGCAAGGCGTTTTCTTTTTTATCTCAAAGTCATCCAATTCAGTTCGCGCAGCCCAGCCGCCAGGTCTTCGCGGAAGTCCGCTTCAGACATGCGCCATTCCCAGTTTCCGCCAAGCCTGCTGGGAAAGTTCATGCGAGCCTCTCCGCCCAAGCCAAGCACATCTTGCATGGGAGCTACTGCAAATATCGCCACAGACTTCCACACGGTGCGGATCAAGTCCCAGGCGAAATCATGTCCATCCACGCGGAGGTAGCGGCGGGCGAAATCTTTTTCCACATCAGGGGCGCTGGCGTACCAGCCCATGGCAGTGTCATTATCATGCGTGCCTGTGTAAGCCACACAGTTCGGCACATAGTTATGCGGCAAAAATGGATTGTCGGGTCCGGTAAACGCGAACTGCAAGACCTTCATGCCGGGCAGGTCAAATGCGGCGAGCAGTTCGATTACATCAGGGGTGATGAGACCCAGGTCTTCAGCGACGATGGGCAACCCCGTGCCAGGGACGATGACACCATTCCCAAGATCGGCATCAATGGCGCGGAATAAGTCCGCGCCGGGACCGGGCACCCAATGACCATGCTCCGCAGTGGTATGCGTGGCAGGGATCTCATAATACCCCGCAAAGCCACGGAAGTGGTCAAAGCGCAAAATATCCACAGTCTGCAACACGGCGCGCACACGAGAAAGCCACCAGGCATAGCCATCTTTCTTGTGAATCTTCCAGTTATAGAGCGGGTTACCCCACAACTGTCCCGTTGTTGAGAAAAGATCCGGTGGAACGCCTGCTACAACAGTGGGATTCCCCCCCTCATCCAAATGGAAGAGTTTGGGGTTTGCCCACACATCCGCAGAGTCATACGCGACGAAGATGGGAATATCGCCCATGATCTGAATGCCTTTTTCATTGGCATACTTGCGCAGCTTGGTCCACTGGCGGAAGAAAAGGAATTGATAGAAGGAATACCGTTCGATCTCGACAGCCAATTCTTTTTTGGCTTTGTTCAACGCGGATTTTTTACGAGAGCGCAAGTCTGCACTCCAACCATTCCACGCACCGCCACCGTTGGCTTCTTTGAGCGCCATAAAAAGTGCAAAGTCATCGAGCCAGCTTGCGTTTTCGGCGCAGAAATAATTGAAGGCATCACGCAAGGGCTCGGGGTTGGTTTGGAAGCGCTGAAACGCTATCAGCAGAAGATCCAGCTTCTTCGGGATGAACAAGCCAAAGTCCACTTTTGAGGCGGGCAGTTCTTTTAATCCAGCAAGGTCTGCTTCAGTCACCAATCCATCTGCCAGCAAATCATCGGGGCTGATCAGATAGGGATTCCCTGCGAAGGCAGAAAAACATTGATAGGGCGAGTCACCATAGCCCGTAGGACCAAGCGGCAGGATCTGCCAAATTTTACAACCGGTCGATGCGAGCCAATCGACAAAACGATGGGCTTGCGGACCAATATCGCCAATGCCATACGAACCCGGCAAACTTGTGGGATGAAGAAGAATTCCTGAAGAACGTTTGAATGCCATAGTCACCTTAATTTTATTGCTCGTGCAGAGGCTAAGCCCCTGCACGAGCGAGTATTTTTATTTCACCAACGATTGATAGAGTTTTAAATATTCACGCGCCGAGGCTTCCCATGAAAAATCTTTCGCCATACCATTGCGTTGCAGCGCTTCCCACTTCTCACGATTCGGCAAAACCTTCATCGCCGCCTTGATCGCGCTGACAAGCGACATATGATGCGATTTCTCAAAAACAAATCCGGTTTCATTTGGGATCACTGTATCTTTCAGCCCGCCCACCGAACGAACAATGGGAATACAACCATAACGCATCGCGATCATCTGCGCGAGACCACAAGGCTCATACCGCGACGGCATGAGGATCATATCAGCACCCGCATAAATTTGACGGGCAAGTGCCGCATCGAATCTTAACTCGGCTTTGATCTTATCTGGGTAAAGAGTTTGCAACTCTCGAGCCGACTCTTCCAACTTGGGGTCGCCCGTACCAAGAATGACCGCCTGAAAATCAATGCGCTTCATATTCTTGAGCGCAGTGAAGGCAAGGTCTACGCCTTTTTGAACATCCATGCGCGAGATGACAGCCAACAATGGAATATTCGGGTTGCGGGCAAGCCCGAGTTTTTCTTGCAATAGTTCTTTATTTTCAGCACGGCGCTTAAGCGTCGGCAAATTGAAATTGACACTAATCGATTTATCGGTGGCAGGGTCGAAGGAGACAGTGTCGATGCCGTTCAAGATGCCGCTCAAAGTCTCTTTACGCACCCCTATGAATTCCTGCAGTCCACAACCAAATTCTTCGGTAAGGACTTCACCTGCATATCCCGGCGAGACGGCTACGATCGCATCAGACGCCCACAATCCCAGCGGCAACGGCAAGACGCGTGCCCACTCGGGCAGGTCCGTTTGTGCAAGTTTAATTCCATAACTCTCGAGAATGGCAGAAACGTCTGCCCCCATGAAAGGCAGGTTGTGTAAGGAAAGTACACCTGCCACATGCTTGGAACCCGACTCCCAACGCTTGGTTAGGTTGATATATAAACTGAGCGCCGTGTGCCAGTCATTGGCATGGATCACATCGGGCTGCCAGTTGATATGCTTTGGTAATTCCATGGCTGCCAGCGAAAAGAACGCATATTTATCTGCATCTTTGGTCGCATCCAACGAATAGACCGAGCCATTCGCACGGATGGGCTCTCCGCCAATGAAGTAAACCGGCATGCCATTCAAGGTAGTCTCAAAGGCTTCCACTGCCACTTCAGAATCGCCGCGTGGGATCGAAAATATCTCCACCGGGCGAAGATTCTCCGCTTTTACCGCCGGGTGATACGGCAACACCAGCCGCACATCCAGTTTTAGTTCTTCATTCGAAAGGGCGCGAAGTTCTCGCGGCAAAACCCCAGAAACATCCCCCAACCCGCCAACCTTGATAAATGGGTCGGCTTCGGCAGCGAGGAATAAGACATTAATTGTTCTAGACATAAGGGCTATTTTACACCTTTCGGAAGCCTTATTCGATCACAACCCCGCTCAGATCGTCCTTTGGTTTGAAGAATTTCATATTCAAGCCTTCCAAGGTCTCAACCAGCACTTTTGAGATCACCAGGTCACGATACCATTTGCGGTCCGCTGGCACTACAATCCAGGGTGCATGTTCGGTGCTGGTCTTGTTCAAGGCATCTTCATAAGCTGCCTGATAGTCATCCCATAATTTGCGTTCGGCGAGGTCACCTACGCTGAACTTCCAATGCTTAGACGGGTCATCCAGCCGGGCTTGCAGGCGTTCTTTTTGCTCGCCTTTGCTGATATGCAGGAAAAACTTCAAAATGGTAGTGCCATTCTCTGCCAATAATTTTTCAAACGCATTGATCTGCTCATAACGCTTTGACCAGACCTCTTTTGGCACATAGTTATGCACTCGCACCACCAGCACATCTTCGTAATGGCTGCGATTAAAGATGACCAACTCGCCGCTGGCTGGCGCAACTTTATGAACTCGCCATAAATAATCATGCGCCATTTCCTCAGCAGTCGGCACTTTGAAACTCGCCACCTTCACGCCCTGCGGGTTGACGCCGTCAAACACCCGCCGAATCGCACCGTCTTTGCCACCTGTATCCATGGCTTGCAAAACGACCAGCACTTTATGCTTCCCTTCGGCATAAAGCAGTTCCTGAAGTTCCTGCAGTTTTTCATTTAACTTGGCAATTTCTTTTAGCCCATCTTCCTTACCGCCCTTGAACTTGCCTGTATCCTGCGGGTCTATGTCTGCCAGTTTGATCTTCTTACCAGGTTCAACAAAATGGTGTTTCATGAGACCTCCGGGATTTTATAAAACCTCCGAGCGTATTCTCGGAGGTTTTTGATTGGGAGCCTGATGG
>JAFLCF010000198.1 GCA_017303735.1 Anaerolineae bacterium
TGTCAACCGAAAGGGATAAATCATGAAAGCTAGAACCACACCCGGCGCAGCCATCGAAAAAACCGAAAAAGGCTATTTGATGAAGATCCCCGCCGGAGACTCATCCTCCTATCGTTTCGCACAGATCGACGATTACTTTGGTCTGCCTCGCAGGAATTTTCCGCATCATTCCTTAACCTTGAGCCTGAGAGCCAGAACCTCCAGCCTCTCCCTCCCCGGAACCTGGGGCTTCGGCATATGGAACGATCCCTTCGGCATGTCGTTGGGGTTTGGCGCAAATCGTTTTCGCCTGCCCACGTTGCCGAACGCGGCTTGGTTCTTTGGCGCTTCGCAAGAGAATCATTTGTCATTCAGTGATAAACCCGCTCAGGGATTTCTTGCGCAAAGCTTTCGCTCGCCAAAGTTTCACGCCTCATTGATTCCAGCCGGGCTGGTATTACCCTTCTCCCCAAAAACGACTCGCCGCATGTTGAGCAAGGTCATCGCCGAAGAGTCATCCGCCCTCGGGGTAGATGTCACTCAATGGCACAGCTACAAGCTCGAGTGGAGTGAGAAGCGCGTTGTCTGGTATGTGGATGAGGCTCGAGTGTTCGAGTCGCAGGTAAGTCCGAATCCGCCCTTGGGTCTCGTCATCTGGATCGATAATCAATACGCAGCTTTCACGCCAGCAGGCAAGATTTCATTTGGTGTGTTGGAAGGAAATGAAGAGTGGCTGGAAATTGAAGACTTGGTGATGAGTGAAAAGTGAAACAAAAAAGAGGCTTCCTTTGCGGAAGCCTCTTTTTTACTCAATACGAATTAGAACAAACCGGGCCAGAAGTTCGGCAGGAAGCTCTTCAAGAGCGCATCGGCAATGAGCCCGAGAATGAGGTAACCGCCAAACTTGCGGTTGTGCTGAAAGGCAAAACCCGAGAACCACACGGGCCAGGCGGGCCAGCCTTCAGGAGCCTGGACAGGCTTGGGCTTGTTCATTACACCAATTGCCATCAGGGCTTCTTTGTATGCCAGGAAGATGATCAGCATCACGGGGGTGAAATATCCGCTGAGTACCAGATACAGAGTGACCAGATAGATCAACACAATGGCAACCTGATTCACGCGGCGGGCATTCGCCTCACCCACGCGGACGGGGAAGGTACCCACGCCTTTTTCCTTGTCGGGGTCGTGCTTGTCGATATGCTTGGCAATATTGATGCTTGCAACGCTCAAGCCGAAGGGAATGCCAGCCACGAACACATCCCAGTTCCAGCTGCCAGTAAGCACGAAGTACACGCCGCCGATCAAGACCGGTCCCCAAATGAGGAAGATCATGAATTCGCCAATGCCCCAATACTTGAAGGGATAGGTGTAGGCAAGCAACACCACAGCGCCAAACGCAAACAACCCAATGGTGGTGGTGCTAAAGCCGGTGTGAAAGAGCGCGTACACGCCTGCCAGGGTGGCAAGAAAACCGCTCACCATGAACCAGCGGATGGAAGTTTTGTTATCCCAAAATTTTTGTACGAGGGGGTGTACACCATATTCGGTGCGGAAGTAATTGTTGCGATCCACGCCGCGGTTGTAGTCTGTGTAATCATTGAGGATGTTGTTGGTGCCGTGGGCAATGAAAAGCCCAAGGGTAACGATGATGAAGGTCAGCCAGTCGAACTTCCCATCGCGGGCAGCCAAAATTCCGGCGATCACACAGGAATATACCGTAACGAGGGTCACAGCGGAACGGGTGGCAATCAACCATTTTGAAACGACATCCAGAGCATCCCACTCCTTTTTGTCGTCCATCTTGATCAACTGCCAGGAGGCTTTACGCCACATAGCAAAATTGATATTCATAAACTCTCTCCTTGAGAATATATAAACGGCACTCGCCGTTATTTACCAGTCGAGTTGCGATTATACAACCGCTTTGTGAAAAGTGGAACTTACAAATTGTTATAACAATCCAAAGTCCAGTTGGTTACGGGAGGCTACATCCCCAGTTTTTTGGCTTCATCCCAAAAGGCATCCATCTCTGCCAGGGTCATGTCAGACAAATTCCGACCCTGGGCTTTGGCACTTTTTTCCACGTGCCCAAAACGACGTTTGAACTTCAGGTTGGTTTCACGCAAAGCGGCTTCTGCGTCCACTTCACGCCAGCGAGCCAGGTTCACCAACACAAAGAACAGGTCACCCAACTCCCCTTTGAGCTGCTCGGGGTTTTCAGCCGTTTTGATCTCTTCGATCTCTTCGCGGACTTTATCGAGCACATCATCGATCTGCGCCCAATCAAACCCAACGCGCGCGGCACGGTCTTGATATTCCTGCGCCTGGTTCAAGGCGGGCAAGGCGGCAGGTACACCATCCAACATGCCTTTATCTTCTTTTTTCGTTTTTCTTTCGCTCTCTTTCAACTTTTCCCAATTTTGCAGCACACCTTCCACGCCATCCAACTTCACATCACCGAACACATGCGGATGTCTGCGCACGATCTTGTCGTAGATATGCTTAATTACATCGGTCATGCTGAATTCATTATCTTGATACGCGATCTGGGCGTTTAATACGATCTGCAAAAGCAGGTCACCGAACTCCTCACGCATGCCGTCAATGTCGTTTGCATCAAGCGCCGATAAGGTCTCATATGATTCTTCAAGCAAATGCTTGCGCAGGGTTTGGTGGGTCTGCTCTTTGTCCCAGGGGCAGCCATCGGGTGCGCGCAAATGAGCCACGATCTCTGCAAACGCTTCAAAGGACGTCCCCACGCCAAGAGAAGGCACAAAAAGCGAAATGGGATACGAAAGGTCCGCGCCGCCAAACTCAGCCAAGCTTGTTTCGGTCACCCCGGCTTTCTCCACTACTGACAATTTATGGCTATCCGCATAGACTATATGCAAAACCGTCCGCACTTGTTGAGCCATTTCAGGCGAAGCGATGTCCAAAATTAAAGTGTCCACATCGGGCGGAGTGGGAGGATAATGCCGCAGAGTAAACTCTGCCCCACTGAGCAGTGTCAGTTTCGAGGGCGGGGTGAGGCGCAGCATCTCAAAGATGGAGTTGATCTGATTGAAGTCCATGGTATTTCCATTTCCAGTGGTCGAGTAGGCAGTGTAGTCACAATACGGATCTTATCCTACTTGACCATTGCCGTATCGAGACCACCATGTTAAACGCGTAATCCGTAATTCGTAACTCGTAGGTTTTACGGATTACGCATTACGGATTATCAGATGGGATAAACCCAGAAGATTCTTAACGCTTGGTGTAGGTCGGAGCCTTGCGGGCTTTCTTGAGACCGGGCTTCTTGCGTTCCTTGATACGAGCATCGCGGGTGAGCAAGCCCTTCTTGCGCAGAGCGGAGGTCCAATCTGCGTTCATGATCTGCAGGGCGCGAGCCACACCGAGGCGCACAGCTTCGGTCTGCCCAGCCACGCCACCGCCGTTGACCAGAACGGTCACATCGTACTTGGCGGCTGCCTCACCCACCGCACCAAAGGGGCGCATAATGTCTGCCACATCGCCGAAGCGGCTGAAGAAGACAGCGCCTTCCTTTTCATTGACGGTGAACTTGCCGCTGCCAGCGGTCAGGCGCACGCGGGCGGTGCTTTCCTTGCGGCGTCCGATACCTTCAAAATATTGAGCCATGTTTTCTTTCCTTCTTTATTCCAAAGCCTTGAGTTTCTGAGCGCCATGGGGGTGTTCATCGCCACCGTACACCTTCAAACGCTTGAGCACGGCACGTCCCATGCGGTTGTGCGGCAACATGCCCCACACAGCATCGCGCAGTGCGCGATCGGGATATTGCGCAAGCTGGTCGCGCAAAGAAATGCTTTTCAACCCGCCGGGGTAACCGGAGTGATGATAGTAGGTCTTGGAAGTGAGGCGAGACTCGGTCTTGGTGCCGGTCACGGTCACATTCTGCGCATTGATCACCACTACATAATCACCCATCTCCACGCCAGGCGTAAAGGTCGGTTTGTGCTTTCCAAGCAAAATGTGTGCAATGCGCGTGGCAAGGCGCCCAAGGTTCTTGCCTTTGGCATCCACAATCAGCCATTCGCGCTGAATTTCAGCGGCTTTCGGATAGTATGTCTTCTGTTGCACTTTCGTCTCTCCGTTTCTTATTTATCTTTTCAGTGATCCATATTCAACATTTGTCAAACTCAAGCCATGTGCAGGAGCCAGCCCAGCAGGAAGGCTACCCACTCCCTTTTTCAAGGCAAGGCGGATATCTTCGAGCGAACATCTTCCCTGCGCGGCAGCCGTTTGAACAAATACCAGCCTGCGCACCATTCGATACAGGAACGCATCTGCCCGAACTTCGAACTGCCACTCACCATTGGGCTTCCGTCTCCACTCGGACTTTGTCACCGTGCGGGTCGTCGTCCCCTTTTCAGAGGTCGCCGATCCGAAGGCGGCAAAATCATGTGTGCCGAGGAAAAGTTCAGCCGACTGGTTGAGCGCGTCACTTTCTGGTTTCGGCCACAAGCGCCAGGCAAACCTTTCTCGTAACGGGTCACGAATGGGTTCGCAAAACAACCTGTACCGATACGAGCGAGAAAGCGCATCGAACCGGGGATGAAACTCCGCATGTACAGACCTTATCTTTCTGACAGCAAGGTCAGCAGGGAGTTTCGCATTGATCGCCTGCAACAATCGTTCTACCGGGTGCGACCATTCGTTGAAATCGAATGCCGCCGCCTGCCCTGCTGCATGGACGCCAGTGTCGGTTCGCCCCGCCATAAGGACGGAGTTTCCGGTCCAACCGATCTGATGAAGGGCATTTTCAAGCTCGCCCTGCACCGTTCGGGAGTTCGCCTGCCGCTGGCTGCCGGTAAACCCGACGCCGTCGTAGGCAAGGATCACTTGGTAACGTGCCATTTACACTAACCAGTGACCAGTGTTCAGTCGCCAGTGACTTGGTCACCGATTACTGGATACTGATTACTGTTCTTACTCTTCCACAAGTTCGAGGACAACCATCTCAGCGGCATCGCCGAGTCGGGGTCCGAGTTTGGTCACGCGGGTGTAACCACCATTGCGTGAAGCAAAGCGCGGAGCGATCTCGTCAAACAAGCGCTTGATGATCTGGTTGTCGCCAAGTTTGGAGATGGCGACGCGGCGGGCATGGACCTTCTGGTCCGCGCTGGCATCGGCGCTGTTCTTGGCGAGGGTGATAAGGCGTTCGGCATCACCGCGAATGGCGGCTGCTTTTGCCTTGGTGGTCTGAATACGCTCGTGCGTAAAGAATTGTTTGATCAGGTTGCGTCGCAGAGCAATACGTGAGCTCTTTGTGCGTCCTAATCGATAACCTGCTACTGAATGTCGCATTTCTTAGTTCTCCGAAGGTTGGTCTTTCAAAAAGCCTTTTTCGCGCATCTTGTCGCGAAGTTCATCGAGGCTCTTCTCACCGAAATTGCGGATGGACATAACTGCGGACTCGCCCTTTTCGAGGAGTTCGAGCACATCCCCCACCGTGGTGATACCGGTGCGCTTCAGGGAGTTGAAAACGCGCACTGAGAGGTCGAGGGCTTCCACTGGCGTTTCTGCCAGTTCACTGCTCAGGCGGCTGCCGGAGGTTTCGCGCTCGATCGCCACCGTCAGCATCTCTTCATTTACACCTGCAATGTAGCGCAAGTGATCGATGAGAATGCGAGCGGAGGAACTCAGGGCGCGTTCCGGGGTCACGGTGCCGTCTGTCCAGATTTCCAAAATTAATTTGTCATAATTCGTGCTCTGCCCAACGCGCGCAGATGCCACTTCCCAATTGACACGTTTGACCGGGCTGAAGATCGCATCCACTGGCAACTCGCCGATGGGTGTATGCCCAGAGCGGTCATTGGCGGGAGAATATCCACGTCCGCGTTCAACAACAAACTCAACATCGAGTTTGGTCTTGGGGTTATCCACAGTGAAAAGATACGTATCGGGGTTGACGATCTCGATCTCGGCTGGAGTAATAACATCCGCCGCAGTGACCGTTCCCTCGCCGCGCACTTCAAGGTGCATACGGGCGCTATCCACGCCGTCCATCTTGATGCGGATCTGTTTGATCTGCAGCATTACCTGGATGACATCTTCACGCACGCCGGGGATGTCGCTGAATTCATGCAAGACATCCGCGAAACGCACCGATGTGATCGCTGTGCCTTCCAAAGAGGAAAGCAGGATGCGCCTGAGCGCGTTCCCAAGCGTTACACCGTAGCCGCCTTCCAGCGGACCGATAACAAATTTGCCATAGTTTCGAGCTTCGGCTTCGCGCTCGATCTTGGGCATAACCATGTTCGAAATGATACCCGTCACGGTTCACCTTTCCCTTTTGATCAGGCTCCGGGTCAGGGACCAGTTCAAGGTCCAGACCCGAAGCGTGCGGACGATTAGCGTCGGGAATAGTATTCGACGATCAATTGTTCGTCGAGACTTCCGTCAATTTCAGCGCGTTCCGGCATACGAGCCACGGAACCACTCATGGACTTCAGGTCGCGGCTGAGCCAGCTGGGAGAATTGCGCTTTTCAGCGAAAGCACCCAATTCCTTGAAGTAGGTCAGCTTGCTGGAACCTTCGCGCACAGCAATAGTATCTCCATCGGAAAGAAGCATCGAGGGGACATCTGTGCGGCGTCCGTTCACAGTGAAGTGGCCATGGGTTACCAACACGCGGGCTTGCGCGCGGCTGGAAGCAAAACCCAGGCGGAAGACAACATTATCGAGGCGGGACTCAAGGATCTGAAGCAGGTTCAAACCGGTGAGACCGCGGCGAGTGATCGCTGTATCATAATAGCGGCGGAATTGGCGTTCGAGCACGCCGTAAATGCGGCGAGCCTTCTGCTTGGCACGCAACTGACGGGCAAAGTCGGAGGCGCGGCCCGTGGAACCGGGGTTGCCGCGTCCTGCGGTCTTGCCATGCTGCCCAGGTGCGAAACTGCGTCGTTCAAACGCGCATTTGGGAGTAAAACAACGCTCACCCTTGAGGTAGAGTTTTTCTCCCTCGCGGCGGCAAAGTTTACAAACCGGACTTAATGTTTTAGCCATAAATTAAAAACCTCACTTACACGCGTCTTCGTTTCGGCGGGCGGCAGCCATTGTGCGGCACCGGGGTAATATCCGCGATCAACAACACCTTCAAACCCATCGCCTGAACAGCGCGAATTGCATTCTCGCGGCCGGGTCCGGGTCCTTTAACATACAACTCCACTTCCTGCAAACCCTGCTGCTGAGCAGACTTGATCGCCTGTTCGGCAGCGAGACGTGCTGCAAAAGGTGTGCTTTTGCGGGAGCCCTTAAAGCCAGCAGAGCCAGCGGAACCCCAGGAAATGGTGTTGCCTTCAGTGTCGGTAACGGTAACAATCGTATTATTGAAGGAAGCGAAGATATGAACCTGTCCGCGGGACAGGGATCGCTTCCCTTTTTTCGCACCGGCTGCGCGGCGCGTAGAACGTACACTCTGAGCCATAGTTTCTTAACCTTTCGGACAGGATTACTTCTTGGCGCCACGGCGACGACCGCGACCGGCAACCGTCTTCTTGGTG
>JAFLCF010000199.1 GCA_017303735.1 Anaerolineae bacterium
GGAAAGTACGAGCAGCGCATCGGCTATTGGGTCGGCAAAGAATTCTGGCGGCGCGGAATCGCCAGTGCGGCGGTGCAAGAATTTTTATCGCTGGTGCAAATCCGCCCGCTGTTTGCAGAGGTGGCGCATCACAATATCGCTTCGATAAAAGTCTTACAAAAAAACGGTTTTGCTTTGCATGATCAAGATGGGAAAATTTCCATGTATAAGCTAGAGAAATAAAGTTGCCGCTTTTCGCAAGAGCGGATAAGAAATTGCCTTCACATCCATCTTCTCTGCGCCAAGGAAATTGACAAAGCGGGCAAATCCGCGCCCGAGAGCTTCGGCAAAGGCTGCATCTTTCGCGAGGGATTTCTCTTCAAGCCATAACCCTAACACGATGAATGTATTAGTTGTTCTATCTAACTTACTATCAAAGCGTGCAACCAGCCGATCACCCCATAGAACGGGCAGCACATAATAACCAAACTTGCGTTGATGTTCGGGCTTGTACACTTCCCAGACATAATCAAAACCAAATAGATCTTTCGCCCGCCCACGCGCACTGACGTGATCTAACGGCGCAAGAAAAACAGCTTCTTCAGTGGTCGTTGTATCAACAGGCTTCCACGCTTTTGGAATTCGACCCGCGCTCAAATCTGTGATCATCTTTGCATCGTCTGCCAATGCATATTGAATAGCCTTTATTCCATCTACTTTCACTTCGATGATCTCGCCATCTGCCAACATGCCTTCGAGAAGTTTCTTCGCCGCCCGGTCTGGCTCGCCGCGTCCATACGAATCGCCGGTGCGTTGAATGCGTGTGATGCCGCCAAAGCTGATTTCTTTTCTAACTAGAAAACGATCCGCTTCTTCTTGAGTCTTCTCGTAGATGAACTCTTTCGGAGCGACGTTCTCCGTCAGTGCATAGACCCGCTCAAAGCGTTCGCGATGATGCGTCATTACATCGCCGATGCGCCATAGATAATACAAAGCCAGAGCGCTGTCTTTACGTCCACGGTAGCTTTGAGTCTTTTTGCGATCTGCCGCTTCAAAATCACGATTCCCCACCGTTCCACGATCTTTCAAAATAGCACGGACTTCAACAATCGCCTTTGCATGTTCCTTTGCCGTCTGGCGCAAACGCGGGTCACCGTATCCCCCATCCCGCTCACGATGCATCACCACCCGCCAATATGGCAACTCCTCCATGGGGCGAGCCGCCAACCAACCACCCCAATCAAAGAATTTCCTTTGCTTGTAAGCGGCATCTTCCCATAGCTCAGGTTTGTAATGGATTACTCGGCTATATAAAGAAATATCCTGACTGCGCGCGATAATCTGCAACGGGTCAAGTTGCAAATATTCCATCGTGCGCATGGCTTGCTCGGTGCCTTTCAATCCGCGCCAACGACGACCGGGCCACAAGCCTTGCTTGCCAAGAATAAAACGGCGGGCGGTTTCGATGTCTATAGTTAGCATAGGCGAATCTACTGCCACTTCTTGATACGTTCTATAATGCTTTCACTCCCCAATTCTTTGCAGACCTTCTTCAATTTTGAAGTGGCACCTTGCCACCTTAAATCTGCGAGCGTTTCTTTTAAAGGAACATCCGTCCGCAGCGTGGATAACTCTCTGAACAATAACGCATCCTTATAATTAGTTCTTAGATTTTCAAGAAGCGTCGTGGCGCGCCCCAGACCCAAACCCAACTTATTTGGGTCATCGGGAATCGCCTCAATATGCTTGTACTTCGCCAACACCGTCGACGTGGATTTCTCGCCCCAGCCTTGAATGCCGGGGTAGCCATCAGCCGAGTCCCCCACCAAGGCGAGGAAGTCCGGAATCGATTCAGGCGAGACTCCAAACTTATCAATCACGCCTTTTTCGTTCAAAGTAATTTCGCGCCGCCTATCCCAACAGATGACTCGGTCACCGTCCACCATTTGAGTCAAATCTTTATCGACAGAACAAATGACGATCTGCTCCACCGACTTGACCTTCTTGAACTTTGCTACTGCCGTAGCAATTGCATCGTCCGCCTCAAACTTGACCATGGGCCAGGTCACCAATCCCAGGGCTTTGATCGCCGCCTCAACAACTGGAAATTGATTCAAAATAATCGGGTCCACACCTTCGCTGGATTTATAGCCTTTGTACATCTTATTACGAAACGACTCGACCACATGATCAAACGCAACAGCCACATGAGTCACTTCAGGGTCGGATAGCAGCAAGAGCATACTGCGCAGCATTCCAAGAGTAGCGCCTACTTCCTGTCCGCTAGCAGACTTTTTCGGCGGCGCACCAAAATGAGCACGGAATAATTCGTAAGTGCCGTCAACCAGATAAATTTTCATGGAATAACCTTATCCTCATTACCTTAATCATATCCGTGGCGAGACAATCGAAACTTAAGATGCTGTTTTACACCAACCCACTCGGTGACCAAAATGCTATACATCACACTATCTCGAACCGACCCATCTCGGCGTATGGCATGGTGACGCAGAATCCCATCCTTTTTTGCCCCCAGACCTTCAATGGCTTTCTGCGAAATGAAGTTGAAGTTATCAGTACGCAACCCAACCACTTTGCAGCCCAATGTATCAAAGGCATGAGCAAGCAGCAACAATTTGCAAACCGTATTGACATGGCTCTTCTGCCAACTTTTGGCATACCAGGTATACCCGATCTCCACACGATCTATATTCGCAACCACGTCATGATAACGAGTGCTTCCCACAATCTTCCCTGTCGTCAACTCGCGGACAGCCCATGGCAGCATATGCCCAGCTTGATAGCCCGCCAGTGCCGTTTCAATATAGGTTTTGGTTTCTTCAGGTCGCGGCACAGAGGTGAACCAAAGATTCCAAAGTTCGCCATCTGCTGCAGCCGCGGAGAGATCAGCTTCATGTTCGAGAGTCAGTGGTTCGAGGCGAATGCCGTGACCTTCCAAAGGAATAGGGGAAATTTTGATCATTTTAGATACCATCCAATTTGAATATGACTTTCCCAATTCTACTTACTTTTCCATACACTTGCGTATTTCTTCTTATCCTTCGCATCCTGCTCTAACTCGATCAACTCCAGCGCCTTCTCTTTAATCTCACTGGAAGTTGTGGCATTATATAGATTTCTCATGCTCACCAAAATATCGTAACGAATCAACTTGCCATTCTTTTCTGTAATACATTCTTTGTAGCGTTTTTCAAGTCCTTTCACCACAAGGATCTGCGCGTTCTTTCCGCCCAGACCCACCTTCCAAATATTTTGCATGGTATGCCTTGCTGTGACGAAGCGTTCATCTTTTGTTACAGCAAGCAATTTATCGAAGTCTTTCTGCATTCTTCCCTTCGGGTCACTCTTACCGAGATTGCCCAATAACTGCCCGCAAATGGCGCGAACGTGATTGTCCTTATCGGTCAGTCCATCGACCAACTCATCCCAGGCTTCGTATGCCCAGTCCACTGGTTTTTCAGTTTCTTCCATGAGAACCATATAAGCTTTATTTTGCAGTTGCGCATCTGTTGAGCGGATATTATCCAAATGGGTGCGAAGTATGTTATCCATGCATCATCTTTCGAGTAGTTTGATCAGATCTTTCAACGCTTTTTCCAGCAAAGGCTTCTTCGCTTTGATATCCTGCATATCTGCAAAATATGCCATGCGCCTGTCCTTATAATCTCCTTCGAGAATCTTGCTTTTGACCTGTGGGATCAACGGGTTATGAAACACAAGATGGATTCGCTTCGTATCACGCAAGTTAAACGTCACCAAATATTCGCCCTTGAAATTAAAAGATGGCGCATTCCATTTGACTTCTTCATTGATGTCTTTATTCACACCCATGATGATGGACCGCACCGCCTCTACCTCCGCCGTGAGTGGGTGATTCCGTTCCCGAAGAAATTCGTCCACCTTATCCGTTCGGCTGACAGGCGAGCCTTTCTTCTTCAGCTTCTCGCCTGCATTCCCAAGCTTGAAAGACAGCCCCTCGGCTTTCAATGCCTCACTGAGAATTCTCAATGCCTTTGGTCCCATCCCATGCAGCTGAGCAATCTCCGCTTCGGTGACCTTGGTCAACTGTTTAAGATTTGTATATCCTGCTGCTTCCAAAGCACGAGTGGCAGGCGAACCGATCTTGGGAAAATTAGAAGTCGTCATATATTCTCCTTATGCCAACTCGCCATCAGGCAAGGCATCGGGGGTATCTTTCATATATTGATCAGAGAGCATTTTGTAATATTTTGTGTTCATGGCAATGACGGTCAGGATCAGACCAAGAATACCCGTCACCGTGAAGACCAAGGCAATGCCTCTGGCGGGTCCGGTTCCGAACCAACTGCCGATCAGCCCAACGCCTGCGCCAGTCGTCATAAACGGGATGAAAAAGGTTTCAGCAATAGGACCAATCAAAAAGGTAGTCAGAGGCGAGGCGGACTGTTCCACGCTTTGAGCGAATCCAAAGACACGTCCCTGCCTTTCTTGCGGAACCACTTTCTGAAGGATCGTCTGTTCGGCGGCTTCAATGAACGGAACCACGCTAATATAAATGAACATACCCACCGAAAGCAATAGGATGGAGGGTTGAATGGTAAAGACTGCCGAGATGACCCAGATGACAATATTGGCAGCAAACATCGCCACGAGCGGATTTTTGCCCAAGCCGTATTTTGAGATGAACAATCCGCCTACAATAAATCCGCAACTGATGACGGCAAAGAGGAAGCCCCAGGTTTCCACTGAGACCATGGAGAGACCATACGCATCCATGAGACCCATGAATGCGCCGCCCAGGAAGTTGTTGATGGTGGTGAAAAAGATCAATGCCATCAAGCCGGGGATCGCCGCGACCACTGCATAGGTGCCGCGCAAATCCACTTTGGGTTGATGCTCAAGATGAACGATCTCTTTTTCTGGAATGTGCAAAAACCACATATGCGAAATAGAAAGGATCATCATCACGATGCCGAGTATCAACACGTAAAACATGCCGCCCAGCCCAACCAACACCCCACTGATGCCGGAACAGATCAGGAATGCGATGCCGAAAGCCGTACCGACAAGTCCATTTGCTTTGGCGCGGTCATCTTCGGGAATCAAAATGGTGACCAACGTTGGCACAGCGATCGAACGGATGTTACCGGCGATGACGCCAATCAATAAAAGCACGTTGAAAATCCAGAGATTAACGCTGGTTGGGTTTTTCCAGGTTTCGGATGGAAAGGCAAGATATAAGCCAAACCCGATGATGTAAATCATCAGCGAAATCACGCCGGAAAGGATCATCACATTCTTTTTCTTGTTGTGGTCCACCAGACTGCCAAACCAAATTCCTAAAGTAGCCGTCAACACGAGATAAATCCCTGAGATGATGGAAGTAGCCGTGACCGATCTGGTTTCGAGGTAAATAAAGAAGATCATCGCAAACCAAACCGTCATATTTGTGACGTTGGCAAGAACCGTATTTGCTAAAATTTGATAAAAGGTTTTCACAGAATATCCTTATCGATTTATAAAAGTTTACTTGGGCGGAATATTTTGATTCATATGGAACAGATTGGTCGGGTCATATTTTTTTTTGATCTTACCAAGTCGTTTCCATGTCTCACCGGGGTATGCGGCGCGGATTTGTTTTTGGTCCACTTCGCCGAGGAAGTTGACGTATGCACCTTTGTCGCTTTGACGCAACTTCTTTTCGTATTTGGTCACCCAGGTTTCATGATGTTCTTTTTCATCTGGGTTTCCATATAAGGCAGCGAGGTTCGCCATGATCTTGGACCCACGATGGGCATATGCTGTCGCATCGGCAGGGACGCGTGCATAGGCTCCGCCCAACACGCGCAGTTGGGTCACCGCCATCATCGCCGTGGACTTGGCTAAGGTATCAAGGATGAATTGAGCTGCGGAACTATCCACATGGTCAAGGAACATAGTGGTAGACACACCCATAGGATGATAACCGCCTTCTTCGGGCGGAAACAGTTCTGAGTAATCCATCGGGTGCAACATGTCTGCATGAGGTGTGGCAATGGCGCGGAACTTGGAGATAACCCGCTCCCCTGCTTCTGCATCGCCTGCATAGAACATCATTGCCATCAGAATCAATTTTCCATGCACCTCTTCTGGAAGGAAGGGCATGGGTGGTGCAGTCATAATGTTCAGGATGGTGGAAAGTTCGTCGGGAGCTGAATCCGCTTCGGCTAAGAAAGAGGCGATAGCGCCCGCTGTAGCTGGCAGGACTAACATTCCGCCGTAGCCTTTATCTAGCTTATGCAGTTTGAACTTGAAGCGAGTCGCCACGCCGAAGTTGCCGCCTCCACCGCGAATCGCCCAGAAGAGATCGGCATGAGAATTTTCATCCACGTGCAGTAATTGCCCATCGGCTGTGACCACTTCCGCCGCGAGTAGATTATCAATGGTCAGCCCAAATTTGCGGACGAGATACCCAACACCGCCGCCAAGCGTGATGCCGCCGAGACCGACCGAACCCGTATCACCAAAGCCAGTGACAAATCCATGCGCACCCACAGCGGCTGTGTATTCGCCAGCAGTCATGCCGGTTTCAACCCATGCGGTTTGATTCTCGTGATCGATCTCCAATTTTTTCATCGCGGAAAGGTCGAGCACAATGCCGCCTTCGCTTGTGCTGTGACCTGCATTGCTGTGACCACCGCTACGAACAGCAAGTTCAAAGCCATGTTCACGCGCCAACGAAACCAGACGCGAAACATCACCCGCATCTGCGGCGCGGACAATGGCTGCGGGATGCTTATCGATGCCGCCGTAAAAAGGCGTGCGTGCTTCTTCATAACGCGGGTCATCAGGGGCGATGACTTTGCCGTTGAACAAGGCTCTCAATTCTGAAATAGAAGGGGGAAGGATGGTTTCTGTCGTCATGTTAAGGTCTCCAAATTCTCTAAAGGTCGAAATATTCTTAAACTGGTATTACACAATAGGGGCGACCCTTTCTTCTCCATTAAGGTCTAGGCGAAACCCGGATAGGTCGCCCCTACTCTTTTCTTAATTTTTCAAATACGCACTGGTAAGCGATCCCTTCGCTTTCAACAACTCCTTGGGTGTGCCTTCGAACATAACCTTGCCGCCTTTGTGTCCACCTTCGGGACCCATGTCGATAATCCAATCGGCGTTCTTGATGACATGTAGATTATGCTCGATGACCACAACGGTATTGCCTGAATCCACGAGGCGATTGATGACCTGCATGAGATGCCCAATATCAGACATATGCAAGCCGGTGGTGGGTTCATCCATGATGTAGATGCTGCCCTGCTTATGCAATTCGCTGGCAAGTTTGATGCGCTGACATTCGCCGCCTGAAAGTGTGCTCAAGGGTTGACCGAGTCCGAGATAATCCAAACCGACATCGCTCATGGCTTGCAGTTTTTTGACCACTTCTTTCAACTCAAAATATTCGAGTGCCTGCCCCACATTCATTGACAGAACCTCTGAAATATTTTTCCCATTCAGTTTATACGCAAGCACTTCATCTTTA
>JAFLCF010000002.1 GCA_017303735.1 Anaerolineae bacterium
GGAAAGCCGGTATGATCGCCAACGGACGCGGACATATCCGCACGATTTCACAACTGATCCCGCGTCCATCGGTTATTCGGCTGGAAACGCAAATTCACAGACCGCGCCCGCGCGTCAAATTAACGCGTCGTGAACTTTTCCGTCGTGACAATTATACCTGCCAGTATTGCGGCAAGCGCGAGAGCAGCCTGACGGTCGATCATGTCATTCCACGCCATATGGGCGGCAGGCATACCTGGACGAATCTAGTAACGGCTTGTTCCACTTGTAATCATCGCAAGGGCGGGCGCAAAGTGGAAGAGGCGCACATGCATCTTTTACACGTTCCCAAGGAACCACCCGCCGATGCCTCCTATATTTTCGGAAAGCATCTAAACGAAAATCAGGAATGGGAACCGTATGTCTCTGGCTGGTAAATTGAAATCCCCTCGTTGTGAGGGGATTTTTTATACCATATACAAAATAGGATCATTTAGTCAATACTTGTGCCAAGAGCAACGGCGTGACATAGGCTTCAACAACCGCAGCGACGGCAAGCAGCGGCACCACCACGCCTAAAAATATCTTTGCCCAATCTGCCATCAACTCAATGATCACCTCCCCCATCGATTTGCCCGTCTGTGGTGTGACCAGCGCCGCGCCGATGTAAAGTACCACGGCGCTCCCGATCAATAAAGCGGGCAACTCAAAAATCCCATGCGGCAGAACCCCTGCAAGGAAAATTGGGAGCGGTGAGACGCCCAGCAGTTCAAGCAACCCATACACGCCTCCGATCAGGGAGATATTCACCATATAAAGTAAAACACCCAAGACGCTGAATGACACCAACCCAGCCAGAAAGATGATGGCTATGGCACGGGTATTATTGAAAAATAAAAAGGGGGCATTCAGTTGTTCACTGATGCTGGATATGTCGGGGATGCCTTCAAGATTTTCCTCAAGCCTTGCCAGATTTTCAGGGGAGGTCTTTGAGATCGCGTCTGCCCCATTCGTCATGATCCAATCGTAGCTCATATACATGCTGACAAATGCTACAAGAACCATCAACCCCATGGCAGGCAATGCCCGGCGCAACGAGGCTCGCAGCACACGCGCGTACCAATCATAGAGAGAGTCAGCTCCGCCTCTAAAGTTTGACCAGAAAGCGCGCATCATCCATTTAAAATTGAGGGCATCGATCTCACGTCCCAACAAGTATTCACGCTCGAAGTGTGCGATCCCCACACGGATCAAAAGCAGGGAGATGATCAACACGCCTGCAATCGCAAACCACAAAACCGTATCATTTCCCCAAAACAACATCACCGCCTCGCCCTGCATCAGAATCGCAACCGGAATGACGATAAACGAAGCCAGCAAATTCGCAGCCTTCACCGAGGTCGATTGAACCGAGATCACAATGGCAGCACTGACCATCAGCAACGCGTGTGAACTGGTCAAGAGAAACAATTGCACCATGACCGAAGGCTCGGGGATTTTCAACCCTTGATCGATGATCATGATCAAATACAAGCCGATGGAAATATAACTGGCAATCAACGGTGTGATTGCGCCAACCAGCAACTTGCCAAAATACAATTGCCAGTCATCAAATGGGGCTGTCAGAAGCGGCTCGATCGTACCGCGTTCTTTTTCGCCCACAAAAGATTCCAATGCCACGACCAAAGAGACTGTGAGCGGAAAGAAGCCAATGATCATGATCGAAAATGGCACCAACCCATCCAAGATCAGGTTGGCATCAAACTGATTCAAAAAATTGACGGTCTGTTTTGCAAACTCATTCATCAAGAATGGGAAGCACAGTGTCAGGATCGCCATTGGAGCCAGCACACGCCAATCACGGAATTGGTCACGCAATTCACGCTGCGCCACAAGCCAGACCGGACGTAATTTATTGAACATATTCTTTTCCTTTTGCCGCTGCCATAACTTTTAGATACACCTGCTCCAACGTCCGCATCTCTTCTTGAAATGCGACAACAGGAATTGACATCGACGTCAACTTTTTTAACAACTGCGGATTTGAAACCTCCGGCGCCTCCACGCGGACCTTCAAACTGGTCGCTGTTTTCTCAAGCAGTTCCATCCCGTTGGGAAGTTCCAAACCATCCACAGTGCTTGCCTCGGCGAATCGAATGGAATATTCAGGCGCGCCCAACACATTTCGTTTCAATTCTTCAAGAGTTCCCTGAATCAAGATCTTGCCGCGATAAATAATGGCGATCTTATCTGCCAGCAATTCCACTTCGGTAAGGTTGTGTGAACACAACATGATCGTCCGCTGGGTCGATTTGAGCCGTGAGATCTCATCCCTCACGAGCCGTGCAGATTCAGGGTCCATGGCAGAGGTGGGCTCATCGAGCAAAAGCACACTCGGTTCGTGCATCATGGCGCGTGCAAGTGCCAGCTTTTGGCGCATTCCTTTTGAATATTCGCCAATGCGGCGTTTGGCAGCTTCGGTCAAGCCAAAGTATTCGAGCAAGTCATTCGTACGTGTTTTTCGAAGAGCAGGTGCTAGGTTGTAGACTTTGCCAAAGAAATCCATATATTCCAGGGCGGTCATACGCATGTACAAACCGTGATGTTCTGTCAGCACTCCCACCGATGAGCGAACATCATGTCCATTTTTCGCGACATCAAACCCAGCTACCCGGGCAGATCCGCGGGTTGGTTGCAGCAACGCCGTTAACATGCGGACGGTGGTCGTCTTGCCTGCACCGTTCTGCCCCAAAAGCGCCAATATCTGCCCAGAGCCGACAGAAAGGTTGACGCCATCTACAGCCACAAAATCATTAAACTGTTTACTTAGATCATTGGTTTCAATCATGGTTTTTCCTTTATTCAGTAGACCCACCGATTGTATTAACGAACGGTTGAACTTCCATACATGGATGGAAGTTCGATGTGATCTACTTTGATTACTAGAAAAAGGCTATTTCCATTTTATTACCCATCCCCCATCGAGTTCCCTCTCAAACCCCTTACAAAACTGGTGCAAGGCGGCGACGAGCAAAAACTCCGGCGGCAAAGATAAAAAGCAATCCAAAAAACAACTGGTTCACATTTATATTGTTTACAATCGCCACGTCAAGGCGCAGGGATTCAAGCAAAAAACGGACAAGGGAGTAATATGCAAGATAAACCAGGAATAATTCTCCGGTCTTTAGCTGTTCAGCAAATCTGCCACGGGCAAGCCACAGCAATAAAACCACACCAAGCAGAGCCAGCAATGCTTCATAGGCGAATAACGGATGATAGAGCTCAAATTGCTCATATCCTTTTAATCGGTGATCTGGTTGGATGAAAATTGCCCAAGGTACATTCGTCGGCACGCCATATAACTCTTGGTTGAAGTAATTTCCAATCCGACCAATGGATTGAGCCATTAAGAGTCCGGGGGCGAGAACATCGGTTAATTCCCAGAAGGGAAGTTCCATTTTACGAGCAGCAAACCATAAGCCGATCAGTCCGCCGAGGATCGCGCCAGGGATGCCGAAACCGCCGACCCAGAACGCAAGAATATCCAACGGGTTGGAAAGATAATGCGAGGTGGTCAGACCCAGCTGAACGGAGGAAAGAGGCGGGGTGAACACATGCCAAAGCCGGGCGCCCAGCCATCCTCCCAGCGTCACCGGCACGAAGAGATAATAAATGATCTCAGGGTCGTGAAAACGGCGTCTGGATTCAAGTGCAGCTAATAAAGCGCCGACCGAAATTCCAAAAGCGATCAGCAACCCATTCCAGCGCAACAGAATGGGACCGAGTGTAATGCCGTCCATTAGGATGCTTTTTCCTTTTCTTTGCGGCTTTGGATAATACGTTCACGTCCCTGCCCACGGACGTGGAGAATGCG
This sequence comes from Anaerolineae bacterium, assembly GCA_017303735.1. The sequence continues at coordinate 3,854 of JAFLCF010000002.1, forward strand.
TTGATAGGCAGTGATATTTGCCAGTACGGCAATAATGGAAACTGCAAGGAAAGGTTGGTTGAAAACAAGCAGGGGAATCAAAACGATGTATCGCTCAAGACGGGTGAGGATACCGACCTTCGCTGTAAAGCCCAACCCTTCGGCTCGGGCTTTGACATACGAAACCAAAACAGACCCCGCCGCAGCAATGAAGGAAACCACCACACCGGGATAATCGCTTTGAGTCAAAAAGTAATACAAGAGCCCGCCAAAAGTGACCAACTCTGCATACCGATCACTGACCGAATCTACGAAGGCGCCAAAATCACTGGGCTCGCCGCGCAAACGCGCCATGGTGCCATCGAAGGCATCTACAAGCACGGAAGCCAGCAGAACGAATGCGCCGGTGGTCATGTGTCCCTGGGCAATGACGTATGCTCCAACCGTGGTGCCAGCCAAACCAAGTAACGTGATGGTATTCGGTGAAAGACCCAGCCGATTCAGGAAGTTGCCAATTGGGTCGAGGATGCCTTTGAAAATAATTCTTGCCCGGTCTGAGAATGTCTGTTTTGAGGTCATGATCGAGTGGAGTTTCCTGAGTTATTTGATCTCATCGTTCAATTCATCTTCATCATTTACAAGGACTTCGCGCTCCCTGCCGCCGCCTTGAGATGGACCGACGACGCCCATTTCTTCCAACTGGTCGAGCAGGCGTGCGGCACGCGGATACCCAATTCGCAGGCGGCGTTGTAACATGGAAGCCGAAGCGCGCTGCTGCTGGCGGACGATGGAAATGGCTTGTTCCACCAAACCATCATCTTCATTTTCATCGGGTTCTTTCAACAGCATTTCCCACGGCGGTACTTCAACAGCGTCACTATCCCAATTCTTTTGCCAGTAGGAAATGAGGCGCTCGATCTCCATATCGGTGATCATCACCCCTTGTGCGCGGACGGGATTGCCAACTTCAGGGTTGAGGAAGAGCATGTCACCACGCCCCAACAGGGATTCTGCGCCGGTGTAATCAAGAATAACGCGGCTATCTGTGCCAGATGCAACGGCAAAAGCAAGACGAGCCGGGAAGTTGGCTTTGATGAGACCCGTAACCACATCGGTAGATGGACGCTGAGTTGCAACCACAAGATGAATACCCGTGGCGCGCGCCATCTGTGCAAGGCGGACAAGGTTGTGCTCGGTCTGATCAGGGGCAGACATCATCAAATCGGCGAGTTCGTCGATCAATACAACGATGCGCGGAAGGGGTTGTCCGTCGGCGGAGCGGGAGACTTTCTTATTGTAGGAATTCAGATCGCGGGCATGCATGGCTTCGAGCAGGCGGTAGCGATGTTCCATTTCGACCACCACCCAACGCAAGACACCCAGAATACGGTCGAGATTCGTTTCAACTTTTCCATACAGATGTGGCAAGCCATTGAAGCGGATCAGCTCGACCATTTTCGAGTCGATCATCACCATGCGAAGTTCTTCGGGGGTGTTGTTCATGGCAAGACATGCCGCAATGGACGTAATACAAACCGACTTACCAGAGCCTGTAGAACCTGCGATCAATAAGTGCGGCATACGGGCAAGGTCGGCGTTGAGCGGGTTGCCAGAAACATCGCGTCCCAAGGCAACAGCCAAAGGTGCGCCAACTTTATAGAAGGCATCACTCTCCAACAACGCCCGCATACGGACGACGGAACTGCTTATATTGGGCACTTCGATGCCGACGTAAGGCTTGCCGGGAACCGGCGCTTCGATACGCAGACGTTGAGCAGAAAGCGCCAACGCAATATCTTTCTCAAGGGAGGCGATCTGCGCAACACGCACCTTCATCTGTTGCGCATCTTCTTCTTCGTTCCCTTTTTTGATGAAACCCGGTTGGACGGCGAACTGCGTCACCGACGGACCAACGCGATATCCGATGACTGTGGCAGGAATGCCAAACTCAGACAGGGTCTTCATGACCAGCCCGGCGGTTTGGTTAATGGTGCGTTCATCAGCACGGACGGTTGAATCACCCATCAAAATGCTGAGTGGCGGAAGGTCTTCTCCGCGTGGGGGCGGCTTAAGCGTCTTCTCTGGTTTCTTTTCAGCGGATTTCAATTGGGTGCGGAATTCAGGCGGAAGAGGTTGTGAACGTTTTTTCGGTGCAGCAGGTTTGACAGCTTGTTGCTCAACTTCGGCTGCAAGCTTCTCTTCAGGCATAGGCATCGAGACGATCACCGGCGCTTCATCACCTGCGATCTTCGTCAGCCAGGCTTCAAGTTTTGCCCAAAGCCCAAAGCCTGTTGCCACAGCTAATGCCCAAAGCAGGAACAAGACGAGAGAGCCGACAAGGCTGCCCATCATCTGCCATAACAAACGGACGAGTCCCCAACCCAGGCGCCCACCATCCATGCCAGACTCGGCTCGGAAGAGGTCATTGCCCGAGAAAACAGCAAGCAAGCCGAGGGTTAAGAGAGCGGCGAGTTGAAGGGCAAGGATTTTCCCCCAGTGGACTGGAGTCCGTTCGCGTTGGAGTAGAGAGAATCCAAGATAGGCAATACCGGTCAGGATCAGGATGCTTCCCCAACCGAACCAGGTGCGCAGAATGCTGGCAATGGGAGTCAGGATGACGCCATCGGTCCAATTCCACAAGGCAAGAAATGCCATGAAGGCAAAAGCGATCAAGGCAACGCCGGCGGCATCACGAAGAAAGCGCCCGAATTGGTTATAGAAACGAGCCAGGCGTTCTAGCCAGTCGTTGCGGGGAGTGAACTCTTCCTGCTGGAAACGCCGGAGGTGGGGGTCGGTCATTGCCTAGTCTAACCTCATACTAAACCCAAGGCGGTGATGCGCTGGGTCGAGGTGTAATACACGAACTTGAATGGACTGCCCTTCAGAAAGAATATCTTTAAGAAGCACCCCTTCAGCATGAGGAATCTCGGAAGAATGAACCAAGCCTTCCACACCAAATACATCGAGGCGGGCAAAGACACCATAGGAGAGCACGCTGGAGATCGTTGCGGCATGAATGGAATTGATCGGAAATTCACTGGCAGCATTCGTCCACGGATTGGGCATCAGGCGTTTCATGCTCAAAGCAACCCGGCAGCGTTCGGGGGCAAGATCTAGAACCTGCACATCGATGGAGCCTCCAAGCTTTACGAATTGCGACGGGTGCGTAACACGCCCCCAGGATAATTCAGAAATATGCACGAGCCCTTCCACGCCGCCGAGGTCAACGAATACACCAAAGTCTGTGATGTTGGTCACCGTGCCACACACAGATTGACCCGCATGTAATGAATGGAACAGTTCGGCACGCTTGCCAGGCTCACTTTGTGCTGCGCGTTCCGAAAAGACCACACGACCATCTTCCGGCACGCACTCAATGACCTTTAAGTGCAGGGTACGCCCAATATAGGGTTCAAGGTCTTGAATACGGTTAAGGTTCTCTTTACCAGCCAGGTCTACCAAATGAGAGTGCGGAACAAAACCAAACAATCCGTTCCCTTCCACCAACAAGCCGCCGCGGTTTTGCCCGGTCACGGTCAGGTCAATGATACGGTCATTCATATATAGGTCTTTGACATGCGTCCAATTGACCGCAGGCTGTGAGGTTTCACTCTCTTGCGCCGCCGCCTCCCGCTTAACCTCGGGCTTGGGCGCTACCACACGATGGGTCGGTGAGTGCCGGCTTTCCTCCGCCAACACAGAATCCCACCAGCCCTCATCCAGAACTGGAGCCGATCGATCATTTTTTCCTTTTCCATTTGCATCCGTCATAACATTCTCCTTTTTAAATCGCCGCACCCATGATCTTGGCGCGCCCTCCACAAAATTTGCGCGAAAGACCATTCGACGTGTGTCTTCCAATAAAGGACTAGCGTTCCAACTGATTTACTTCCATTTCAAGAATGGCTTTGGCTACTGCCTCGATGGCAACCCGCTGTTTACGGTATAAGTCCGCTTCAGACATGGCAAGCCGTGCAGCTACATCGCGGACTTTTCGCCCTTCGATGAATTTCATTTCAAGAATATTATACAGAATCCATTCGGTGGTGAACTTACGATCTCCACGCGGACGTACCTCGTCCACGGCGCGGCGCAGCAAGGTGCGCAAGGCATTGGATGTATTGCCGTCTTCTTCTGTTTCTGCCAGTTCACGCACCACTTGAAGGTTGGCAAGCGGATTATTCATGAACTTTGGTCCACCCCAATAATGCGTGAGAGCATCCTTCACCCAGTTGGCAAGGTCCGCTTCTTGCGGAAGCGGCGCAGTCAACAGATTGGCATTGGTATCGTAGCGGCTGGCGGCACGCATGCGTTGGATCATTTCGACCTGCGGCTGAATATCTGCTAAAGAGCGGAAGACCCGTTGTTGAAGTTGGCGGTCTTCCAGGGCAAGAGCGGCTCGGTCTGCCAGCAGCCACAGTGCTTCACGCTGGTCTGTTTCCATGGAATTTTTTATTTCACTTTTTGCCACACCCAGCAAACCGAGCAAAGGCGGCAGTTCATCACGATCCATCTCGGGGCGTTTGCGGGTATAAAGCGGAAGAACCCAGTAATTCCCCCACTGGAATTCGCGCCTCATATCACTATTAATATGATCCAATGCCTGTGTCAGGCTGTCTTGATCGAGCAGGGCGCGGTTCCCAGCCACAACTACAGGGAGCAAGGTTTCATCGTCTAATGCAGCTACAAAAGCAGATGGAGATTGCAAATGGTCGCGCACTGCCGCCAGAACCGATTCGAGGAATTGTTGCAGGTCGCTTTGGGTTAGCAGGCGTTCTTCCACATTTTGCAGCAATTCCAATTCGTTGCGGTCACGCCCAAAGAATAGCCACCGCTCCCACAAGGGTGCCGCAAACGTAATGGCGTGCTCCATCAGTAGAACCGAAGCAACTACTGTAAACGGCACGAATGCCGAGTAGGGTGTTCCAAGAAGTTCTCCCCCGCGCCGTACAACCGTCATCAATGCCAAGGTAGCGGATGCGGTAACCGGTCCACGCATGATCCATTTGAACAGTCGGCTTTTGATGACGCGGTCTGGCCATGAAACGCCAAAGAACGCCACTGCATACGCCATCACGATCACCAAAACGGCTACAAGCACATTGATGACCAATGCCGTGGTCCAAAACAAAAATTGATGATCAGCCGCCAGCGTATAACCGAACAAAAGATAGGGGTAGGAACCCAGCGCCGGGGCGGTCGCACCAGCCATCAGGTAGAGCATGCGCCGCCGCCCTGAGCGCGTCAACATTAGATTATAGGCTCGCGAAAAATTGACCCCTGCCCAAACCATCGTAATCACGTAGAAGATCGTGAATACCTCTGTCCACATCGTGCGCTGGAGGTGGGGCGCGGGTTTCCCATCCGGCACAATGGGACCAAGCAAATACCCAAATGCAAGCAAAACAAGGAAGATCGCAGAGATCGCATACATGCCGCGCACAGCAATTCGGCGGCGTCCACGCGAAGGGCGTCCTGCCGTAACGAGCAAAGCATCTGAAAGATGCAGGTACGCGGCCGGAAGGAATGCCAGACCAAACCACTGCAAACGTAGCAACAAGTCCAGTGTTTGAATGGAGACAGTATTATCTTGAAGAGATTCGGCTGTGAAAACGATCACCACACATAGAAGGATGATCGCGAACGAACGAGCCACCCTATCACGCAAATTAAATGAAAGCGAATACAGAAACAACGAGAATGCTGTGATGGCAATTCCCGCCGTCAGTATTTGATTGATCGCTTTGAGCCCCGCCAGCAAGGTTTCTGGCCAACCGTTAATCATACAGCCCTTCCAATAAAATGGTGCTGGAACCAGCTCCCGCCGATTCCCACTTACTTCAATACTTTAGCAAAAAACAATGCAACATCTTTATTGAGGTAGTACTGGTCATTATACCCGCAGAACTCGAAACCGGATTTTTGCGCCAGCCGGATCGCCGCAACATTTTTCGACTGCATCTCCATGATAAACCGACGATGCGCTCGCGACTCCGCCCAAGCCTGCCCAGCCGCCAATAAAGCGGATGCCACGCCCTTACGTCGACTCGCCACATCGACTGCCAGATCCATCACCCACACCGTGGATGCGGTTCCACGCTCCAGAAGGCTGATGTACCCAGCCGGATCTGCGCCCAATACAGCGGTGTACATCATCGAACGCTTGATCCAGTCATCGGCGAGCGCAAAATGGTTATGTGGGTATTGAATTTGAATGGCACGCGGCAGGCGCACTTCACGAAACGTGGTGGCTACCTGCCCGCTATCGCGCCGAAACTCCAATTGCCAGACCGATTCACTCGTCACAGAATGGTCGATACCCATCAAACGCGTCAGGTCGGTGGCGACCGTAGGGCGGATCTGTATTTCAGACATTAATTCGATTCTACCTTTTTTATTGATTGACTATTACTTGCACCGGCACGATACACGGGGTCAGGATCGTGCCCTGATTATCAACCACCACCAGCCGCAATTGATAATCACCGGGTGTCAGCGCAGTTGTATCCCAACGCCCAAGCGAACCTTGAATGACAGCCACACGCCCGGCGGCGATGGTTGCCCAGGAATCGCTTCCGCTGGGGGCAATTTCATATTTATAAAAGCCAAAGTTCGGAATATTCACCGTGCCGGTCAATTCGACCACACCTTTGATCTCATCTCCCGCTTCCGGGAAGGTTAACTCAAGCTGACCCGGGGTACAACCTGCCGCGTTCGGTTGGGCAGCCTGGGGTTGACCCGCGATCTGTGTCAATAGTTCGGGTGAGAGTGTACCTGTTGGCGTTGAGATCAGGTCGAGTGTGGGCGTTGCAAGAAAAAAATCAGATGGAAGCCCAGGCACGATAAACGACACTGCAAAAAATTCGACGCAGAAAAAGATAACGATCAGGATGGATATCAAAGCAGAGCGTCCTAAACGCCGTGAAGAGAACTCTCGTTCCAGGCTAAAGACCGCCACCCGCCATTCATTCCACGAACGAAAGAGCCAGCGAAAGGAGAACAAGGCTCCGATCGCCAGCACGATATAGATCAAAGCCTCGTAGGTTGAAATAAATTTTAGAAAAGCTACCATCGACGACCGTGCGCTACATTCCGCGCAGAACACCCCGAACGATCGCTTCGATCTTGGGAGTAATCACTCTGCCCGCTTCGATGACCTCTTCGTGGGTGGTGATGGTGGAGCCATCTAAATTGGCTTTATTGCTGATACCGGAAAGCCCCAACACACGCATCCCACCGTGTCGGGCAATGATCACCTCCGGCACCGTGGACATGCCAACTGCATCCACACCGGCAAGACGCAGGAAGCGCAAATCGGCGGGAGACTCGAAGGAGGGTCCGCTCAACCCGGCATAAACGCCTTCACGCAGGGTTAAATTATTTTTCTTTGCTACATCACGCGCAAGATCAAAATACTCGCGGTCATACGGCTGGCTCATATCGGGAAAGCGTGGTCCGATCTCGTCGAGGTTGGGTCCCATCAACGGATTCAAACCAGACATCCCCATCAGGTTCAATTGATCGGTGATCAACATCACATCGCCAGGCGCAAACTCTGAATTGACTCCGCCAGCAGCATTGGTAACGAACATGCTTTTCACGCCCAAGCGGTGCATCACACGCACAGGTAGGGTCACCTGCCCCATGGTGTAGCCTTCATAATAATGAATGCGTCCCTGCATGACGATGACGGGCTTCCCTTCCAGCTCGCCGATCACGAAACGACCTACATGTCCGTGAACTGTGGAGGTGGGAAAGTTCGGTAGATCACTGTATGGGATGTGAATCGGATTCTGGACAGAATCAGCCAGACCGTTAAGCCCTGAGCCGAGAATTAATCCGACCACCGGTTGAATGGAGATCCGGCTCCGTACCATATTTGTGACTTCATCAATCTGTGCGAGGGAAATAAAACTTTGCATTCAAACTACCTTTTTCTTGGATTACAAACCGGCGCAGCCCCGAATACCTGTTTGTGGTGGCATTATATCAGAAATCGATTGGCTATCTTTTTGAGGGATTCCAAGGCTTACGACTACGCTAGATAAATTTGATTTCTTATGCTATCCTCTAGCCACATGAAATACCCTGCTGAAAAAAATTTCAATGTTCTTATCTCTCTGATGTTGGAAGGGCTCGGTGTGGGGCTAATCCTGGTTCCCAGCCATCTTAACCTCACGAATAGCGGCTTCCCTGTTGCCATGCATGGATTTGTAGGGTTGATGTGTTTTTTCAGCGGTCTTTCCCTTCAAGTCATTTCGGTCTGGAATGTTTCAAAAAGAAAAACGCTAATCATCAAGTCATTGGCATTCATATTGCTGCTCATTTCCGGGGGCATGATCTTGCAAAGAGGGCAGCCGATCGGGGCTTTTGCTTTTTTTACGGCAGGGGTCATGCAGTTGGTATTGCTTTTACCGTTATCTGACCGCTTCCGCCAAGTTGATATATTCCAATTGACGGTTGTGCTGATAACCTTTTCGGCTGGGATGGTCTTGCCGATCTCCGATCTGGATTTTTCAACAGCGAATGCGTTCATTCCATCTTTGGGAGCTGTATTTCTGATCACTGCATTTCTTGGCGGCGCAACCATCATTTTGCCTACCCAGAAATATGCCGAGGCACTCAATCGCTTACAGATCATCCCGTGGTTGATCATTGCCTGTCTCATTTTGTTGATCGACAGCGACAACTTGGTTGCACCGGTAGCCATCATTGCCATGCTGGTCGTGGAACGTCTGATCCCATGGGAACGCCTCCAGGTGCCAGAGGATGATATTCTCAGCCGCCGAGTGGTGATGATCGCTTTTTTTGCAGAGTTGGCATTATTGATCTTTATAGGAGCCCTGCTCTTTACGATCGACTCAGGGTATGAAAGCCATGCCCCAACCATTCTAACGGTTCGTGAAGCAACGCTTGCTTTCTTCATCGTATTTTCGGTGATGCTTTATTACGCCACTTCCACGGTGATCATGACCACCAGCGGTCTTATTCAGGAATTGAACAAGACCGGCAACGAACCCAACGAGGACGCAGAATTCACAGAGATTTCAGCCACTCTGTGGAGTCACCGGCTTGACCGATACCTGCGACCATTCATGATGACCCCGGAAGGGATTCGCGGACGCATCCAAACGGAACAAGTTAACAAACTCTCGCGCCAGGTGGGAATCGAGAAAAAACGCAATGCGCAATTGATGCTTTTACTTGAGCTCAGTCAACAGCTTGAAAATCAACTTGACCAGCCGGTTTCGGCTCAACTTGCCGTTAATACTCTTGAACGGGCTACCAATTGCGGACTGGCACTGATCTTCATCCATGAACATGAGCAAAAAGAGTTCATGCTGCTTGCCGCAACAGGCAGCCAAAAACACTTGATCCCAGTAGAGTACCGCCAGGATGTTGATAAAGGCGTCATCGGGCGTGCCCTGCGCCAGCGCAAGACACAGATCGTCAACGATATCCGCCAGGACCCGGATTTTATTGCCTTCAAAGGTGAAACCAGCCTGTCCCTGATCGCGATCCCGCTGATCTATAATGGGCATGTCCATGGGATGATCACACTCAGCAACGAAAGACCCAATGCATTTACCAGCCTTGAGATCGGGCTTGCAGAAACAGTCGCCGCCGAGTTGGCACGCGCATGGGAACAATCTGGCTATCATGCACGCCTGAAAAACCTGATCCAAACCGGCAGTCAACTTTCCTCTGCACTCGACCCAGAAGCGACTGCAAAAGAGGTCGCCTCGATTTCACGAGACATTACACAGGCAAAATTCACCTACATTTATATTCAGCTCGGGCATGAACAGGAACGCGATTACATCCAACGAGCTTCCTCTGGAGCTGCCCCACTTTTGTTCGAATGTTTGACAGACCCAGACACATCTGATGATTTGATCTCGATTGCATTGCACGCCTCACAGCCGTTTCGAATCCGCGATGTTCGAAAATACGAAAAAACATCAAAACTGAAGCTTGATAACGCAGGTTTGCGAAGCCTGCTCGTCATTCCCATCCGCTGGCATAATGTGAACATTGGGGCGATCTTTGCCTTCGGAAAACAAAAGGAAGTCTTCTTTACTGAGAATGACGAATCATTGGCGGAACTGATCTCCATTCAGGCAGGCGGCGCTTTTGAAAGTGCCTGGCTTCAACAGGAATTAAGATCCTCCTTGCGCATTACATCCCTGCTCTATCGGTTGAGCAACCAGATCATCCAGGCTGAAAACATAGAAGATGCCGCATCAGACATCGCCCAAACCGCCCACAAACTCGGAAAGAATTTTGCCACCGGCATCGTACTTCTCGATTCAGAAAATGAGGTCATTGCAAAAGTAAGGGTCGAAGAAGATGGCAGTATCGATATTAATTCCGATCACCCCATGCAATTGATTCAAAACACAATGGCTTCCGGGCAAATGATCGAATTCTCCCTTGGCGAATCCATCCTAAGAACTCTGATGCCCATTCAGACATCGGTTCGAAGATATGGCGTGATCTGGATGGACACTCACGAAGAATCTGCGAAACCTGCCGCCAGCTCCAATGACCTGCAAGCCCTCATCAATCAAGCTGCCGTCGCATTGGAACGTTCCCTGCTATTGGTCGAGTCTCGTCGTCAAGCCATGGAGATCAAGAACGCCTACGATATGCTCGAAGCCACCTATGATCAAACCCTCGCCTCGCTCACCTCTGCCCTCGATGCACGCGACCGCGAAACAGAGGGACATAGCATAAGAGTTACCCATCTGGCTGTGAAACTCGGCGAAGCATTGGGCTATTCACCGGAACAACTCAAGATCCTTGAACGCGGCTCACTTCTTCACGACATTGGCAAGATCGGCATCAGCGATACCATCTTGCATAAACCAGGTCCCCTCACTGAAGACGAATGGAAGATCATGAGGCTTCACCCCGATATTGGTGCAAAGATCGTGGCAGGCATTCCATTCCTTGAAGATACCATCCCCCTCATCCGACATCATCAGGAGCGTTGGGATGGCACTGGCTACCCTGGCGCGTTAAAAGGAGAAGACATTCCCGAACTGGCACGCCTCTTCTCCGTGATCGACGCCTTCGACGCCCTGACCAGCAATCGCCCTTATCGGCAAAAAATATCGAAAGAAGAAGCGCTTGAATATCTCAAGAGCGAATCTGGCACATTGTTCGACAGTGCCATGATCGATGCCTTTGCGACTCTCCTGCAAACACAACCAGACCTATTCCCCAAGGCTGTTGAATAGCTACTTCAATACTTCTCCAAACGCCTTCACGGTCCTATCCACACCTGCGTCATCCACCCAATAATGCGTCACCAAACGGAACTGCCTCGGTGCAGACCAATCCACCATGACGCCATATTTTTTCATCTCAGCAATGATCTCATTCTCCGTCAATTGGATATGATCCGCCAGCGTAAAATACACCATGTTGGATGCAGGCTCCGCCTCGAGTCTTAATCCCTTCACCTGCTTCAAGCCTTCATACAGATTCTTCGCCCGGGCATGATCTTGCTTAAGCCGCCCCGTCATCTTCTCCAGTGATACAAGTCCCGCCGCCGCAATAACGCCCACTTGCCGCATGCCCCCACCCAACATTTTGCGCAAACGGTGTGCCTTCGCAATAAATTCTTGCGACCCCACCAACATGGACCCAACCGGTGAAACCAATCCCTTACTCAAACAGAACATGACCGAGTCCGCTGGCGCAACGAGTTCTTTGATGTCCACATCCAATGCCGCCGCTGCGTTAAAAATACGCGCGCCATCAATGTGAAACTTCAAGTTATTTTCTTTCGCCAACTGCCCCACCTGCTTTGTGTAATCGACACTCAAGACCACACCGCCGCACATATTCTGCGTGTTCTCGATGCAAACCAAACGCGTAATGGTGCGATGCGAATCATCCGGCTGAATCGAAGCGCGGATGTCTTCGAGGCGAAGCGTGCCATCCTTTTGATTCTGCACCGGATGTGGATAAATCCCACCCAACGCAGCCATCCCGCCCGCTTCGTTGACGTAAATATGCGACTTATCACCACAGATGACTTCCTCGCCGCGCGCACAATGAACCAGCAACGCCAGCAAATTGCCCATCGTGCCCGAAGGGACAAACAATGCCGCCTCCTTGCCGAGCATCTCTGCAGCCTTCTCTTGCAATTGAGTCACCGTCGGGTCATCGCCATAGATATCATCCCCCACCTCGGCTTCCGCCATCGCTTCGCGCATCTCCGGTGTGGGTTTGGTCACTGTATCGGAACGTAGGTCAATGAATTCCATGTGGGTATCTCCTGGTTTTTAATAAGTAATAAGAAATAAGTAATGAGTAATGAGATTAGTCGGTATAGTGTTCAGGGTCGAGGATATAGTCAGGTTGTTCTTCGCGGATGTAGAGAGAGGCGCCGGGTTCTTTTTCGCCAATCTTCTTTTCTTTAAGCCAATCAATATATCCGTTCAACATTCGCCGGGTTTCGATAGCTTGAGCACGTAAATCATCGAACAAAGATTGCGGACAATAGCCAAGATCAATGGCTGCTATGAGATGACTGACGGTTTCATCCAGTGAGCCGCGCGCATTATAACAAAAGCGGACATTATCACCATAATAAAACCGTCCATGCCCTTCGGCAATATTTGCGGGTACACTCTTGGAAGAACGACGGATTTGCGAGATCAGATTAAAACGTTCATCAGGTGAGGCTTTCAATATCAACGGTATCAGTTTCTTATGAACATCCAGCATTAACCCATGCGCCTTTTGCCAAACCTTAAGTCCTTCAAAACCTTTTTCGTTCATATTGTCCTCTTTTTAGTTACCAGAAATAAGTTAAGAGTAACGAGCAAGGACTTGTAATTAGCATAATCGCCTCTCCTCGTCCTTAATTTCTCGTTACTTATTTCTCATCCCTTATCACTCATACCTCTTTACCTCATCCAAAACATTCTTCAACTCTTCCGGCAATTCTGCCTCGAACATGCGCGGACTTTTCTCACCCGGCAAAATGATCTTCAAACGAAACGCATGCAAAAAGTGACGGTCAATCGTCAAAGTGACTGTTCGTTTTCCATAAACCACATCACCGACAATTGGGCATCCCAAAAACTGACAATGCAAGCGGATCTGATGTGTCCGCCCGGTATGTGGATGAAATTCCAACAGGGTATGGTTCTTGAACGACTCGAGAGTCTTATATTCACTGACGGCTTCACGTCCCTTGCCCGGCGAAACAATTGCCATCTTCTTCCGGTGACTCGGGTCACGCCCAATCGGCGCTTCCACTCGTCCGGCGGGTGTAGGCGGTTTGCCATCGACCAATGCAAGATACGTCTTTTCCACTTTACGCAAACGGAATTGATCTTGCAGCCAATTGTGAGCACGTTCGTTTTTTGCAAGAATAATCAAGCCAGAAGTTTCTTTATCCAAGCGATGCACCAAACCGGGGCGCTCTTCACCGCCAATGCCTTCAAGGTCTGGGTCGTAGCCAAGAACTGCATTGACCAGCGTGCCAGAATAATGCCCTGCCGCCGGGTGAACGACCATCCCTGCTGGTTTATTGACCACGATCAAGTCGTCATTTTCAAAGATGATATCTAATGGAATATCTTCTGCCACCAAGCCGCTGGGTTGTGGCGGCGGGATGCGCACTTCGATATCATGCCCGTCTTCAACAAGCTGCCCGGCTTTTTTGGCAGGCACACCGTTAACCGAGACAAACCCATCCAAGATCAAGCCTTGAATGCGGGCACGTGAAAACTCCGGCAGGCACGAGACAAGAAATTTATCCAATCGATCCGGGTTCTGTTCATCGTAGTGAAAGGTTTCAATTCGATCTGTCATGGAGTCTCTTTCGTTTCCTGCTGTTCAGGTTCGGGCTCGCCACGGTTCCGCCATGAAAGGATGAGAAGAAGTACAACACTGATATTGATACTCGCATCCGCTATATTAAAGATATAGAAAGTTCCCACTGAAATAAAATCGGTTACAGCCCCAATGGTTAGGCGGTCGATCAGGTTGCCCACAGCACCGCCCAAATACATGCCCGCCGCAACCCACATCCAGGAACTTGGGTGCTCCATTTGAGAGACATAATAAACAATGCCTGCCACAATCACAGTCGTGAGAACGATGAAGAACGTATTCCCATCTTGAAACATTCCGAACGAAGCGCCGCGATTCTGAATATGGAAAAAGCGCGCATACGGCGAAAGCCACTCCCAAGACTCAGGCAGCCACGACGTATTCAAAGGGATGGACTGGATCACCAACCATTTCGTCCACTGGTCAAACGCGACGATTGCCGCCGCGACCCCAAAAAAGATAAAAAAACGCCAGCGAGGCTGCGTTTTTTCCTGCAATACCACTTCTACTTCTTCATTCATCAAACTACAAACCTTCCTTTATATCTGCCGCAGGCTCAACCAATGGGTCTATTTGAGCTGCCTTTAATTTTTCTTCTCGTTCCTTAAGCCACACCCCCAATAACAAAACCGCCACCCCAATCGAAATGGATGCATCCGCAATATTGAAAACAGGGAACACACTGATCGAAATGAAGTCGGTCACTTTCCCCATCAACAGACGGTCTATTAAGTTCCCCGCCGCACCGCCCAATTGCAAGCCCATCGCCAGCTTCAAGGTCCAATCTTCAGCTTCCACCTGCCTGTAATAAAAGAGGATCGCACCAATCACAATAAATGCCAGGATCGTAAAGACTAGATTGCCATTCTGAAATATACCGAACGCCGCGCCGCTGTTATACCAATGCACCAAACGCGCATACGGGCTGAGCCAACTTAAACACTCTGGCAACCATTGCCCCCCGTATTCAATGTTTTCTCGAACCCACCATTTTGTCCATTGATCGAGCCCAATCGAAATACCCGCTACGCCGAACAGCAACGCAAAATCTTTAACTTTGGAATTCAACTCTCACCTCAAAACAAAAAGTGCGCCTATTGTACACTACCCACAAACACCCTCGGCACGCGCGCGCTGATATTGGTCATCACTTCATATTCGTTCGTGCCCGCCCAGTCTGCCAGCTCTTCCGGCGCAATGCCACCGCCAAGCAAAACCACCTCATCCCCCACTTTCACGTCATCATCGCCCGCATCCACCATAAACTGATCCATGCAAATGCGTCCCACTTGCGAATACGATTTTCCTTTGATGATGACTCGTCCTTGATTCGTCATGCGGCGGAAGTAACCATCAGCATACCCGCATGGGATGGTCACCACGCGCCTCGGACTCCCTTCGACCTGCCACAACGACCCATAGCTGACAACACGCCCAGGCTGTGTGACCTTGCTATACGCGACTCGTGATCTCCAAGTGAGTGCGGGCTTCACATCAATTGTCCGTGGAATATCTCGCCCTGGGTAAACACCATAAAACAAAACGCCGGGTCGGACCATATCTAAATGACCTTCGGGTAGATTCAAAATTCCACCCGAGTTGCAGATATGTCGAAGCGACGGAACGGGCAGAGAATGTTTT
Source organism: Anaerolineae bacterium (assembly GCA_017303735.1). Next base: position 19,331 of record JAFLCF010000002.1, read on the forward strand.
TCATATAAATGAAGAACTTCTTGAAAGCGTTCCAATTGTTGCTGCCCAGTGACAACATGATTTGGCAAACTTTCCAACTCCACCAACTCAGAGTTTGCCAGATGTGTATAAATCCCTTCCACATTCAAGTGACTACACGCAGTAGATTTCGAGATAAATTCTTCTGCTTCGTATTCGCGGACACCGACTCGCTCCATGCCTGTGTCGATCTTGAGGTGGACGGTGAGTCGCTTACGGGTAGACTCAGCCCACTGGTCAGCAGCCAGCAACAAGTCGAGAGAAGAGGCGGTGAGGGTCAAGTCATGTTCAAAGAATAAGGGCAACTGTTCGATCAAAGTCCCACCGGCAACTAGAATCGGTTTCTTGATTCCAAGTTGGCGAAGCTGAATCCCCTCCTCCACCAGAGCGACGCCGAACATATCCACATGTGGTTCGATGAATGGCGCGACGCCTTCAATGCCGTGACCATAGGCGTTGGCTTTGACCATCGGCATGACCTTCGCGCCACCGACATGGGCACGAATGGCTTCGATGTTTTTTTGCAGTTGCGTGAGATTGACTTCGAGATATGTTGGGCGCATATTATTTTGGATACCAGTGATATTCCACATCGGGTTCAGATTCGGGCGGCGGGCTGACGCCAAATTTGGTGGCAACAAAACCATTCTTTTCATAAAACGGACGTGACATTTTATTGGCTTGATCGGTCTTCAACCAAAGGTGCTGAGGTGACAAGGTGCGGGCGTGGTCGAGCAAGGATTTGCCGATGCCGCGGCGATGATGATTTGGGTCAACATATAGGCGGTCAATGTAATCATTTTGAATCCCGAGAATGCCAACGGGGATGTTATTTAGTTCGTAGACCCACATTTGATTTTCTGCGATGACGGTTTTGAAATATTCACGCGCACCGTTAAATTCGTAGCCCATGCGTTGAACAAGCTCTGGCTCAGCGACTTGGATTGCCGCGAACCAAAACTTGGCAACAGTTTCAAAATCTTCTTCACGATATGAACGAATCATTTTCTCTCCTAAATAAATACAGCGGACGGTGAACCCGTCCGCTGTATTTTACTTCAAGCGAAATTATAGTTAGCCCATGGCACCGACAATTGCACCCATCACTACCAAGGTGATGAGATGATTGCCCTGCTCCAAAACCCAAGCCTGCAAACGATCTGCGAATAATTTGTTGGTCAGGCTGGAAGATGCCACAAAACCAAGCCAGATCAAAAATCCAGTGACGGCACCAGAAACAAGAGAGACACCACCGGAGAGGCTCCCCATGGCATGAACCATCATCGACATGAACACAGCCTGGACAAGGGAAGCAAAAACGATACCGCCCCACACCAAGCCCATGCCAAGCGATGAGCCGGGCGTGTTCTCGCCGCCGCCCATCATCGGGTCACCGGTCTTGCCAATTGCTTTCCACCAAATTGGGAAGAAGGTCTTAGGTCCGAACCACACACCGCCAATGACCATGCTTGCCAAAACACAAAACAAAACAGCCAACCAATTAATCGAGCTAAAGTCCATTTTCATTCTCCTTGATAAATAAAGTTTTGTTTATTATATCAGAACACTTGTTCTGGTTAAATTAAGGAATTATTTCACACAAGAATGGGGCTTCAGAGGGTCCCTGGACAGTCCGCCAGAACAGGCTACATTTGGAATTCTGCCAACCTGCAAGTAGAACTTGCAGAGTCCTGTTCGTTAAACAAACAGGAGAGGTTCTTTGAACCTCTCCTATCACCTCGCTACTGATTACTCGTCCCTCAACTACTAGATCTTCCCCGCCACATAATCTAGTACATCGATCTTGGTAAGAATCCCGATCGGCTTGCTATTTTCAACCACGATCAAGGCATACCCGGCTGTGAGTGAGGGCATGGCTTCCTCAAGCGCAGTTTCCGGCGGGAAAGTCGCGCCTGCGTTTTGTACCAGCGCATCGATCTTCTCATCATTGGTGTGTTCGTGCTTATCGAGCATATGATTTAGCAAATCCACTTCTTCAATGAGCCCCACCAGAGAACCATCTGCGCCGACCACGGGCATCTGCGAGACCGCATTCTGGTGCATAGATGAAACAACCCTGCGAATCGAGTCGCCCAGCGTTGCGGTGATCAAAGCTTTATTGGGTTTGGCGATCAACAAGTCACCGAGAGCCGTTTCGCCGAATTCCATCGAGAGGAAGCCGAACTCGCGCATCCACTTGTCATCGTAAAACTTGGAGAGATACCGCGAACCCGAATCGGGCAAGATAACAACCGGCAGTCGCCCCGGCGGGAGTTTGCGGCAATATTTGATCGCACCAGCAATTGCAGAGCCGGATGAGCCGCCTGCAAAAATTCCTTCTTGCCTAACCAAGGCACGCGCCCACAAAAAGGACTCGCGGTCACCCGCGCGTTCGATCGCATCCACATAGTTAATGTCCATTGTAGATGGTAAAAAGTCTTCGCCGATGCCTTCCACTTTATAAGTCTTGGGGTACGCACCGGGAGGGATGATGCCTTTGTTCTGCCAAATTTCGGTGAGGATCGACCCTTCAATATCTACGCCAACAATTGTGATGTTCGGATTCTTGGATTTAAGATAACGCCCCACGCCGGTGATGGTTCCGCCTGTGCCAATGCCGATGATAACGTCAGTCAGCTTGCCGTCAGTTTGCTCCCACAGTTCAGGACCGGTGCTGAGTTCATGAGTCTTTGGGTTATCGGGGTTGTGATATTGATTCGCCAAGATCGCATTGGGCGTTTCACGCGCAAATTTTTTCGCCACTTCGTAATAAGAACGCGGGTCATCGGGTCCGACCGCGGTGGGTGTAATGACTACCTTTGCGCCATAGGCACGTAACAATAAAATCTTTTCATTGCTCATCTTGTCTGGCATGACGAAGATGGTTTTGTAGCCCTTCAGCGCCGCCGCAATGGCAAGCCCCACCCCCGTGTTGCCAGAGGTTGCTTCCACGATGGTGCCACCAGGCTTGATCTCTCCGCGCTTCTCTGCCTGTTCGATGATGTTCGCCCCCACCCGATCTTTGACCGAGCCGCCGGGATTCATAAATTCTAATTTTGCATAAAGTGGCACGGGCAGGTCTTTGCCAATGCGTTCCAAACGCACAAGCGGCGTATTCCCCATTGCGCCAAGAACATTATTAAATACTCGTTTTTCTTTTGATTCTGGTAACAAAGCCATTCTCTCTCCTTGGGTACAAGATGATCATTTGGGCGCTAACCTTCTTAAGGCAGGCTTTAATCTGGCTTTTGCAAATTGTGTTGGGCAAGTTATGCAACCCATAACCAGCCTTAATTATTCACATTATAAGGCAAGAAAAGGCAGATGCCAGTTCGACAGCTGCCTTTTTGAAAGATATTCCGCCGTATATTCGTTATTGCACAAAGAAATTGACCACACCGGTCTGCACGCCGTTATAGAGGACTTCTACTCGGTAGATGCCAGTGGGCCAGCCGTCGGTGGGCGGTTCAAAGAAGAAGTACACATAATCCACCACTTCTGTACCGACGGTGATATCGCCTTCATCGATCAGGAAATTTGGGTCTAAGCCAACCACTGCTTCAGCGATCCAACGCGAGGTGATCACATCCCCTTCCACGGCGCCTGCCAGATCGCCAACAAGATAAATCGTATCAAGGGACCCGAAAGTGATGTTAGGATCGTTCCCCTCCTGATCGTTGGCAGTGCGCAGATTGCTCACTGGAGAAGGCGTAAACAATGAAGAAGGTTCATCGGTCGGGGGAATCTCCAATGTTGGCACAGGTGGAATGGTTGGCACTGCAAAGGTTGGGAAGGGAGTCGGTTCTGCAGAGTTCAACCCTGGAATAGAATTACTGGTATACAGAAAAATACCAGCACCCACACACATCACGCATAAACATAAAACCACTAAAATACCGCCAATGATCAAGAAGGTATTATTGTTATTTTTCTTGGGGGCATCGCCCGGATTGTTAAATTCAGATTCCATACAATTACTCCAATATCAAAAGAAAGAAGCGGCTACCGGGTTAGATAACCGCTTCAAGTCAAATCACGTCGGCTATTGAACGGTGAAATTAACCGTGCTGTTCAACACGCCATTGAAATACACTTCCACCTTGTAGGTTCCGGCGGGCCAGCCATCGGCGGGAGCAGGGAAGTAGAAGTACACATAATCGATGGCTTCTGCACCCACATCAATGGCGGATTCGTCGATGAAGAAGTTCGGGTCTACACCAGGGACGTTCTCGGCATACCAGCGAGAAGTGATCTGGTTTCCTTCCACAGCATTGGCAAGGTCACCCACCACATAAACGGTATCGGTCGCCCCGAAGACGGTATTGGGCTGGTTTCCCTCTTCATCGCTCGCCACACGGACGTTAGAAAGAGTGGGTTCACCCACAGCACAAGCTAACTGGGCAGCGATCAAAACAATGGCAGCAAGCAAGATCGAAATTTTCTTGGCGTTCATTTTGCATTCTCCTTTTAAATAATAGGGCGGGAGACCCCGCCAGGTTTTCAAAATTATACAACACCAAAAAAAAGATGCCTCCCCAAAATGGGCTATTGCACCTCAATGTAGATACGTTTGTTAATGGCACCTTTACTCTTATACTCAACCACTTTGATCGTGCCAACTTCCGATGTATTTGCCACATGCGTCCCGCCGTCGGCTTGTAGATCAAGCCCAACGATCTCGACCGTACGAACTTGTGTGATACCTTCAGGAAGGAGATTGATCTTGGTGCGGATCAGATCTGGGATCTGGAACGCCTCTTCCCTTGGGAGGATGTTGACTCTGATCTCACGGTTTTTCCCCACCTCAGCATTGACCGCCACCTCGATCTCACGGACAAGTTCTCCGCGCATGGTTTCAAATTCAAAATCCATACGCCCTTTCAGCGGGTCCATATCACCGCCCGTAACTTTGGCGCCATAATCGCGGAAGACAGTTCCGCAAAGGATGTGCATGGCTGTATGCGTACGCATCAGCTGGTGTCGCCGCACCCAGTCCAAGGTCCCGAAAGAGGCGGAATTGGGCGCAGGCAAAGGCTCGGTTCCACCGAGAAAATGAAGGACGTCATCCCCTTGTTTCTTAACTTTTTCAACAGGGTATTTCACGCCATTCACGTCAAGGACTCCAAAATCGCAGGGCTGTCCTCCGCCACCTGGGTAGAAGGCTGAACGATCCAATATGACAGCTCGAGTTGCCGCATCGACAAATGTAACGATGGCAGAAAACTCTTTAAGATAAGCATCGGTTTGATAAAGTAGATCGGTCATGTCCAAATTATAGCGCCTGCCCGGCAAAATTAGGATTGGATTAGAAGTCTTATGACTGCTTGACTTCGGTCTTTCATATATTGTATAGTAGTTTGCAGTATTAAAAAAAAGGCACCGCCAACTGGCTGTGTCTTTTCTTTGCGAAAACCCCTTTTATACAAATTCACCGTGAGGAGAAGCAATGATCAAAGTTAGTGGTCTGACAAAGGACTATGGGTCTCGCCGCGCCATCAACAATCTTAAGTTCGATGCCCAGCAGGGCGAGATCGTTGGGTTTTTAGGTCCGAATGGCGCAGGCAAAACCACCACCATGCGCATCCTAACCGGCTATATGCCGCCCACTGATGGTGAGGCAATTGTGGCTGGATACGATGTGGTGGAAGAGTCATTGGAAGTACGCAAGCGGGTGGGCTACCTGCCAGAATCTGTGCCGTTGTATTACGACATGACGGCATTCGATTATTTAAAGTATATGGGCGAACTACGCCGTATTCCGAATGTGGAAGACCGTGTAGATGAAGTGCTCGATATGGTTGGGTTAATAGACCGTTCAAGCAGTTATATTGGTAATTTATCCAAAGGTATGAAACAGCGCGTTGGGCTGGCACAGGCACTTTTGCACCGCCCCGAGGTCTTGATCCTCGACGAGCCGACCATTGGTTTGGACCCCGGGCAAGTGGTGGAAGTGCGCCAATTGATCCGCGAGATCGGCAAGGAACGCACGGTGTTGCTTTCCACCCATCTTCTCAACGAAGCCCAAAATCTCTGCGACCGTGTGCTCATCATCAACAAAGGCAAGATCGTTGCAGAAGACACCACCGAAAACCTGCAAGCCCGCCTGCTCGGCGCAGAACGAGTGGTGGTGCGTGTGCGCGGCGAAAGCGATGAACTTGCTGATAGCATCAAGAGCGTTAAAGGCGTGCGCAAGGTGGAAACCCTTGATGATGGCGGCGTGGAATTCGAATTTGCCTCTGGCAAAGACCTGCGCCCCGAAGTTGCCAAACAAGTCATCAAAGATGGCTACGATTTGCTCGAACTTCGTCCGCTGGGCATGAGCCTGGAAGAGATCTTCCTCGAACTCACCGGCAGTGACGGCAAGAAATAACACGAGGCATCTCCCATGAGAAACATTTGGACCATCGCAAAACGCGAATACGATAATTACTTCAACGGACCCCTGGCATATGTTGTGATGCTGGCGGTCTTGTTGCCCCTTGGCATTTACTTCAGCCTGTTGCTGTTCTTCAACAGCCAGCAGGGCGCATTCGGCGGCGCTCCCGCCCCCGATATCGCCCCCATCAACGGATTGTTCGCCTTCCTGATGATCTTCCTCAGCCCGGCGCTCACCATGCGCCTGCTTTCGGATGAAGCCCGAATGGGTACGCTCGAACTTCTGTTGACCGCCCCCGTGCGCGACTCGGAACTGGTCATCGGCAAATGGTTCGGCTCCATCCTCTTCATCCTGACCCTGTTGCTGACCACCCTGATCTATCCGCTCGTTTTGAACAACTTCGTAGACCCCGGCATCGACTGGTTGGTAGTGATCGCCTCATACATCGGTTTGATCCTGCTCTGCGCCACCATGCTAGCTCTGGGTGTGGGCATTTCTGCCATTTTTACGAACCAGTTCGCGGCGTTCTTCGTCACATTGGGAATTTTATTCTTCCTCTACTTCATGGTCGGTCTGCCCGCGAGCTTGCTCCCGCAGAGCGGTGAGGTTTTCAATTACCTCAGTATCAACAATCATTTTGACCAAATGAATACCGGCACCATCACCCTTGGCGGCATTGTGTATTACCTGAGTCTGATCGCCTTTGGGTTGTTTGCCGGTACCACTGCAATCGAAATTCGGAGATGGCGCTAACATGGCTGGTAAAAAGAAAAACCCCAACGCAAAATACGCGCTGATCGGGCTGATCGTTGCCCTCGTCGCTTGTATTTCCACGGGTCTGATCGGCTCGGCAAACTTGCTGACCGCGATCGGCATGTTCACCCTGCCGGTGGAGATTCAGGACGGAGTAAACCTCGCCCTGCAAATCAGCATCGGTCTATTCATTATCGGCTTGGCGACTGCCGCCATCCTCAATCCGGATGCCGTGCGCCGCTTCCTCACCGGGCGACAGGCACGCTACGGTTCCAACTCCCTGATTCTGGCAATTGCCTTTGTCGGCATTCTCATCGCCAGCAACTACATCGTCTTCAACAACAGCGACCTGCTCGGCTCGCCCTACGACTTTACCGAAGACAAGACCAACACTCTTGCACCTGAAACTTTGCAGATCCTTGCCACACTAAAAGAGCCTGTCAACGCGATCGCGTTCTATTCCACAAATTCAAATCTCACAGGTGCAGAAGATCTTCTGCAAAAGTTCAAGAACAACAGTGATGGCAAGTTCACTTATAGCTTTGTGAACCCAGACCTCGACCCGGTTGCGGCACGTGAAGCCGGCGTGACGGGAGATGCCAAGATCTTGCTGCAAATGGGCGAGACCAAAGAAATCGCCGATTTTGCTACAGAGTCTGAGCTTGCCAAAGCCCTGTTACGTCTCATCAGCCCAGGATCTCGAACCGTTTACTTCCTTCAGGGACACGGTGAGATCAGCCTGGAACCCGGCTCTGAATTGACCTACGGAATTGCCAAAAGCACGCTAGAAGCTAAAAACTACACGGTTAGCACACTCAACCTGTTAAATACCCGCGAGATCCCCGCCGACGCTCTGGCTGTCATCGTGGCTGGACCACAGAAACCCGTCAGCGCGGATGAAGTGGAATTGTTGAAAGCCTATGTAGACAATGGCGGTTCGCTCTTCGTCTTGCAAGACCCGAAATATTTCACCGAGTTCGGCAATTTGAACGATCCGCTTGCCGCCTACCTGAACAAAGAATGGGGCATCATCTACAACGACGATATCGTTATTGATGGCGCCAACCCCGATAATCCCTTCGCGGCAGTCTCATCCCTCTACAACCCCGGTCACCCGATCACGCAAAACCTGACCCAAAACCTGGTTGTGATCATGCCACAGGCGCGCAGTCTCTCCATCTCATCTGAGGTCAAAGAGAATGTGACACAGACCTGGCTCATCAGCACGGGTGAAAACTCCTGGGGTGAAACCACAGAATTGAGCGATACCGAATCTCCGGCGTTCAACCAGGAAACCGATACACCCGGTCCGCTCTATCTTGCGATCGCGGGTGAAAACGCAGCGACAACTGGTCGTGTCGTCGTCTTCGGGAATTCGTTCTTTGCCATTGACAGCAATTTCGATGCATATGGCAACGGCAACTTCTTCATCAATTCTGTAGATTGGGCAGCCGAACAGGAAGACCTGCTCAACCTGACCACCCGCCCGCGCACCGAGCGCATCTTCACTCCGCCCACAGAGACTTGGCGCTTCGTGGTGTTAGTGATCGTGATCGTGTTCGTCATTCCGGGCATGATCGTCTTCTTTGGCATTTCGACCTGGTTCTCACGCCGCAGGAAAGGATAATATGGCACCGAAAACCAAGAAAACCACAACAAAGACGAGCAAACCCACGCGAGCAGCAACAAGCAGTGCCCCAAGCACTCGCACAAGATCCGCTACAAAACAAGGGAAACCCTTTTTCCGAACCGGTACATGGGTTGCGTTACTCGTTTTTGCTGCCATCATCGCAGCGATCATTTACCTCAACCAAAACCCGATTGAAGATGCAGAGGCAGAGATCACCCCTGTAGCAGAAGAAGCGCCCCTCTTTGCAGAAGGAAGCGTTGTTGCCAGCATTGAAGTCAAACCGTTGGAAGGCGAAGCTGTCAAACTGGAGCGAAACGAGAGTCAGGCTTGGGTGTTGACTCAGCCTGATGAAGTAGATGCAGATCAGGCCATGGCAGAGGCGGCAGCGTCTCAGGTTACAGCACTGCGCATCATCACCGAGGTCGATAATAAGAAAGACCCATCCATTTTTGGTTTCGACCAGCCTGCCTATGTCCTCACAGTCGGATTCGAAGATGGCACGACCAGCACCCTTGAAGTCGGTGACACCACCCCCAGCGAAAACGGCTATTACGTGCGCATGGATAACGGCAAGTTTTATGTGGTCTCACTCGGCGGCATCGGTGCTCTGACGAATCTTGCTTCGGCGGTACCGTACTTGAACACGCCCACCCCCATCCCCACGGCGACGTCCACGCCTCTCCCGACCGAGACGCCTGTTCCCGCCACTGAAATTTCCCCCACGCCCTAACCGGCTTAACCGCCCTCCCCTATTTTTTAGGGGAGGGCAAAGTAATACAAAACCATTGCAAGGCATCTGAGAAGCATGAGCCTATTGCTTTTCAATATAAAACCGTGTATTCTAATTCTGGAATTTGCAGGCAAATACTTATTGAAAGTTGGATGAGTGAATGGATGTAGACAAGATACTGATAAGCGAAGATGACGAAGAAGAGTATTCTGCGATAGCGCGTTTGATCGAACTGGGGCGGCAAAAATCCTTTGTAACATTAGACGATATTTTGCACTTCTTCCCTGAAGCCGAACAAGATGTGGAGCAGCTGGAAGAAGCGTTTTCTGCTCTCTTAAGCGCGGGCATTCCGTTCGTGGAAGAAAGCATGATGCCCGAGCCCACCGAAGACGAATTGGTGGCTGTGGAAGAAAGCGGCGAAGCCGAGCCCGAGCCCGACCTGGCGCTCGACGACTACCTGGCAAACATCGACACAGACGACACCATCGGCTTGTACCTCAAAGAGGTCAGCCGTGTTCCGCTGTTGACCGCCACCGAGGAAGTGCAGCTCGCCCAGCGCATCGAACGCGGACGTTCTGCCCGCGAAGAATTGGCGCACGGCAGTGTTTCTCCCAAGCGTCGCCTCGAACTCCGCCGCTTCATTGAAGACGGCTGGGCGGGTCGTGAACATCTCATTACGGCAAACTCCCGCCTCGTGATCTCTGTTGCCAAGAAATATATGGGACGCGGCGTGCCCTTCCTTGACCTGATTCAAGAAGGCAATATCGGTCTCATTCGTGCGACCAAGAAATTCGATTACCGCCGTGGGCATAAATTCTCGACCTATGCCACATGGTGGATCCGCCAGGCAGTCACCCGCGCCATCGCGGATCAGGGACGCACCATCCGTGTGCCGGTCCATATGGGCGACCAGATCAACAAACTCCTGCGCGTTCAGCACCAGTTGACTCAACGCCTCGGACGTGAACCCAGCGTGGAAGAACTTGCCGAAGCCTTGGATGTGCCTCCGAAGAAAGTGGAGAACATGATCCAGGTGGCACGCCGTCCGCTTTCGTTGGAAACTCCGACCGATGACGAAGAAGATTCGGTGCTCGGCGACTTCATTGAAGACGATGAAGCTCCCCCGCCCGATGACACCGCCACGTACAACCTTCTGCGCGAGCACCTCGGCGAAGTGTTGAACGGACTGCCCCCGCGTGAAGTGCGTATTTTGCAGTTGCGCTATGGCTTGCTCGACGGTCAGGCGTACACCCTCGAAGAAGTAGGTCGCAAAATGGGTGTTACCCGTGAGCGCGTAAGGCAGATCGAAGCCCAAGCGCTGAGTAGACTCCGTCACCCATCCATCCGCAGAAAACTGCGCGATTATTTGGGCGAGTAAAGAATTTCAAACAGCCTCCGAAGAAAAATCGGAGGCTGTTTTCTGTTAAAATCAAAACCATCTATGACCTCCCCCATCCGCCTTTCCATCATCATGCCATGTTTGAACGAAGCCGAGACGCTCGAAGTTTGTATCCAAAAAGCGCGGCAGTATTTATCGCAGAATCAGATTCAAGGCGAAGTGGTCATTGCGGACAATGGCAGTACAGATGGTTCACAGGAATTAGCCCGCAACGCCGGGGCAAGAGTGGTGAACGTTCCAGAAAAAGGCTATGGCAGCGCTCTAATGGGCGGTATCGCCGCCGCTGAAAATGAATTCATCGTCATGGGCGACGCCGATGATAGTTACGACTTTACCAACCTCCAGCCATTTGTAGATGCCTTAAAAAACGGAGCAGACCTTGTTATGGGCAATCGCTTCAAAGGCGGCATCATGCCGGGCGCTATGCCCTTTTTACATCGCTATCTTGGCAACCCGGTCTTAAGTGGCATTGCGCGGCTCTTCTTCCAAAGTGACATCGGCGACTTTCACTGCGGGTTGCGTGGCTTTAGAAAAAGCTCCATCCTTTCGCTCGATTTGCAAACCACTGGCATGGAATTTGCCAGTGAGATGGTCGTCAAAGCCGCCATGCGTGGATTGTCCATTTCCGAAGTCCCCACCATCTTGCATCCCGACGGACGCTCGCGCCCGCCGCATCTGCGCACATGGTCTGACGGTTGGCGGCATCTCAAATTCCTTTTGTTGTACAGCCCCAAATGGTTATTCTTTTACCCCGGCATTGCCTTGATCGTTCTAGGCGCACTGATTTCCATTCCCTTACTCTTTGGTCCCATTCAGATCGGGCAGATCAAACTCGACATCAACACGATCATGTACGCCTCCCTGTTGACCATCATCGGTTTTCAATCCGTACTATTCTCGCTGTTCACCTATCTCTTCGGTGTACATTCGAACCTGGTACCAAACGACAAAACAACCGATTCCATATTGAATGCATTGGTACTTGAAAGAGGTCTGATCCTCAGCGGGATCATGATCCTGCTCGGGTTTGCAAGCTCATTAAGCGCTGTCTTTTACTGGGGTGAGAATCGCTTCGGCGACATCGACCCGACCCTCTCCATGCGGCTGGTCATTCCCGGCGCAGTCTTATTTACTCTGGGATTCCAGATCCTCTTTGCAAGTTTCTTCATCAGCATCCTCAACATCAAACTCAAGCAGGCACCGAAAAAATGAGGTCCCTAAATTTTTTACCACGCCTGCAAGACATATTCTTTATCGCACTCTTCTTTGCCATCCTGCTGCTCGGCAACCGCATGATCAATCTGGATGGAGACCTTCCGCGTCATTTGACCTTTGGCAGGCTCATCCTCTCTGAACAGAAGATTCCGCCGACAGAGCCTCTCATCTATCCATACGAGGATCGTCCTTATACATCCCATGAGTGGTTGTCGCAAGTAACGTATCAGGCGGTGTATTCCGTTGCAGGTCTGCCGGGGCTTGTTTTGCTTGCTGCGATTTTGCTTTCAACAACATTCTTCATTCTCTATCAATATCTCGTTCAGAGATTCTCATTACGCCTCCCCATTCTATTTATCATTGGCTGGGGTGCGGTTGCCACATCGCTTAATTGGGCGATCCGTCCGCATTTATTCTCGATGCTGCTCCTTGCCATATGGCTCATCTGGGCAGACCGTTTACGCCGCGGCGAGGATATTTCCATTTGGCGCTTTCCCGTTCTCATGATTTTGTGGAGCAACTTTCACGGCATCTTCATTGCCGGGGTTTTGGTGTTATTCGCTTTCGCAGCAGGCTGGCTAGTGGATTATCTTTTTGCAAAAGAAGGCAATCTCGCCACAGGCAAACGGCTTTGGCGGGCATTGATCTTGTCGATCACAGGCAGTGTGCTCAACCCCGGCGGCGCGGACTCATGGTTCAGCATTCTGGGATTCGTCAACAACCAATATTTGATGTCGCGCATGCTAGAGGCAAATTCGCCAAATTTTCAACTGCCTGAGTTGCGCATCATCCTCGTACTATTGGTCTTTTCCATTTTTCTGCTGGCGGTCAAACGCGAAAAATTCTCAAGCGGGCAAGGCTTCCTCTTGGCTGGTTTCACTGCTATGAGCCTGATGGCATTTCGTAACATCCAGCTTTACGGAGTCGTCGCGCCGTTTGTCCTTGCAGAAGCATTCAATGGATTCAGAGATGCACCCCTCCTTGGCAGGTTCGAGGGCACGCTTACCAATATCGAAGAAAAAATATCAGGGTTTTATTACCCGATCATCACCAGCCTAGTACTGGGAATATTCATCCTCACCTCACCCATTTCAAAGGTAATCTACCAATTTGAGCCAGAGACTTTCCCGGTAAACGCAGTTGACTGGCTAAAGTCTAACCCGCAACATGGCAACATGTTCAATGACCTGAACTGGGGCGGCTACCTTGAACTAAATCTTTATCCGCAAAAAACCTTTGTGGATAGCGTCGCCGATGTAACGGGCGAGGTCACCATGGAATACGAAACCATTCTTACCACCGATAAAGGCTGGGAGGCTTTGTTGACAAAACATCAGATTACATGGGCGATCATCCAAGCCGATTCAGACCTTGCTGCAGCGCTTACAGAAAAAGGCTGGCAAACCTTGTATTCGGATGAAACCGCCGTGATCCTGCGCAAATAGACTCACATGAACAAACGAGCCCTCATCCTGCTGTTATCCATCGCTGCCATGGCACTCGTATTACGCCTTGCAGGAATCCAAAGCCGCCCGATCTGGTACGACGAAGCGTTCTCCATTCTGCTTGCCCAACAAGGACCCTCAGCCATCCTCAACGGCACGCTCGCAACAGACACCAACGCCTCCGCCGCAGAGGAACATCCGCCTGCCTATTATTTTGCTCTCTGGGGTTGGATGCAGTTATTTGGAAATTCATTAACATCCGCCCGCCTGTTATCGGTTCTTTTCTCATTGGGAACGATCACGCTCGTTTATCTCATCACAAACCATCTCTTCAACCCGTCCACTGCCTGGGTAGCGGCGCTGTTCACATCCATACTGCCGTTTCAAGTACATTTCGGGGTTGAGATCCGCATGTACATGATGCTGGCTTTTTGGCTGACCCTCGCCACATACACCTTACTCAAACGTCAATGGATCCTTTTCAGTCTCGCCGCCGCACTTGCCCAATACACACATAACCTTGCTGCCATTTATTTAATTCCGCTTGCCCTCACCCCGGTCTTCCAACGCGACTGGAAAACGCTTCGATCTTTAACGTTGGCTGGGGTCGGTTCCCTCATCCTTTACTCCCCGTGGCTGATGCAACTTCCAGCCCAGATATCCAAAGTCACCTCCAGTTTCTGGGTCGAGAAGCCGGGCATCGAAAAGATCTTCACTCTCATTTTGATGTACCTTCCGCACCTGCCATTGCCGGGTTATTTACTCCCGGTTGGATTATTGTTTGCAACATTGGTCATTGCACTTGCCGCCTTTCAGACCTACCGCGCCCGCAAAGATATTTCTGGAAATTCCAACAAAGGGTTATGGCTGGCATACCTTTCATTTGCGCCGCCATTATTCCTCTGGATGGTCTCACAAATCTCCCCCATCTATGTGGAACGCGCCTTGCTGCCAGCCCATGCCATATTCTGCATATGGCTGGCTTGGGCATTTACACAGACGAAACTCCCTCAACCTGTGCAGGTATTTACCCTATGTTTAATTCTCATAGCATCCGGAATGGGGGTTTATCAACATATCACCTACAGAGGATTCCCCTACACATCCCCCGCGCTGACACAAAATCTCAACTCCAAATTGCAACAAGGAGATGTAGTTATTCACTCCAGTAAACTAAGCTACCTTCCCGCCTTTTATTTTTCACCCGAATTACCCCAAATCTTTATCGCAGACCCCGCCAACAGCAGCGTCGATACCCTTTCCCCGGCAACCCAAAAAATACTGAACCTGAAATCCATCGAAAGTATTGAAAGCGGTGCTGAAAATTCAGACCGCATTTGGTTCATCATTTACCAACAATCAATAGAAGAATTTTCACAGGCAGGAAAAAACCACCCCCACCTTGAATATCTTGATCAAAACTTCGAATTGGAAATGTTCGAAAAGTGGGGAGACTTAAACCTCTATCTTTACAAAAGAAGTTCAGAATAATAATAAAAAAGCCGCTGAATTTGATTTCAGCGGCTTTTTTTCAGGCTACTATAATACTGAATCCAAGATCAACGCCAGAAAGATAAACGCCAGATACATGCTCGACCAGCGGTACATCATCCATGCCACCTTATTGCCACCCTCGCGGAAGACCTTCCATGCCGCATAAAAAAGGAACGCCCCAAGCACAATGGCAGATATTAGGTAGATGGTTCCTGCCAAATTAAATATTGGCAGCAGCAGAGTTACAGCGATCAGTTCAACCGTGTAAATAAGGATCTGTCTGCGAGTCTTTTCTTCGCCTTCCACCACCGGCAGCATGGGAACGCCCGCACGGGCATAATCATTTTTACGCACAATTGCCAGCGCCCAGAAATGCGGCGGAGTCCACATAAAGATGATGGCAAATAAAATCCAGGCAGCGAGAGTCAATTCCCCAGTCGCTGCCGCCCAACCCACCATCGGCGGGATCGCCCCCGCACCGCCGCCAATGACGATATTCTGCACCGTTGCCTTCTTTAGCCAGACACTATAAAAGAAAACATAATAGAAAATACCGACCAAAGACAACATAGCCGCTAGTAAGTTGACATACCCCGCCATCACGTAATAACTCACCAGGCACAACGCCAGTCCGTACGAAAGCCCTTCCGGCGCGGTCAGGCGTCCATCTGCTAACGGACGCTTGGAGGTGCGCTGCATATTCTTATCCAGTTCACGGTCAATGTATTGATTCAACGCGCTTGACCCTGCCGCCGCCAACGCCCCGCCAAACAGTGTCCAAAACGTGAGCGAAGCAGAGGGCCACGCTTTGCCGCCCGCCACCAAACCACCATAGGTCGTCACCAAAAGCAACAAAACGATGATCGGCTTCGACAAAATAAAGAAATCCTTTACCCGTTGACGCCAATCAAATTGATAATCGGCAAGTCCATCTTCTTTCAGCAAGCCAGAAATAAATACGAGCATCGCCAGCGAAATCCACAAGGCGACCGCGGTCAGCGTATGCAGCACAACGAGATGAGTTGGGAATTCATGCGTCACCACAATCGCGCCGATCAATGCCTGCCCTAAAAACGTAACACCGGTCACGGTCGTCAGAGGCAACAGCGCAGCATGATGGCGTTGTTCGCGCCACGCCTTTCGCCAAACTGAATACATGGCAATTGAGGCAAGCCCTACCAATGCCAGATGAATCAATTTCAAATACCCGAGCGGAGCCGTGGGAATACATACCGGAAACCCCGAACAAAATAAAGCCGCATTCGTAATCGTCACCAACCGCCCAACCACCGTCAACACAAAGACGGAAAACAGCAATACCAATGCCCGGCGTGCAAAAGAAGTCTTCAAAGAATAGTTCATCTAGTCGTCCTGTTTTCGCAAATAGAATGGGTACCCAACGAACAAGATCGTCGCAAACGTAAACCACTGCAAAGCATACCCGAAATGCGAACCTTCCGTCAATTCAATTATTGGCTGGTACGGTATGGGCGGCACACGATCTTCACCCGCATTGGGTTGAATAAAAACTTCAAGAATTGGATACGGCATCTGCGCAGACATTTTCTGCACATCCAGATTGTTCCAAACTGCGAGCCTTGTCCCGTCCATCGGCAGCGCATCGGCAACTCCGCCGAAGGCTGGTTTGCCCTGCCCAAGCCGGACCTGCCCTGTGAGTGTAACCTCACCTGCTTCATCAAAGCTACGCCAATCTTGCGGAGCCGAGTCGCTTTCAGCGGGGATCCAGCCGCGGTTCACCAGAACGACTCCCCCATTGTAATGAAGCGGGGTGATGAGATGGAATCCGTACACGCCATCGTTATATTGATTCCGTAACGCGACTTGGTTTTCAAAGTCATATTCCCCAGTCACAGTTACAGCGCGCCATTCCATGGATGTGATGTCTTCAGGTGTGGATGAATTCAAATCCAATGGTTCTGCGGCTCGCATGCTCTCAACTTGAAGGTTGAAGGCGCGGCGCTGTTCGAGCCTGTCTAACTGCCAGATGCCAAGGCGGATGCAAACCGCAGTGCCAGCCACAACCAGCAAGGTGGTAAGAAGCCATTTTCGTGAAAACAATTTACGCAGCAGGAGCATTCTTTTCCTTTTTCTTTTGCGAACCCACCAAGCCGCTATACACGGCAAACATCATTCCAAGCGGAAACCCTGCAAAGAAAATGCCCGAGATACGCGTACGCCAGGTAACCGGTTCTTGCACAGTGATACCCATATAGCTGCCCACCTGGAAAGAACATTCAACGATCATGTTCTCTTCTGTTTCGAGTTTTTGGCTGGCAGATGAGTTTGCAGGAATCCACAACGGACCAAGCTGATGATTCTCGTCGTCTTGATTGATAACCGTCAGTGTATCTCCGACCACGAAGCGCATATCTCTGGGAATTTCCGGCGGAACTTCGCCTGCACGAATCAGCTCGGCGGTTCCAGCAGGGATCACCATTTCAATTACACCTGGTTCCCGATTTTCTTTTTTGAGGAAGAAGTAAGATGCTTCAGTCGAAATGGCAGCAACCACAAGCCCGAGAAGAAAAGCAAATAGGATTCGTTTGGGGGTAAAGTTCATTACTGCTCCAATACCAAACGAATATCATGAACAATGTCTTCCACGGGGGTTTGGTAGGCATAGGTCAGGCGCATGTTTCCCTGTGGGTCTACCAAAAATACCCGGGCGGTGTGGTTGATAATCGTGCCAAATGCAGAGTCGCTTTCAACCGCTTCACGGAAGATCGAATACTCAGCCCAGATCGGTTCCAATTCCTGGAGTGAACCGGATAACCCAATAAAAGCCGGGTTGAAATGCTCAACATAGGTTTGCATCTTTTCAGAGGTATCGCGGTCTGGATCAACTGAAATAAAGACAACCTGCACATCTTTGCCTGTTTCGCCAAGTTTATCGAGCACCTGTTTCATTTCTGCCAGAGTGGTTGGGCATACATCGGGGCAGGAGGTGTACCCAAAGAATAAAAGAACTACTTTGCCTTTTTGGTCACTCAGGCGAAATTGGGTTCCATTTGCCTGGGTCAGTGCGAAATCGGTAGCCGGAGGGAAAGGCTCTGCATATAACGTTCCGCGGAATGTAGGCGGTGCAGCAAATACGAACGAAAGCGCCGCAACGATCACAACGATCAGAAGAATGCCTGCTCCAACCCACATCAATTTTTTATCCATAACTCACCTTCACTTATCGCTTGACTCATAATTAAGTAAACATTCGTTGAAAATTACGAAGAAAAACGAAATTTATGTTTAACAATTTACGCGATACGATGTAATCAAAAAAAATCCGCCGCCTCATCGGCGGCGGAGGTATTCGTTTATTGTACAGCCGTGCCGATCAGATATAAGGCGGGGTAGAAGAATATCCAGACTAAGTCTACGAAGTGCCAATAGACGGCAGCCGCTTCCACACCCCAGTGCTGTTCAGCGGTGTAAACACCCTTGCGGGCATTATTCCACACCACGGCAAGAAAGATCAAACCAGTGAAGACGTGGAAAGCGTGCATACCCGTCATCATGTAGAAGACGCCGCCCAACGGACCCACAGCTGGGTTGCCAAAAGAAGCCACCAAGCCTTCTTCCGCCGCCAGACGCCATTCCACCAATACCACGCCGAGCAAAAAGCCCAAGCCAAGGACAAAGGTGATGATGGTGTTTCGCATGAAGGCTTTGACATCGCCATATTTCATGGCAGTCTCGCCTCGGTTCATAAAGAAGGAGGAGATGAGCAGAACAGCCGTGACCACCAAGCCAAGCATCTGATTGAGGTGCGGGCGGGTGAGTCCGAGCAGGTTGGCGCGCATCACCAACAGACCCGCAAAGACGAAAGCATCAGAAAGCAGGAAGAGCCACAATCCGAGGCGGTTTGTGCCAGTCTTATATTCGTAGGAGTGCTCGTCGCCTTTGCTTTCTTCATTGAGCTTGTAGATGTGCATAAAGTAGTACATTACGAGCGCAGCTTTAATGATCGCTACTACAACCAGCAAGGAGGTCGCATTGAAAGTTACAGCGACGAAATATTCGAGAACGGTCAGAACTGTCAAATATACAAAGATCACCACACCCTGACCAAGGGCTGACGATTTATCTTGAGAATGTGCCATTTATTATTACTCCTCGCCTTTTATTAGTGCTTGCTCTTGGCGGGTTCTTCGATGAATTTGATATATTCGGCATCTTTCAAGCCGTAATCATAGGGTTCGCCTACCACTTCAAAGGGTTTCTCATAGTTATGAACCGGCATGGGCGAAGGGACCTGCCACTCGGGCGAACGTGAATTCCAAACATTGCCTTCTGCCTTCTCGCCGTTCTTGATGCTATTGAAGAAATTGTAGAAGAAGATCAACACAGAAAAGGCGATGAGGAAACCAGCAATCGTCAAAATGAGGTGGGCACCGTCAATACCGAGTGCGGGGTCATAATCCGCAATGCGGCGGCGCATACCGATCAAACCGATATACATCATTCCAAAGGTAAGCACAAAGAACGAGGGGGTCATCAGCCAGAAATGGATCTTGCCGAGGGTTTCGTTCATCTTACGACCGGTTGCCTTGGGGAACCAGTAATAGAGCGCTGCAAAGAACGGGAAGACGAATCCACCAAAGATGGTATCGTGGAAGTGTCCAACGATGAAGTAGGTATCGTGCAGATGCAAGTCGGTGGAGACGGTGGCATTGGGAGGTCCAGAGAGACCGCCCATCAAGAACACGACAATACCGCCCAACACGAAAAGCATGGGCGTAGGCGTGGATATCTTGCCTTTCCAGATCGTAGCCACCCACGAGAAGAACTTCACACCCGTCGGCACTGCCACAAGCAAGGTGCTATACATGAATGGAACACGCAGGTACTCATTCATACCGGAGGTGAACATATGATGCGCCCAAACCACAAAGCCAACCAAGGCAATGCCCAGAGAGGACATGGCGATCCAACGATAACCGTAAAGGGGTTTGCGGACGAATACAGGGAGCAATTCAGAGATCACGCCCAAGCCGGGGAGAATGAACACGTACACAGCAGGGTGTGAGTAGAACCAGAAGAGATGCTGGAAGAGAACAGGATTACCGCCCTTGGCAGGGTCAAAGAAGCCCATTCCAAACAGACGCTGGAACATGACCAACTGGAAGGAAAGACCGATGAACTGTGTAGCAGTCAACGCGATGAGTGAGGTTGCAACGGCAGCCCAAACCAAAATAGGCATGCGCATGGCGGTCATACCTTTGGCGCGCATGCGGACCACAGTCACCAACACGTTGAGAGAACCCAAAATGGAAGACCAACCTGCAACAAACACGCCGAGGAAGAACATTTGCATGCCCACAGGAGCGCGGGCAGAGAGAGGCGGGTAGCCCGTCCAGCCGGTATCGAAACCGCCGAGGAAAAGGCTGGAGAGCAAAAGCACAGCCGCAGGGACGGCGATCCAGTAGGAGAAGGCGTTCAGGCGGGGGAAAGCCATATCCTGCGCGCCCAGCAAAAGCGGGACGACATAGTTGATGATGCCCGAAATACCCAACAAGATGGACACGATCATGATCATGCCGTGCAGAGACATGAGGGTGTTGTAAAGCTGAGGTCCGTTCTGACCAAAGAGTTTCATATCGGTGGTCAGGAACTGAAGTTCAGAAGCAGCAAGCTCGGTGCGGAAGATCAAAGCGAACAAGCCGCCAACAGCGATCAGAACCAAAGCCACGAGGGTATATTGAATGCCGATCACCTTGTGGTCGAGAGAAACGTTGACGAACTTTTCCCAGCCGGTATGATGATCTTCGTGGTGATCGGGGGTATCGATGCCGCGAGCCCACTTGATCCAGTCACCGGTCACGCCGGAACCGACAAGGAAGAACAATGCACCGATAAAGCCACCCAAAACCCAGGCAGGTTCGGTGAAGAAAAATGTATCTGTGGCGCTTAAACCCATTAATGCGCGAATGCCTGTCACAAGTCCGGCACCGATAAGGGTACCGATCAACTGCCAGAACAAGCCGCGCGCAAGAGCGCTAGAAAAGAATCCCTTCATAGTATCTAATCCTTCTTATTTCAAGGTCTTGATATACGCGATGAGGTATGAAATTTCTTCATCGGTCAATACATAAGGAGGCATCACAGACGGAGATGGGAAGCCTTCAACAATCGTCGCGTTCGGTTCCAAAATGGATTGGGCGATGAACGCGTCATCAGCGGTTACCGTGGAACCATCGGCAAGCGTCACTTCAGAGCCATATAAATTGAACCAACTGGGACCCGTGAGAACGGTACCATCCACAGAGTGACAGCCAATACAACCATTTTTGGTGGCGAGAAGTTTGCCCTGACCTTCAGGAGTCTTCGACTCTTCCGCGATCTTGACCTGTTCGGCAACCCAAACATCATAGGCATCTGATGATACGACTATGACCGGGTTTTCCATATAAGCATGGGAAGTGCCGCAGAGTTCAGCGCAGCGGACTTTGTAATCGCCCTCAAGTGTCGGCGTAATGCGATATTCGGTGATGCGACCCGGCACAACGTCTTGTTTGACGCGGAATTCGGGCACCCAAAATGAATGGATCACATCTGTCGATTGCATTTTCAGAACGACTTGACGATCTTTCGGAAGATAGAGCTCTGTTGTGATAAAGCCATATTCCGGGTATTCGAAGGTCCAAGAAAATTGCTGCCCAGTGACGTTGATCACCATGGCATTCGCATCCACCCGGCGGACTTCGCCAAGGGAGTAAGCGCCTAAATATGCAAAGATGACCACAATGATCAGTGGCACCACAGTCCAGGCGATCTCAAGATTGGCATTGCCCTCCATGTGTTCGCCATCTTTCATCTCCCCTTTCTTCTGACGGAAGACCACCAGGCTATATAACATGGGAACCACGATCAAAGAGAAAAGGAAGGAAATAACCATCACCTCCCAATGCCACAATTGATCAATGGAAACGGCTTGCAGGCTTGCAGACACCGGATGCATTTGGGATGCAAGACCCGCCGCATCGAGACCGACATATGTGAGAACGGTCATGACAATGACCAAGATCCCCACAATTACAAAATGGCCCATAGACTCTCTCTCCTAAAAAGATTGAACGGGGCGTGTGCCCCGATGATTAACTGGAATCGGACAAATTACGTACGAATTGTCTCAATTTTCACAAGCGACGATTATAACAAAATCCTTTGTAGTTGTCACTATTTCTTGCTGAACTGCACAACTATTCTTAACCAACAATCACTTTGAAAATTCACAAATCATGCCGACGCGGTCTCTGACCTCGTCGGCAATCTGTATTCCTATAACACAACGCCTACTATTTTGATGCGCACGGTCAGGCGATGCCTAACTCTGCTAGCAATTCCTGGCTATGCTCCGCTGGGCGGACGCCTTCATACACCTTTTTGATATTGCCATCCGGGTCGATCAGAAAGGTTGTGCGCAAAACACCTTCATATTCCTTGCCCATGAATTTCTTGGGTCCCCAAACCCCGTAAAGATCACAAACTTTATGCTCATCATCGGCAAGCAAAGGAAATTGAAGTTGGAATTTCTTCTTAAACTTAAAATGCGATTCGACAGAATCAGGGCTGACGCCAAGAATCACCACCCCTGCCCTTTCGTAGGCAGAGTAATCATCCCGAAAGTTGCAAGCTTCTTTGGTGCAGCCGGGGGTATCATCTTTGGGGTAGAAGTAGAGCACAACATTCTTTCCGCGATAGTCGGAAAGTTTGCGAAGGGTATTCGTATCGTCGAGCAACTCGAATGCAGGGGCTGGTGCGCCGGAAGGAACAGGCATAAAAAATAACTCTCTCTCCAGGGAAGTATGGGCGCTATTATACCTGCAATCATTTTCGGGGTAGGAAAAGTTTCACAATTATTTGTGAATTCCATCTCTCATACAGATTACGAAGCTGCCTAAAAGTGTTCCACTTAATGACAACACTCCCCCTGCAAGAGGCGTATGAAAAAATACCGATTCTTGCACTCCCTACGGTATAATTGCGCCCGCCTGTAGGCACACATCTGGGGATGTGCTGGAACTGGCAGACAGGCATGACTTAGGATCATGTGCCGCAAGGCGTGAGGGTTCGACCCCCTCCATCCCCACTAAATTCAATGAAACCTGACGAGTCTTAAGACCCGTCAGGTTTGACAAATAAAAGAGGTAACTTTGAACATCGAAAAACAATTTCAGGAAGACCATACCGTCAAACTGGTAGTGGAAGTAGACCAGGAAAAAATGGCTGTCTACAAAAAACGCGCTGCCGCAAAGATCTCAGAGCGGGGCAACATCTCTGGGTTTCGCCCCGGGAAAGCGCCGTATCACATCGTAGAACGCACCTACGGCGAAGCAGCCATCACCGAGCAGGCGATCGACATGTTCATCGATGCTGAATATTCCAACATCTTAAAAGAAGCGGATGTAAACCCGGGCGCTTCTGGCAGTTTGGAAAACATCGAAAGCATGGACCCGCCAAAGTTCATCTTTAGCGTTCCGCTGGCGCCCGTGATCGACCTGGGTGATTACACCTCGGTGCGCCTGCCCTATGAATGGAAGGCTCCTGAACAGAAGGATGTGGATGCGGCGCTTGAAGAATTACGCCAGATGTACGCCTCCACCGAGACCGTGGAACGGGCAATCGAATCTGGAGACTATGTGCTCCTCGACGTCTCGTCCGAAACCTCAGAACTCAACCGCACCGGCTTTGCAACCTTCGTCCGCAAAGAAGAGCGTGACACCGAGTGGCCCTACAACGGTTTCGCCAATGAACTTATCGGTTTGAAGGCTGGCGAAAGCAAGACCGTCAAGCATAGCTTCCCCAAAGATTGGGAAGTGGAAGACCTGCAAGGCAAAGATGTGGAATTGACCGCCACCATTAAGACCGTGCGCGGCGTGACCCTGCCCGAAGTTAATGATGAATTCGCCAAGACAACCGGCGCGGGTGAAACTGTCGATGCTTTGATGGAAGCGGTAAAGAAAGATGTTGAAACCCGTTCTCAGAACGAATACGATGACAAATACTTTGTCGATCTGATCGAAATCGTTAAAGCAAACGCAACCATCAAGTACCATGAACACACCTTGGAACATGAAGGCGAGCATGTCTTGCAAGACCTTTCGCAGCGCCTCGCGCAACAAGGCATGGACCTCGACACATATTTCAAGATGCGCAGCACCACCCGCGAACAATTCGTTGAAACTGATGTGAAACCGGTTGCCCAAAAACGCCTGGAACGCGGTTTGATCCTCGATGAGATCGTGCGCAAGGAACAAATTCAGATCGATGATGAAGCCTTGAACGCAGAATACATGAATGCCATTAACAACCTCGCCATGCAAGGCATGGACTTCAGCAAGGTTCGTGGCGGCAAGAAGGGGCAGAAAGAATTGAGCCAGGCGATCGCAATGGATGCCGCCAGCCGTGTGATGACCCGCAAGGCGCTGGATATGTTGAAGAGCATTGCAACCGGCAATTACAAGCCGTTCGAAGAACGCGAAGCCGAAGCCAAGCAAGCCGCCGAAGCTGCTGCAGAATCCGCTCCGGCAGAAGCTGGCGAAGAAAAAGCCGCAGAGTAAGAAAAGGCGTTTCGAAGGCTGGCAGGCTTAGGTCTACGAATGAAGCGTGCGCCGCGTCCCACCGGGTAGAATTAGCCCGATCCAATCGGGCGCGGCGCATTTATATCGTCTATCAAACTCTAATGAAAATCCAATAGTCGCTCGGTAACATTGGTCGAATAAAGGAGACCGAATATGATCCCAGATTTTAAGAACGTAGTTCCAATGGTGGTTGAAAATACAGGTCGCGGCGAACGCGCTTATGATATTTACTCGCTGCTCCTGCGCAACAACATCATCTTCCTAGGCACGCCCATCGACGACCAGGTCGCAAATGTGATCGTTGCCCAGTTATTGTTCCTGAATCACGAAGACCCTGAAAAAGAGATCCGCATGTACATCAACTCGCCCGGCGGCGTGATCTATGCGGGACTCGCGATCTATGACACGATGCAGATCATCTCGAACCCGATCAGCACCGTTGCCGTGGGCGTGACCGCCTCTTTCGGGACCGTGTTGCTGGCTGCTGGAACCAAGGGTCGACGCTACGCCCTGCCGCATGCCACCGTCCACATGCACCAGCCTCTCGGCGGCGCTCAGGGTCAGGCAACAGATATCGAAATTCAGGCGAAGCAGATTTTGCGCCTCAAGAGTCTGCTCAATGGCATTATGGCGAAGAATACCAATCAGCCGCTCGAAGTGATCGAACGCGACCTCGACCGCGATTACTATCTTGATGCCCAACAGGCTGTGGACTACGGCTTGGTGGATCAGATCATTGAGACGCCGGAGAAGGCGTTCAAGTAATTTGTAATTTGTAATTTGTAATTAGAGACCCTGAGGAGAAATCTTTGGGGTCTTTTTTTGTGGGTATAATGCGCGCTGCGTTGTTCGTGATACGTGAAGCGTAAAACGTGATGCGCAAATCTGAAATCGGAAATATAAAATCGTATGCTTCCTTCAAATATCAAAGCTCTTATTCTTGACATGGACGGTGTGATCTGGAAAGGCGACGCCCCCATCGGTGACTTGCCCGCCACGTTCAAACGAATCCGCGAGCGCGGGTTGAAGTTCGTATTCGCTACCAATAACGGAACGAAGACTCCTGAAGACTATCAGAAAAAACTTGCCGAACTCGGCGTGGACGTGGAACCTTCACAAGTCGTTACTTCGGCGTTGGGAGTAGCCTTCATGTTAGCACAGAAGCATCCGCGTGGGACGAAGGTCTTCATGATCGGTGAAAATGGCATTCGCGTGGCGTTGGAAGAACAGGGCTTTGAAGTCCTTGGTTTGGACGATGCGCCACAAGCCGAAGCCGTAGTGATGGGCATTGACCGCGGAATCAATTTTCAAAAAATGGCAGAGGCGACCTTGCTCGTGCGGGCAGGACGTCCGTTTTACACGACGAATACCGACCGCACCTTCCCCACTCCGCGCGGAGAGATCCCTGGCTCTGGGTCCTGGCTTTCGGTGGTGACTACTGCAACGGGAGTTGAACCGCTTGTGGCGGGTAAACCTTTCCCCTACTTGATGGAGCTTTCTCTGCAAAGACTAGGAACTACTAAAGAAGAAACGCTGGTCGTCGGGGATCGCCTCGAAACGGATATTGCGTCGGGGAAAGCGGTGGGTTGCCCAACGGCTTTTGTGCTAAGTGGCGTCTCGAAACTGGAAGAAGCAAAGGATTGGAATCCAGATATTGTTGCTGATAGTTTGGCAGCACTTGTGGCATAACAAAAAAGAGACCTGCAATGTTGCAGGTCTCTTTTTACTTAAGTTACGGGCATTGTCCTATTACATTTGCCTGCGATGCTTTCCCACCAGCATTGAATGCCTCTACACTGTATGTGATTGGCGTATTCGCATCGTAAAGAACGTTTGTCACTCTACCATTCACTTTGACTTGATATGAAGTTGTATCTGCAGGGGCAATATCTGCCAGGATGCCACCAACATAAATATTAAACCCCTGCTCATTATTGGACTTGTCTTCCCAAGTAAGTTGCCCGGTGTATTCATATTGCGTCCCATTAGGAGTACAAGTAAGTACAATAACTGGATTGTTTGCTGCAACTGGAGTGGAGACAGAGCTTGTTGAAGTAGCTGTTACCGTTCCAGGGGTTCCTGTTATCGCCGTACCACCCACCTTGACTTTGACATAAAATGATGTGCCAAAGTTCTGTCCGCTATCGTTGGTGAGGATCCAATAGCCAATAGCGTCACCTGCGGTTGCCGGGGCGGTCATGGCGACTGAAACATCACCAGAAGCACCCGGAGCGACCGTAACCGTCAGGGGAGTAGCAACACCACCCATGGCATTCCCGGAGACAAAACTGACTTTATAAGCTGTCGTCCACGGGCAGGAGCCAGTGTTCTGTAACTTCCAAGTTTTGGTGAAAGTCTGACCGGGGGTAACGACTGTATCGTCGGGGAAGGTGACATCTGCAACATACGCCGAGTTGTTGCAACCCACTGCCCCGGAGGGAGCTGAGGATGTATTCGAAGCAATTGGCAGATTTGTGAACAAGGTTGGGCTGGCAAGCGGCGCAACAGTAAAGGTCGCTGTTGGGGTGAAGGCTAATGTCGGTGTGGCGGATGGCGCGGAGGCTTGCAAGGTCAATTGCTGAGCCGCCACGGTCGCAGCGGCATTGGTATACACGGCATTCACATCGGCTTCAGCGTCATCCCCACCGTTGAATGCAGCCACCAGGGCAATAATGCCCGAAAGGACAAGCACCCCTACGAGAATCCACAAGAATATATTCTTCGGAAAAGTTGATTTGGGTTTCATTGGTTTTAGCATATTTTCTCCTATTTCGAATTGCAAGGATGAGGATTATATGTGAAAAAAATTAGGAATAGATAGGTATTTCCCTACGATTTTCCTACTCTTATTGTACGACGCCGGGGTAAAGTTGAAAGTTCCTTGGTAACCCACATGAATACAAGCGAGTCCTTGAATGGGTAATTAACGCCAATAATGGATAAGAAATTTTTGAAATTCACCACAGATAAACGCAGATGTACACAGATTGGGCGTCTGAATTTCGGCAAAACAATCAGCTTTTATCCAGTTTATCTGTGGTTAAGAACGGTTATCCGCTATTCATGTTAATTAAAAAACAGTAGGGTAAAATAGGTGTCCTACTATTCCCATGCTTATTTATGATCTTGATCTCCCTACCCTCGAAACCCTTCTGAAAGAATGGAATGAACCAGCCTATCGTGCCAAACAGATATGGCAGGGGCTTTATCACCATCTTTATTCTTCTTCAGATCAGTTCAGCAATCTGCCAGCCTCTCTCAGAAAAAAAATGGCAGAAGAACTGCACTTCAATCCATTTACCGTAAAAACCTATCTCGATTCTGCAGATGGGTCTACACGTAAGACCCTCTTTCAATTACCCGATGGAAATTTGATCGAGGCTGTTTTGATGCGCTACGGCGACCCGGCAGATGACCCGCAAATGGCAACTTCTGACACAAACCGTCGCGGTGCAAAACAACGCCGTACGCTGTGCATTTCAACCCAGGCAGGATGCGCCATGGGATGTGTTTTTTGTGCTACGGGTCAATTGGGCTTCAAGCGCAATTTATCCAGCGGCGAGATCGTGGCGCAGGTTATGTATTATGCGCAAATGCTAAAAGAACAAAATGAAACGGTCAGCAATGTCGTTTTCATGGGCATGGGCGAACCCTTTCACAATTACGATAACGTCATGGCGGCAATCGACCGTTTGAACGACGCGGATGGGTTCAAGTTTGGTGCGCGACGCTTGACCATTTCTACAGTGGGGCTGGCATCACAGATCCGCAAATTTGCAGATGAGCAACGGCAGGTAAATCTCGCCATATCCCTGCACGCCGCAGATAATGAGGAACGTCTTGCCATTATGCCGGTCAACAAACGTTACAAGATCGATGATGTGATCGAGGCTTGCAGATATTACATCGAAAAAACGCATCGCCGCGTGACCTTCGAATGGGCGCTCATTAACGGAGTCAACGATACGCCTGAGGTAGCGCAGAAACTGGCGAGACGACTCAAGGGGTTGCTTTGTCATGTCAATGCAATTCCGTTAAACCCAACTCAGGGATACGATGGTGAAGCAACAGACCGTCAGCGTGCACAACTCTTCAAAGAGACATTGGAACATGCCGGAATTCCATGCACGATCCGCATGCGGCGTGGAATTGATATCAATGCAGGCTGCGGTCAACTCGCTGGCGCGGAGTCGGAAAAATAAAATGTTCGCGCCTTACATATAAATAATAAAATGTCAATGATATGCACCAAAAAATAGTACTCATGGTTGAAGCCATGTGTTTGGGATATGGTGTATAATCCGAATATCTTAACAAGCTTAAAAGTTTGTGCAAGCGCCGAAAAATTATTTTTAAAAAGGCATTATTCGAAAATAAAATATGAAGACCACAACTCTTTTGGTCATTGAAGCCAAACATGCTGAAGTCCCTTCTTTTGCTGCCGACCTGCAGAAGAAGGGATTTGATGTCCATATTGCTCAGAATGGCAGCAAGGCTGTTGCGTTGTTGAAAGAAGTCAGTCCGAGCCTTGTTGTTGTGAATGCGGCATCCATGCGAAGTACGGGGTTGCGCATTTGTCAGGCGTTGCGCGAAAAGGATGCAAAACTCCCCATCGTTCTGATCCTTGATGAAGATAAAGAAGTAAGCAAAGATGCCGCCGATGCCGTGCTGACCCTGCCCTTCACGGTTCAAAAACTTGCCAACCGCATCAAGCCTTTATTGCCCGGCGATGGCAAGAATGTTCTGCATGTCGGTCCCATCCGCCTGGATCTTGAGAAACGACGCGTGCGTTGCATGGGCAAGAGCAGCAAGCTCACCCCGCGGCTGGTAACTCTGCTTCAATTATTGATGGACAAACATGGAGAAGTGGTTGAACGCGAGCCCCTCTTCAAAAAAGCATGGGAAACGAATTACACCGGTGACACACGCACACTCGATGTACATATCTCCTGGCTGCGACGAGCCATCGAACTCGACCCCGATAACCCAAAGTTTCTCAAGACCGTACGCGGGGTCGGCTACCGGTTAGATATTTAGTATAGCAGTTGACTATTTGCTTTTCTACCCCTATTCAGATATAATAGAACTTAAGTTCTAAAAACTGTTGTTTTAGTTTGGTCTTTCCAACCATTCAATTAAATGACAACTAAATAAATTTGCGAACAAATAAACCCATGAGCAATGAAATATATTTTGGCGACAACCTACCAATACTAAGAAACCTCCAAAGCGAAACTGTAGATTTAATATACATAGACCCTCCATTTAACACAAAAAAAACTCAGAAAAGAACAACTGTAAAAACTATCCAAGACAAAAACGGGGATCGTATTGGGTTTAAGGGTCAAACATACAAAACCATTGAATTAAGCACTAGAGCATACGAAGACTCCTTTGAATCTCTAGTTAATTTCCTTCGTCCAAGGTTGGTCGAAGCATACAGAATTCTAAGCCCTCATGGCAGTTTATATTTTCATATTGACTATCGCGAAGTTCATTATTGTAAAATTTTATTAGATGAAATATTCGGGCGAGAATCTTTTTTAAACGAAATTATCTGGGCTTACGATTATGGCGGTAGAGCTAAAACTAAATGGCCGGCAAAACATGACAATATTTTATTTTACGTAAAAGACCCTCAAAGATATGTCTTTAACTTAAAAGATGTCGAAAGAGAGCCATACATGGCCCCTGGACTCGTCGGTGCAGAGAAGGCACAACACGGTAAAACCCCAACAGATACTTGGTGGCCAACTTTCACTGGAACAAAAAGCACTCGATCACCACAAGATACCTGGTGGTTCTTTTTTGCAAAAGGGCAGCAAAATGACACTTGGTGGCAAACCATTGTACCAACAGCAAGTAAAGAGAGAGTTGGATATCCGACCCAGAAGCCCAGAAAGTTAATTGATAGAATAATCAAGGCATCCTCAAATAAAGGTGATACTGTTTTAGATTTTTTCGCAGGGAGCGGAACAGTTGGTGAAAGCTGCTTGGAATTGGGGCGGCAATTTGTATTGATTGATAATAATAGACCTTCTCTTGAGGTTATGGCTCAAAGATTCTCAAAATACTCGAATATAAAATGGATAAATTTCAATCCAAAGCCATTTCAAATCCTTAAAGAAGAAAAATCTTTACCGAGTACAAAACAAGAAACACTAAAACTAAGTGAAGAGTACATAATGTTTGTGGCAACTTCTAGTGCGCTCAGAGAAGAGCTAGAAGAGACGAATGAACTTTGGTCAAACAGTCCATTTGAATGGGCAGTTAAACTCCCCCCTCGAAAAAAGGGGAAATTGGGTGGGAAGCTTATTGCCTCATGGCTAGCCAGTAAAGATTTACGAATTGATACATCGAAAGATTCAAGTGAAACAATCTCCATAAATGGGCATAAAATTGCTATCAAATTTTCGACGCTTTGGACTAATAAAACATACAAGTTCCAACAAATCAGAAGTACTGGCTACGAATTTGTATTATGTCTAGGCATATCTCCGTTTGAAATAAACTGTTGGATTTTCGAGAGAAAATACGCACTTGAACATGCAAAAAAACAGCACAAAGGTGGCGCTAAATCGGAATATTGGATAACCATTGATCCTAAAAATCCGCCTGAATGGGCAAGGGAACACGGCGGAACATTAAGTCAAGTTTACAAACTACTAAAAAGGCTGACCCAGAAATGAAAAAAGCCATCCCCGACTCTGATTTCAATCTTCTTGCAAGTGCTGCTGAGTTTATTAAGCCTGAATTTGAAAAGGACAGGTCTGCCTGGGCTAAAAGTCCATTTGCTTGGATTTTAAATTTACCTTCAGGTTCTAAAGGAAAACTGGGGAAGAGGCTTGTATATCAATGGTGCGCAGTAAAAGGTTTATCAATTGGGAGCAGCCCAGACTCTGAAGCTGATATGATGGTCAATGGGCATAGAGTCGAAATAAAATTTTCCACTCTATGGGAAGAGGGAATATATACTTTTCAACAAATTCGCGATCAAAATTACGAATACGCTGTGTGCCTTGGCATTTCTCCGTTCCAAGCACATTGTTGGATACTTAGTAAAAAAATCTTAAGGAGATACGTTATTGGGCACACAGGGCAACATACAGGCTCTGGGGGACGTGATACCGCATGGTTTTCTGTAGACCCTAATGCACCACAAGATTGGCTCGCCGGATATGGCGGAACACTTGATGAAGCCTATCTAATACTAAAAAAGCTTAGCAGAAAATAATAAAAAGCCCAGAATAAAATCTGGGCTTTTTATTATTTAATTAAGGGAGGACAGAGTCGAGGGTCAACGAAGCAGGTTGCGGCGGGGAAAGATGCTTCCCGTTCCAGTGTAGGGTAGGCATGAGAGCAGGGAAACCTCAAAGGGTGGATTCGGTTTTGGAGGGGAAAATCCCAAAAGGTTTAGTAATGAATTTCGACAGCCGTGCCAAGCCCGCGAGTAGCGACTCGTTCTGTTGTGGGTGCGATCGGCACGGGGCTGCACCAGCGGAAGATCCAATTGGCTTCGTTGGTGCGCATGTTGATACAGCCGTGACTCATCGGTGAGCCAAAATTTTCATGCCAGTAGGTGCCATGGAAGGCATGCCCCTGTGGTGTGAAGAAAGATGTCCACGGTACGCCGGGTAAAACATAGTTATCAACGTCGGCAAGAATATTGCCCGTGGTTTGTTGACCGAAGTAACTATACCCCATATGCTTTGCGGGGACTTTATCGAGAATGGAGAATCTGCCCGCGGGCGTGGTGGTGGGAATGCCCGTGCCGCCGGTTGGGTCGCCGGGGACGCCAGAGGAAATATTGGTCTGGAAAACCAGGCTGCCATATTCATAGGCGTAGAGCATTTGGGTTGAAAGGTTGATCTCGATGAGTTTGTCTTCGTAGGGCACATCAGGTGAGATCGGCGAAAGCATGTCGTCTGAAAAGACACGCATGTGAATGGCAGGCACGTAATAGGTAACGTTTGAATCGAGTTCATCGAAAACACGGTACCAGGGTCCGTCGTAATCTGCCATGGCGGGTCCTTGCTCTACGGCTTCGATAAAATGTACAGACCCATAATACATGGGCGGCGACATGGGCTGCCAGCCAAAGGCTTTTGAATAACGATACGGGGTTGTGAACGGCACAGAGATATCGGCGATCTGACGTGTGCCTGCGGGGATCGACTCGATGGGTTTTTGATAAATGGTACGCACACGGTGCAAACGTCCGCGATGCATGTAGCCGCCCCAGACCTTGTACCAGACCGGGTTATGTTCAGGCTCGGCGGCGGTCACTTCGCCGTAAATATGCACCAACTCATCGCGGTAATGCGAAAGTTCAATACGGCTTTTATCGCTGGGTTCTTTGCGCACGGGCATATCCGCTGTGGCAATGCGAACGACCAGGCTGTCGTCGAAATCGGTTAGCCCCGGCAGGAAGGGCGAGAATGCCAATCCGCCCAGGGTGAGTCCGCTTAGTTTGAGGAAATCTCTACGGTTAATTCGCTTCATGGAGAAAATTTTACACTACATTGTTTAAGATTTAATGAGAATGCTCCAGAAGTAGAACTTCTGGAGTCCGCAAGTTTTACTTATGCCGACAGGTGGAAGAGAAAAGAACTGCCCCCCATTGTGTGGAGGGCAGCCTGGCTATTCAGTTGTAGGTTAGGCGTCGACTGTTTCGACGATCATGTCTTTGAGCAGGATCTCAAGCGCCATGGAATGTCCGCAGCGTTTGTGGGTCAGGAAAAATTCGCAGTCACAATGAAAAGTGCCATTGTCATATGATACGTTATGTTCGTTGTTATCCCCATGGAAGGTAAGTTCAAATTTATTGAAGCGGAAGCGGTGGCGGTCCTCCGCATAGCGTTTTGCTTTCTCGAGCTTGCCGATCATTCCGTAGTCCATGGCAAAAATCTCCTTTTTTCTTTATGAAATAAAAAAGACACGCGTGTATATTCGCGTGTCTTTATCTACAAACCTGGGTATTTCCGTGAAATAATCGCATGTCGGCGTTACCTCTTGTTGATGGTCAGTATAGTACTTTTCAAAACGCGAGTCAATATGATTTTCATAATGTAATGGTTTCGTATGGGATTTGTAGGGTGGGCATATCCAAAAATTCATCACACCCTAATCTGACTACGCGCATCATAGCGGACTTGGAGCTGATTCTACTTACCATCCTTTCCTACCCTATACATTATGCTCCCGCCGGATCTGCGATCCGGCGGTTATCATGCAAGCAGAAAATATTTATTTGAACACGGTGGTCAGAGACCACCTTTGAGCAAGGAAACTATTTTATGTTCCAGCGAAATCCAATATATCACTGAGCTAGGCAAGAAACTCTCTAACATCATCAATCGGAGTAATGCACGGCTTGTCATCCAGATAAAACCCCGCTGTTGACCATATATATTGCTCAGGCGATTCTACCAATTTCCACTGCGGCTGGCAGGGATTGTGGTGGATATAATTCATTTTCTGCTGTAAGAATTCTACTGAGAATACATCGCGAGCATCGTAGCCATCCTCCCAAACTTTGTATTCCTGCTTTACCAGTTCCCCTTCCTTTCTTAGGACATCCAAAACTCGAGTATTTTCTTCCGCTTGAAACTGACGGTAAATCTGTCGCGCCGTAAATTTTTTGAAATCCCGCATTACATCTGAGAGTGGGTGTTCTTTGCTAAAATGAGCGATAATGTGAATATGATTGGGCATGATAACAAAAACGAACAACTTCATCTTCCCTGTTGTTCGTAAATGATGAAAACTATCAACAATGATCCGTTTAATAACATCTCTGCGGAATAGGTGTACATGCTTTACCGCCGTGGTAGTTACGAAATAAAGATAATCAGGGTTGAAATTTGGTTTGACAGGCATAAAATTTCATATATGCTCCCGCCAGGTCTGCGACCTGGCGGGTATGATGTAAATAACAACTCTTCATGCAAATACGGCGGTCTCAGACCGCCTTTGAGCATTACTTGCTTTTCTTCTTACTAACTGACTTCTTTTTAGCTGCAGTCTTTTTGACAGGTGGAGTTATTTTCTTAACTGTCGCTTTCGGCTTATTGACCTTTTTCTTTTCAACAGCCTTGGCTTTGGTCGTGGGTTTCTTCGCAGTAGCTTTTTTCACAACTTTCTTCGTTGCCGTTGTCTTCTTTACTGCTTTTGGTTTAGCAGCTATTTTCTTTGGCGTGGTTTTCTTGGCAGCTTTTGCCTTGACAGATGTCTTCTTAACCACAGGCTTTTTGGTGGCACGTTTCTTTTTGGCGGGTTTTTCTTCAACTGCGGTTTCAACCTTGGCGAACATCTTCTGCCATTCGGCATGGATAGATGAAACACCCGCGCCATTCAGCTTATCGCAAATGGTCCCCCACTCTTTGTCATACACAAAGCGGAAGTCCATGAAGGCGTGGCATTGATAGGCACCCAATTCCACATACATGCCGTTCTTCCAGATCTCATCACACGAGCGGATGTATTCCAACTGTGACGAATAATCTTTGAAGATAACGTACCCCTGGCGCGGCAAGGCAAGCCCTTCGGCGAGGGTGCGGCGTTTGAGTTTGCCGGAGCCTTTATCGAGCACGCCAGTGGAGGTTTTGATCCAGCCTTTGGTGTCGCCAAAGGTATTGTGATAAATGACCAACCCGCGTTCTTCGTTAAGGCGGTTGGAATAAGCGAATACGTTTTCGTCGAGTCCGCTGTAGGGTTTCTGAAGGTCAAAGAGTAGGAAATTCTCCACGTCAGCGAACAGGCTGCGGCGGTGAAGGAGCGGGAAGATACGCCATTCATGCGCTTGAATCAAACCGTCGTCTGGTGTTTCATCCCATTTCGGTCGGCGGAATTCCATCCCATATTTTTCAGAGAGACCTTCCACTTGCCCGTGCCCGAACATGGGCAGACCCGGCAAGGTGGCAAGCACGGTACAAATACCGAAATATTTATCACCTTTGCCGAACTGTTCAACAGCGGTCTTCTCGTCGGGGTTGTTCATAAAGTTGACGTAACGCTTAAGAATTTGCGGATCAAACTCAAGCGTGTTCTTGATCGCCATGCGATATTTGGCGTTATCTTCGTCGCGCAGCATGTGCATGAATGCAGAGTTATACACGCGGTGCATTCCAAGCGTGCGCACAAAATACCCCTCCATCAACCAGAATGCCTCGGCGAGCAAAAGGGTATCGGGCACTTCCACGGCGACTCGATCCACCACCTCGCGCCAGAATTCAACAGGGATCTTCTCATCGAACTCAGCTTTCGACATGCCGAATTGCGAGCGGGATGGAATCGCTCCGCCCGCGCCCGGCTCGGGGAACCACAAACGTTGGATGTGTTTCTTGGCAAGCGTCATCGCCGCATCAAAGCGGATGACCGGGAAGTTGCGCGCCACATGCAAGATGACTTGAATGACCGCCTCACGGACTTCGGGGTTGCTGTAATCCAATTGGGCAGTGTCGTTCCATGGGAAGGAGGTGCCATCATTTCCATGATAGATATAGCGCAGGTCGCCTGTCTTTAAATCGCGGCGCTGAAAGACAACCGCCGCATCGGTTTTATCGTAATAATGGTCTTCAAGATAGATTCCCACACGCAAGTCATCCGAAAGATTTTCAGAACGGAAGGAATAGGAAGGATACGGCGAATACGGCAGCGACAGGAACCATTCAGGATGTTCGGTCACCCACTGCGAGTCGATGCCCATGTGATTGGGAACCATATCTGCAGAAAGGCGGATTCCTCGCGCCCATGCACGTGAACGCAGGTCTTGCAAGGCGTTCCATTCGCCCAGGTCATTGGCAATATCATAAGAATGCAGCGAATATGCCGAAGCGACCGCGTCCTGCTGACCCATACGTTGCTTGATCTTCTGGGAAGCATGGCTGCGTTCCCACAAGCCGATCAACCACAAGCCGGTGAATCCGCGCGCGGCGAGCAAGTCCAATTCTTCATCTGGAATTTCATTTAGGTACTTGATCTCACGCTGATATTTCTTGGAAAGCTGGTCCAGCCAGACATAGGTGTTCTTTGCCATCAAAACAAGGCGAGGCATCCACTCTTGATCGGGGCTGTAGCGCTCATACTCGGCATAATCGTGCCCGGTAAATGTTGGGACGTGTATTTCCTGATTGAAGGTATCGATTGGTCCCTGTTTGCGGATGATGTCTTCACGCAGATAGTCCATGCCGCGCAGCAGGCGTAGTGAAAATTCTCCGCCCAGCAGATAGCCCCATTTTTGCAGGATGAATTGCAGTTGTCCCTCCAGCGAATCAGGCGACGCTTTGATAGGACCTTCGAGCAGTTCGGACAAGGTTTCGCCAGAGCCCACGCCACTGCCCAAACCAGGTTGGGTGGAGAAATAATCGAGCAGACGTGTCGTAAATTCTTTGAACGACGAGCCGTTCATCACGGATTCATCGAAAAGGTCTTTGTATGGTTTGATCGCCGGGTTTTTGTTGGCGTTTTGGATCAATAACATTTCTTCAATGGCGGCGGCGCGGACCCCATGCCCAAAATCGCCAAAGTTCGGAAGCGTGGTCGAGAGATAAACCCCGGCTGTAACCTCCCCCCGAAAGACGGAAAGAGGCGGGAATTCCTCGGTAAACTTTGTGAGGGTAAGGTCATACTTTGAACCCAACGTGGATTGCAGCGACCCCATCGCGCGTCCCATCACACCGGTGTAACGACTGTAATACTGACGCAAGAGGATGTGATATGCCTCATCCAGCAGAGAGATCACATACAGATCAGAAGCAGATACGGGTTCCGAACGCTGTGCAGACATCTGGCTGGCAAATGCCCGTGCCGTAGCCATATCTGTAAAAACGACGTGCCCGTCGGGGCGAAAAAAATCTTTTGAAAAATTGTATTTAAGACGGGAGGCTTTTGAGGTCAGCATACAATAATGATAACCGATTATCAATGAATTCGAGTAAAATTTCCTTTAACATTATGAGCGCATCACTGGCACAAGTCATCATTCTTTTATTTCTCGGCGTCCTTTACCTGCCGGTCGTTTTTTTTGTCATCCAACGACGTGAAGACAATCAAGGCGCAGCTACCTGGCTGGTGGTTTTATACGCTCTGCTCGCCATGGTGATCAACATTGCCGAGGCGGTCTGGCAGGGGCGTGGGGATACCTCCCTATTTCAGGAATTACAAACCTATATTTCATTCACCCTCGTCGTTATCCTGATGATCACCATCCAGGTGTTCACCAAACGCGAGGTATGGTGGGCATGGGTCGGGTACTGGGGAGTGTGGGCGTTGGCACTGGCTCTCGTCCTCACCAATCCATTCGGACTGCCAGATGTCCTTTGGACGAATGGCGAACTGGTTCTCTATCGTGAGCGGCTTGGTCCTGCAATGGTCGTTCTCGCATGGATCATCCTGAGTATGGTGATGATCCTCAACCTTTCAAGCACCCAGCGCCAAAGCCGTCAACCGCTCCTGCGCAGCCGGTTGGGATATTGGTGGGTGCCGATCTTTTTCACCCTGCTGAATGACATTCTGCTCTTCTCCGGCGTATTGATCATTGGGCAACCTTTGCGTCTGTTGATCGCGGTCGGCATGGCATACGTGGTTGGTACACATTATGTGCCCGATCTAAAAAACATCACGCGCCGCGCATTGATCTATCTCACCAGCACGCTTGCCATCGTCGGTTTTTACATCGCCGGTTTTCTAGTCATCCAAGCCTTATTTGGGGCGGGTGAAAATTTCAACCCACTTGCCGCAGGAGCGATCGTTGCGCTTTTCATCGCCCTACTCTTCTCGCCGCTGACCGACCTAGTCTCACGCGCGATCAACAAATGGATGAAGGGCGATCAATACGATGCCAGCCTGACCATCCATCAATACAGCGAAAGTATCAGCAACATCCTTGATATGGACCGGCTCGCCAACATCGCCATCGGTATCATGCTCGAAGCGATGCAGATCGAACGCGGCTTTCTTTTTCTCGTCGATTCAGAGCGGCAGGCGGATGGGCGTAAGACCTATAAACTCCGCTCGGCTCGCAGCCCTGAAGAAAGACAACTCGTGGCGGTCGAACTGGATGAAAGCGGAGCCGTTGCCTCTTATCTGATCCGTGAACAAAGACCGCTTCTTCAATATGACCTAGACCTGTCACCCACCTTCAAATCTGCATCTACACTGGAGCGGGGCTGGTTCAACGAACTGCGTTGTGAAGTCTATATTCCGATCTTCGCCAAAAAACAATGGATCGGATTGCTGGCGTTCGGCTCGAAGTTAAGCGGCAATCGTTTTACCCGAGAAGACCTGTCCGTGCTCAGCGCTCACGCCAGCCAGACAGCCGTCGCACTCGAAAATGCCCGCCTTGTCGATAACCTGATGCGCCTCAACACAGAACTGCGCCAGGCACGCCGAACTCTGGAAAAGAATAATCAAGAACTCCAGCGCATCGACCAGGCAAAATCAGATTTCATCAGCATCGCCTCACACGAACTCCGCACCCCGCTCACAGTCATCAAGGGGTATACCGAAATGCTGATGGATGACCCCAAGCTCGAAAAGAACCTTAAGACGATGATGAAGGGTATTCACGACGGCACGATCCGTCTGCACGAAGTGATGGACTCGATGTTCGACATCGCCCAGATCGACGCGCGAGCCCTCAAGCCGCATCTCCAACCAGTGGATCTGGGTCAACTGGTTCAACAGGTATGCACAGAACACTCAAAGACATTCAAGGAACGCGAGCAGATCCTTTCCATCAAGATCCCCACCCTGCCTCTCGTCAAAGCCGACCCACACTTGTTGGAAAAATTACTCCATCACCTTATTCGCAACGCGATCAAATTCACACCCAACAACGGCTGGATCACCATTACAGGCAAACACATTCCTGCGATCATCAACCTTCCCAATGGTGGTGTTGAGATCATCGTCAGTGATACCGGTGTAGGTGTGGATCCGAACCTGCGCGAGGTCATTTTCTCCAAGTTCTATCAGCCCGGCGAACTCGGCAAGCATTCCACCAGCAAATCGCGTTTCAAAGGCAGCGGCGCTGGTCTGGGGCTGGCACTCTCCAAAGGCATCGTCGAAGCGCACGGCGGGCGCATCTGGGTTGAAAGCCCCGGCTACGACGAGGTCAACTTCCCCGGCAGTCAGTTCCACATCATCCTGCCACTCACCCCTCTTGAAACGGGCGAAGCCCAGCGTGTTGGCGAATCGGTCAAAGTGGAGCTTGGTAGACCCGAAGAACATAAGAATTAATGAAGAACGGATGGCATACGCCATCCGTTTTCTTTTTAATTATGTGCCGCTTGGGGCAGCATCACCCCAATATCTTTCGATACACTCGGTTATTTTTATACTCGACCCCATTTAGATTTTTTAAATCAGCGCGCATTTGCTCGGTCGTTTCGGCAACCTGGGTCATCTCCACATGCACAAATTGTTTGAACTCCAACAATGTGGTTCCCATTGCGTAATACAACAGAGCATTCCCGCCATGCCCTTGAAATTCAGGCAAAATCCCCATCCCGTTAACCGAGACCGTATTCGTGCGGCGGATCTCCATCAGAATATCCAGCAAGCCAAAGGGGAACAATTTACCTTTAGCACGCTGCATGGCAGCAGAGACATCATGAAAGGCAAACAAGAAACCAACCACGTCATCTCCATGGGTAACGATCTTGATCAGGCGGTGGTCGGCGATGGTCATAATATTCTCGACCACGAAATCGATTTCGCGTTGAGTGAGCGGATAATATTCCCAATTATTCACAAAGGCATTGTTGTATGCTGTTCCAATACGATCTGCCCAACCAAGTAATTCTTTTTTATTCTTGAAGGTCTTGATCTCCAAATGTCCGCGCTGCATGACGCGCTCGGTAATGCGCTGCACCCGTTCAGGGATCTGAAATTGGTCTGCGGGCAAATAGCAGGAGACAAAGTCCACCTCCTTGACGAAACCCTGCGCCTCGACCAATGACTGATAGTAGGCGTGGTTGTAATTGAGCATGGTCATCGTCTGGCGATGTTCATGTCCGAAGACCAGTACCCCATACCCATCCAATGGTCCCATACCTTTGGGTCCGATCATTTTATTTAATCCGCGAGCTTTTGCCCATTCAATGGCTGTGTTGAACAAAAGGGTTGCGGCTTCAAGGTCATTCTCACACTCGAAAAGATAAAAATCTGCCGTTTTTTCATGATGATATTGATTGAAAGGTCTGTTCTCGATCACAGCAATGCGCCCCACATCCCGCCCGTCTCGCACAGCCAGAAAAAACTCCACATCCGAATGTTCGTGGAAGGGATGTTTCTTTCGGTTGAGC
This sequence comes from Anaerolineae bacterium, assembly GCA_017303735.1. The sequence continues at coordinate 60,297 of JAFLCF010000002.1, forward strand.
TGGTTATAGGCATCCACATTCAGCGGAGGAACCCACTGCGGGCAATCTGCATAAATGCGAAACGGCAATTCGACGAAGCGCCTGACCTGCTTCTTATTCTCTGTATCCACTCTTTCAATCGTTAGCATGCAAATGCTCCTGCAATGGGATGGGGTTAGCGGGTATCCACGTATATAACCCCCGCTTCAGGCGGGAGCATCGTTTTTTGCAACGAAGGGTAAATGGACACAAAAATTCCCTCCGTGCTATACTTACTCAACACTTTTATTATACCTACCGAGGGAATATGACCGGAAAATCTCACCAGGAAATGCTCGAAAAATACGCCGAAGCCATCATCAAAGTCGGGTTGAACCTCCGTGCGGGGCAGCGCCTGATCATCACTTCCGCCGGAACTCGTGGCGTCCCCCATCCATTCGCGCCGTTGGTGCGTGCGATCGCCAAAGCCGCATATGGCGTCGGCGCGAAATATGTAGATGCCATCTTTGCCGACGAAGAAATGCTGCGCCTACGCGCCCAGCACGCCCCCAAAGACTCCTTTGGTGAATACTCCACGTGGCAGGTGCAGGGCATTCGAAATATGATCGATAACGGTGACGCCCTTCTTTCCATTGGCGGAGCCAACCCCGACCTGCTCGGCGGACTCGACCCCGAAGTGGTTGGCATGATGCAACGCACTCACCTCGAAAACTGGAGCCCGATCAGCGAAAAAGTGACAACGAACGCTATCAACTGGTGCGTCGTTGCCGCGGCGGGTGAAGCTTGGGCACACAAAATTTTCCCCGACCTGCCCATCAACAAAGCTCAAGATAAACTCTGGCAAGCCATCTTTGAAACCACCCGCATCGACCAGCCCGACCCCATTGACGCCTGGAATAAACACATCGCCAGCCTGCGTGAACGCGCTTTATATTTGCAGTCGAAGCAATACACAGCGCTTCACTATAAAGGTCCCGGCACCGACTTTACTCTCGGTCTTCCCAGCGGGCACCTCTGGATCAGCGCCCAATCGATGGCACAGAACGGCGTGGCATTTACCGCCAACATGCCCACTGAAGAAGTTTTCACCCTACCAGATCGCAACCGCGCCGATGGCGTCATCTCTGCCACCTTCCCGCTCAGCTACGGCGGCACCTTGATCGAAGATTTCCAGGTCCATTTTGAGTACGGGCAAATTGTCAAAGTCACTGCAAAGAAGGGCGAAGCCGCCCTCCAAAAATTAGTGGATACCGATGAAGGCTCGCATCGCCTCGGTGAAGTGGCGCTTGTGCCCGCCTCCTCGCCCATCGGCAAACGCGGACATCTCTTCTACAACACTCTCTTCGATGAAAACGCCTCCTGCCACATCGCCATCGGACGCGCCTACCGCTTCACCCTCGCCGGAGGAACGGAGTTGAACGACGACGAATTTATCGCCGCTGGAGGTAATGTCAGCCTCAACCATGTCGACTTCATGATCGGCTCCCCGCAAATGGACATTGACGGCATTACAAAAGACGGCAAGCGTGAGCCGGTGATGCGTCAGGGGGAATGGGCGATCTCGCTGTAACAGAATCAAGCCAACTCCCCGTCATGAGGCGGGGAGTTTTTTTTCCACACCCGAGTCGGTTTTCATCCTGGTTCAGTTGTGGTAAAACCCAATTCAATCCAAAGATCATGGAGTCATCATGAGCGAAGCCTTTCAAAAATCACTGGAAAAGTATGCAGATATTATTGTCAGGATCGGTTTGAATTTACAAAAGCATCAACGCCTTAATATCTCAGCAGGTATTCCCGATATCGAGCTTGCCCGGCAGGTGGCGATCAAGGCGTATCAACTCGGTGTTCCATATGTGGATGTGCGCTGGGTGGACGAACGCCTCACCCGCATCCGCTTTGACCATGCTGACCCTGAATCGCTTACTGAAGTTCCTGATTGGCTCATTGCCCGCGAACAGGAGTACGGCGAACGCGGCGACGCTTTGCTGAGCATTTCTTCCTCAGACCCAAACCTGCTCGAAGGCATCGACCCTGCATTGATCGGAAAGTTCCGCAAAGCGGTTGCACAAAAATATGAACCCACCTATAAGTATCTCGATCAAAATACTCAAAACTGGTGCGTGGTCTCTACTGCCACCCCGGCATGGGCAAAAAAAGTATTCCCAGATATTCCTGTTGAGCAGGCTCAGGAGAAATTATGGGAAGCCATATTTGATGCCTGTCGAGTCAATCTCGACGACCCGGTAAAAGCCTGGCATGACCATGCAGATCGGCTGCATCGTCAGTGTGATTATCTCAACGCGAAAAAATTTAGCGGGCTGCATTACAAAGCGCCCGGCACCGACCTCACCCTTGGGTTGCCGGAAAATCATATTTGGATCGGCGCTTCATCCAAAACAGTGAGCGGCATCGAATTCGTTCCAAACCTTCCCACTGAAGAGGTCTTCTGCCTGCCGCATCGCGAAAAAGCTAAAGGGTACATCTCCTCAAGCATGCCGTTGATTCTCTCCGGCAATATGGTCAATGATTTCACGCTTACCTTTGAAAATGGACGTGTTTCAAAAGTAAGCGCCAAACAGGGAGAAGAACATCTGCGCAGACTCTTGGAAACGGACGAAAACGCTTCGCGCCTCGGGGAAGCTGCTCTGGTTCCAGACAGCTCTCCCATCTCCCAGCGCAGGCATCTCTTTTACAATACGCTTTTCGATGAAAACGCCTCCTGTCACCTTGCGTTGGGCAGTGCCTATCGTTATAACCTGGTTGGCGGCTCAGAAATGACCAAGGAACAATTCATCGCAGCGGGTGGGAATGACAGCCTCATTCACGTAGATTTCATGGTCGGTTCGAATCAAATGGACATTGACGGCATCCACGCCGACGGTACCCACGAACCAGTCATGCGCGGCGGTGAGTGGGCAACCAGCCTCTAGATCAAAAAGGAGCGCGAGATAATCTCGCGCTCCTTTTTTTGCGCCAAACGCAAAGTCATGTCATAATGGGGATACTATAGTCAAGGAGAGCCAGCATGGCACCCAAACCGAAGCTCAACCCCGATGAATTGCTTCAAAAAGAATACGAATATATTTCCCAGACCGCATTCCAAGCCAATGAAGACCGTTCAAGAGTCACCTCGTTCTATTTTGTCTCGGTCGGTTCATTTGTTGCCGCCATCGTTGGCACCCAGTTAGAAGCCCAAACGAAGACCATCGCCTTTGCGTTCTTTGCGCTTTTTCTCGTATTGACCTTTATGGGCGGGTTGACCATTGCCCAGCTTGCCCGATTACGCGCCTCCTGGCACGAATCGGTGGAAGCCATGAATAAGATCAAAGACTTCTATATCAAGTATCATCCCGAGATCGAGAATGCATTCAAATGGCGTACGAGGCAAGTGCCGCGTGTAAACAAACCGAACAGCATTGCCAACCTGATGGCTGTGGAAGTTGCCCTGTTGGGTTCGCTCACAGCGGGAGCCAGCATCTATTTTCTGCTCTCATTTCTCGGCGAAGTGAATTGGATCGGTTCTCTGATCGTACTTATCAGCATCATCCTCGGTTACATCGCCCAATGGAGCATCTACCTGCGTCTGCTCGTGGATGATCATGAATAGGAAATAACATGCCAAGAGACTATATCGGTCAAGCTCCCACCGCCTTTCAGCGCAGACCGCACCTCACCAAGGACGATGCCTGGATTCGCGGATTTTTGAAAACAGCCAAGGTCGGTCATTTCGCCACTTCGATAGATGGACAAGCCTTCATCAACCCGACGACATTTTGGTACGATGAGGAAAATCATCAGATCGTTTTTCACTCCAATCTTGCGGGGAGAATCCGCTCGAATTTGGAGACCAACCCCAAGGTCAGTATGGAGGCGAGTGAATTGGGGCAGATGCTGCCATCCAATGTCGCATTGGAGTTCTCGCTTCAGTATCGCAGTGTCCTCGTCTTCGGCATGGCGAGAATTGTAACGAATCCCGATGAAGCGCGTAGATTGCTATATGGTTTGATCGAAAAATATTTTTCCGAACTAAAAGCCGGACAGGAATATCGCGAGATCAGCGAGAAGGAACTGCGAGCCACATCTGTGTATGCTATTAAAATCGAAGAATGGAGCGGCAAGGAAAATTGGGAGGAGAAAGCCGATCAAAGCGATGAGTGGCAGCCGCTGGATGAAAAATGGTTTGAATATTACAGGAACAAGCCCTGAAAGGAAACATAATGAACGAACAGACTCGTACTGAAGAATTTAAGGTGGATGGCGAGAAGATCGTCGCCAAGATCAAAGAGTTGCTACACGAGGGCAATATCCGCCGCGTGATCATCAAGGACAAGGATGGCAAAAGCTTGCTGGAGATTCCCGTCACATTTGGTGTGGTCGGGGTCTTGCTCGCCCCACAACTGGCTGCACTTGCCGCCGTCGCTGCCGTGCTGACTGAAGCCACCGTCGTCGTAGAAAAAACGGAGTAAACAATGAACATCTTTGAGGTTGCCTATTGGGCTGCCATTGTCGTAGAAATGGTCATCCGTGCGCCGCTTAACAAAAAGCGCAAAGAGGAAAAGATGAGCGAACAACGGGTCTCGAGTCAGGAAAAATTCATCCTGTTCCTCCTGCTCATTGGAATGTTTATTCTTCCGCTTATCTATTCTGCCTCCACCTGGTTGGACTTTGCAAATTACAGCCTGCCAGTTTGGGCGGGTTGGTTGGGAGTAGCTCTTCTTTTGGGTGCACTCTTTGTTTTCTGGCGGGCACATGCTGACCTTGGCTTGAACTGGTCACCATCGCTGGAGATCCGTGAAAAACATGAACTGATCACAAAGGGCATCTATGGTGTGATCCGTCATCCCATGTATGCTTCGCAATGGTTGTGGGTCATTGCCCAGCCTTTGCTTCTGCAAAATTGGATCGTGGGATTTGTAAACTTGCTTATCTTCATCCCCTTCTACATGCTGCGGGTACAGGCAGAGGAAAAAATGATGGTCGATACCTTCGGGGATGAGTATCGTGAATATATGAAACAAACCGGCGGAGTCCTGCCAAAGATCGGTTAAGTGGAATGAAATCCTTTCGCAAAGAACTCTGGTTCAACCTCCCCTCCCGGCGCGGATTCGTCAATATCACCTCGCAAGTGGAAGAAGCCCTGCGTGAAAGCGGCATTAAGGAAGGCTTGCTCTTGTGCAATGCCATGCACATCACTGCTTCGGTTTTCATCAACGATGATGAAAGCGGACTGCATCACGATTACGAAAAATGGCTGGAAAGACTCGCCCCGCACGAACCGGTCAATGGGTACCGCCATAACGACACCGGCGAAGACAATGCTGATGCGCACATGAAACGCCAAATCATGGGACGTGAAGTGGTCGTGGCGGTGACGAATGGTCAACTTGACTTTGGAACATGGGAACAGATCTTTTACGGCGAATTCGACGGCAGGCGACGAAAGCGAGTCTTGATAAAGATCATTGGAGAATAATTCATGGAAAAAAGACGATTCGGACGCACAGGACATGAAAGCACAGTTGCCATCTTTGGCGCGGCGGCATTCTGGGAGATCGAACAAAAAGAAGCTGACCATGTGATGGAAATGGTCATCGAGGCGGGCATCAATCACATCGACATTGCCCCATCCTACGGACAAGCAGAACTGCGCGTCGGTCCGTGGATGAAGACCGAGCGTGGACGTTTCTTTCTCGGCTGTAAAACGACGGAACGCACCAAAGAAGGCGCATGGCGCGAAATGCACGAATCGCTCGAGCGCCTGCATACCGATTCATTCGACCTATATCAATGCCACGCTGTGACGACCTTCGATGAATTGGATTCCATTTTTGCCAAAGGGGGCGCCATGGAAGCAATGATGGCAGCCCGCGAGCAAGGTCTAACCAAATACATCGGCATCACCGGTCATGGAGTGGATGCCCCCAAGATCTATCTCGAAGCCCTGCGCCGCTTTGATTTTGACTCGGTGCTCTTCCCGCTAAATTTCGTCCAAATGGCGATGCCAGAATATCGCAGCGCTGCCGAAGAATTGATCTCCGTTTGCAGAGCAAAAGATGTTGGCACGATGATCATCAAATCGATCACCAAAGGTCCGTGGGGTGAAAAACAAAAAACCGCCACCACTTGGTACGAGCCATTCGACAAAATGGATGAGATCCAACGCGGAGTTAATTTCGTGCTATTCCACGACGTCACCGGAGTTTGCACTGCCGGAGACGTTCGCATCCTGCCCATGGTCATTCAGGCTTGTGAAAACTTTACTCCGCTCAATGAGCAGGAGCGGGAAGATCTGATTAAGAGTGGTGCACAATTTGAAGCTTTATTCAAGTGAGAGGATCATATGAGATTAAAAAATAAAACGATTGCCACCCTCATCGCCGAAGGTGTGGAAGACCTTGAGTATTACGTGCCTGTGATGCGTTTGCAAGAAGAAGGTGCAAAGGTTCTCAGCGCTGGTCTCGATCTCAAACCCGTTCGCGGCAAGAATGGTCTTGTCATCACACCCGATGCGAAGATCGAAGACCTCAAAGCCAGCGAACTCTTTGGAATCATTCTGCCCGGCGGTTGGGCGCCCGATAAAGTCCGCAGGTATGATGCTGTCAAAAAACTGGTGAAAGAAATGAGTGATGCCAACAAGGTCATCGGCATTATTTGTCATGGCGGCTCGATCGCCATCTCGGCGGGCATCATCAAAAAAGGGCAGCGCGTCACCGGCTCGACCGGCATCAAAGATGATCTTGAAAACGTGGGCGGGGTTTGGGCAGACGAAGCCGCGTTTAGGGAGGGCAACCAGGTTTGGGGGCGGGTGGTGGCGGATATTCCCGACTTCAACCGCGAACTGGTCAAGGCACTAGTCGAGGGATTGTCCTAATCTGTTCGAGTGAGGGCTAAGCCCCCACTCAAGCATAGCATTAATCAAGATGTAATGGTTCGCGCTTCATCGTGGATGGGATGGGGACATCCAGCAGACTCAACACTGTGGGTGCGATCTGCAAATGAGAGATGACCTCGCCCGTATCGCCTCTTCCCTTAAGGGACGGCTGAATCACAAAAAAGGGAACTTCTCTCTGCTCAGGCGTTGACCCGCCATGCCCCCCATCGGCATTGATGCCGTGGTCGCCAGTTATAAAAATTGTGTATCCACGCTCGCGCCATTCCACAAGAAGCGGCGCGAGTTTTGAATCTTGATAGATGGCATGGTTGCGATATTCCTTGGTGTCTGAGCCGTATGTTTCGCCGTGATAGTCCATGCCCATGGGGTGAAGCAAAAGATAATCGGGTGAATATTTGCGGACGAGGTGCGCCGCCGTGTTGAACAATTCTGTATCCGGGTATTCATCCTGCGTATAGAACCGTCCATGCTGGATGTTGAGGTTGGCATCGTCCACTTCACGGTCATCGATCACATCGTATGGAGCGCGGTTGTATAACTCGGAGTACCAATAATATGCCGCAGCCGCAGTCACTTTGCCCGCTTCTCGTACAGATTTGAAAATATTCGGCTGGTTGGAAAGCCTAACAATGGAATTACCAACAATGCCGTTCTCGCTGGAAGGCATCCCTGTGTGAATAGTCTCATACATGGGGCGCGACATGCTCGGCAATTCACCAATAATCTTATACAGGCTGGCTTTTTTATACTCCACCATATGCATAAGATAGCCCATATTGGCTTTTGCAACATCGTAACGCAAGGCATCCGAAAGAACCAAAATCACTTTCGACATAGTTCACCTCATAAAGCAGTAGGTCACGCTTTGAGCGTGACCTACGTTTGTTATTCGTCCAAGACCAGGACCGCTTCTTTGGAGCAGGTCACTTGGTCTTTTGAGCCGATCTTGGGCAATTCAAGGAATGGGTTGTTGAAGGTATCCATGTTGAAATTTGAATTCCCGATCTTTACTTGAATACGCACGACCGAACCCAGGAAGGTGATATTCTCGATGGTGCAATCCAAGACATTATCTTTCTTTTGAATCTCGGCAAAGCTAAAACGCTCAGGGCGGACGGAAATGCGAATGGCATCGCCCTTTTTACGAGACTTGATATCTGACGCGGTGATGAATTGAACACCATTCACGGTCACCAAGCCTTTAGCAGGGTCAGAAACCTCAGCTTTGACCGTATTTAAAGAACCGACGAAGTTTGCCACGAATTGGGTCTGTGGGAAGTTGTAGATCTCGAAAGGCGTACCCACCTGCTCCATGCGTCCCTGGCTCATCACCACGATGCGGTCGGAAAGCGAGAGCGCTTCTT
>JAFLCF010000020.1 GCA_017303735.1 Anaerolineae bacterium
GGTGATGAGTTTGGCAGGCTCGAAACAAGCGTGAGTCACATTGCAGCGACCGCCGCCCGAGATCAAAACCTTGCCCAGCGTTTGGCTAGCTTTTTCAAGAATAAGGATACGTTGATTGGGATTCTCTTCGGCACAGCGAATCGCTGCGAAAAATCCCGCTGCGCCACCGCCGATGATGATGACATCCCAAATGGGAGAAAGTTTGGTTGACATAGATGGGCGTCATTATACGCGTTGCGCGAGAATAAAGTAAAAACGAAAAGGCTCTCAGTTTTCCTGAGAGCCTTTAAGAAGAAGCAAGCACAAACTAGAACGGACCAAAGTTGATTGCGACGGCGATTCCCAGGAATGCAACCGTTGCAAGGATGACCCACAACCAGAGTTTTGCCGTCCAACGCAACCATTTGGGGTAACTGACCACGGTGAGACCGAGGCTAATGAGCAGAACTGGATTGGTGGGATAAGCCAGGTTTGAAAAGCCATCACCGAAGATATATGCCAATACCGCGGTCTGACGGGTGACACCGATCAAGTCTGCGAGAGGCAGAACGATGGGAATCATCAAGAAAGCTTTCGCCGAGCCAGAGGCGATGAAGAATTCAATCCCCAATGCAAGCGCATATACGACCAAAGCCGCAGGGAAAGCGCCAAGTTGTTGGAACGGATCTGCTGCGGCATGCAAGATGGTGTCGGTCACGCCGCCGCTATCAATAATGAAGCGAATGCTGGCTGCCATCAAAATGAGCGGAACGGAGGGAGCTAACCCGCCCCAGCCTTCAATGAGTCCCTGCCAGACGGTTTTTCCGCCAGTGCCAGAGATAAAACCTGCGCCCAGCCCGCCGATCAGAAAGAGAATACCGACGATGGGCAGAGCATAATCTGAGATGGCAGGTACGAAGGGACCGGATAACATTACGATGAAGATAAAGATCAGGAAGAAGCCGAAGAAATTCATGGCGCGGTTTTGCTTGGGGTTATCTTGTGTAAAAGAAGCATCTTCCAAGCTTTTGTATTTCTCGCGTTCGGCATTGTCTTCTTTGTGCACAAGCGAAGCCGTTGGGTCTTTATCGATCTTCTTTGCATACGAAGATAAAAACCACATAAAGATGAAGTAGATGGCGATAAAGATGATGATGCGATACCAGATACCGGAGAAAAGCGGCAATCCCGCAAGTTGTTGAGAAACCCCAAGGGTATAAGGGTTGGAGATGGCTGCCGAAAAGCCCATATTGGTCGCCAAAATAGACATGCCCAAGCCGACCAACGCATCCCAGCCTAGTGAATAGGAAAGGGCGATCATGACGGGAACTAACAGAACGACTTCTTCAAACGTTCCCAATGTTGCACCAAGGAACATAAATGCCAGCGAAACCATCCACAACAGTCTGTATTTTTGTCCACTATATCTGCGAACGATGCGACCAATGAACGCTCGCAAGGTGCCGGTCTTGTCCATGACGGCGAATGCTCCGCCAGCAAAGAACAAGACGACGATAATGACGATCACGGTCAAGCCGCTATCACTGCCGAGGACTTCAAACGGAGCAATAAACCAGCGCCAAACTGGGTAGTTCGGACGGTCTGTCAACTGAAAGGAAGCAGGATCAATCGTCTCGCGTCCGTCCACTTCGATGCGGGTGTATTGTCCCGAAGGGATGACGAGTGTAAGGATGCCTGCCACCATCATTAGAACGAACAAGATCACCAGCGATTGGATGAAAGCACGTTTGCCGATCTGCGCACCAGCTTTTTGTTCCATGGAAGACTCCTTTGAGATGGGTGATAAGTCAATTTACCACAACTTATTGCAACCGCGTTCACTATTTTTTAAAATCTGCTTCGGACTCAACCGGAAATAGTTCGTCACGGCTGAACCTAAAAACAGCGGCACCTCAAAGTGCCGCTGTTTTTAGGTAATATTTTTTTCTTATTCAGGTTCTTCTGTAGTTTCTTCTTTTGAGGTAATAATACGAACATACACCACTTGCCCAAATCTGGTGCCGTCTGAAGTGGATAGGATCCAATAACCGGTGTATGTTCCTTCTGTTTTCGGCGCGGTCATGGGGACACTGATCTTGGCTATTTTCCCCGGTGCGACATATTGATTGATGGGGGACGTTAGCCCATCCATGCTCGTTCCGCTAAAGAAGGTCATGGCAAAATCTTCTTTCCATGGGCAGGTGCCGGTGTTCTGTATACGCCATATTTTTTTGAATGTCTCGCCGAGCATCAGGACGGTGTCGTCTTTGATGGTCAGATCACTGACAAAAGCTGAGTTGTAGCAAGACTCAATGTATTGGGTGGCTGTCGGCGAGGGTTGAAGCGTTTCTGTGATCGCGGTAATACCGATGGTTGGGAATGGCGTTTGTGAGGGAGTCGGGGTGGGGGTTGAGGTGGGGAGAGGTGTGTTTACCGGTGTGATGGTTGCCGTTAGCGCTTGTGCTGCCGCGGTCAATGCCTGTGCGATGGCGGTGCTAATGTCTGGGCTGTACTGGCTTTCGGCAGTTGGGGTGGCAGAATCGACCTGCCCGCAGGCTGAAAGGAGGAACGCAAACAGTAAACAGAATAGGATTAAATTTTTATTTTTCATCGGTATTATTTGTATTTTACCTGTAATTACTTCGTTGCCGCAATACTCGCAAGGTTTTCGCACGGTTCCCCAGGTTGGAAAAACTACCTGATATTACATTTTGTAATAAATGGGAGTAGAATGAAAACAAGGTACCTTCTTATGCTTTCAGGTGGATGTGAATATGAAGGATAGGCGAAAACCATTGTTATTTTGCTTGTTGCGGGGGATATTCAACCTTTTCTATACAGTGCCAACCCTTTTAGCTAGTATCTCATTTTCTGTTACACACTTACCTGTTGAATATCTTTCAACAATTATGACCACTCCACTGTTTGGACGAGAACCTTGGTTAAGGATCCCTGTGGTTGTGAAAAGCAATCTCTTCTCAGATAATACGATTAGTTCTTGAATGGCGGAGGAATTCCATGAATATTGCTGATTATTTGCTTCGATCTGGCGTTGAGGATGCGGTTGCGCTTGTAACGGCAAAAGAGGAGTTTAAGTATCGGGAGCTGAGGCAGGCTGCCGGGTCCGCTTTTGATGCGTTTCGTTCTGCTGGGTTTGTCTCTGGAGACCGTATCGGCATCCTGGGTGGAAATTCCTTGTTTTGGGTTTCCAGTTATCTGGCTGCCATGAAATTGGGTGCGATTGCTGTTCCCTTTGCCACTAAATTACCGCCGCAGGAACTTGCGCAACAGATTCAGCAAACAGGCTGCCGCGGGATCTGCGTTGAAAAGCGGCTGTATAAAAAGTTTTCACCTGAGTTTTCACCGTCTTTGCTGGTGATGGGCGAAGAAATATTGACCGGAACTTCTTCGATGTTGCTGTCTGACCATGCATCCGAATTTGACGAAGATCAGGATGCCGCATGGATGTTGACATCGGGCACGACGTCGAAGCCTCGTATAGTCAGGATCACGCATTCGAACATTCGCTCCAATACGGATTCGATCATTCAATATCTTGGTCTGACGGGCACTGAGCGAATGATGGCCGTATTGCCTTTCTATTATTGTTTTGGTACATCCTTGCTTCATACCCACTTGCGAGTGGGCGGGGCGCTTGTCTTGGGCGATGCGCTTGGTTTTCCAGAAAAGGTTTTAGATCTAATGCAAGGAACAAAATGTACTGGGTTTGCAGGGGTTCCGACAACTTTTCAAATGTATCTGAGAAATTCCACCTTCCCGCAACGACCTTTGCCAGACATGCGCCAGATCCAACAGGCGGGTGGAAAACTTTCTAACATTTTGATCGATGAGTTGGTTCAATGCTGCCCGCAAGCCAAGGTTTATATTATGTATGGGCAGACCGAAGCGACTGCGAGACTTTCTTATTTGCCGCCTGAAGATCTGAATGTAAAAAGAGGTTCGATTGGCAGGGGTATTCCCGGTGTGACTCTTAAGGTATTAAATGAATCGGATGAAGAAATACAGCCGGGCGAAGTTGGTGAGATCATTGCCTGGGGGAAGAATATTTCACCCGGCTATCTTGATGAGCCGGAGATCAATGCGGAAAAATTTGTCCAAGGCACATTGCATACCGGGGATATGGCAACCACAGATGAGGATGGCTATATCTACATCGTTGACCGTAAAAGCGATTTCATCAAATCCTATGGGAACCGTGTGAGCAGCCAGGAAGTGGAAGCCTGTATCATGGAGATCAAGGAAGTGGTTGCCACGGCGGTTATCGGAATTCCAGATCCGCTGCGTGGAGAAGCAATTCGCGCTTATGTTGTCTTGCGATCCAATTCAAACATTGAGGCAGCAGAAATCATCAGCCACTGTATGACACGTTTGGCTCGTTACATGGTTCCCAGAGATGTTGTGTTTGCTCAAAGCCTGCCGGTAAATCAGCACGGAAAGGTTATCAAATCTGAGCTGAGGAAAATGGCGGAAACCTAGACGGGTGTTAAAGCTGAGTTCGGATCCAGACCCAATGGGACGGTTCGTAAATACTCAGTGGTGCGTTTCTTCTGTAGGATGTCTTTAATCACTCTTGCAACCTGTTCTTCCGAAAGGCAAAGATCATCTGCGATCTCTAAAGCGGACATTCCACATTCAGTGCCAAGCCAGATCTTATCGAGAAGGTCAAATGGTACGCGGAAATAAAACTCCTCCTGGGTGCTTCCGGCGCTGTATGTATCTGTTGTTGGCGTTCGCTGGATGATGCTTTGTGGGATACCCAGATATTCTGCCAATTGATACACTTGTGATTTGAACAAGTGCCTTATCGGTTGAAGATCTGCGCCACCATCGCCGTATTTTACAAAAAACCCCTGGTCGTGCTCGTTCTTGTTCGAGGTGCCAATGACCGCATAGTTGCGATGTTCGGCGTGGAAATACAAGGTCAACATGCGAGTACGTTGTTTCATATTAGAGGCTGCCACAATTCCCAAATATGAGCGCGGAGATAATATCTTCCGCTGTTCTGGCAATCCATTTTGCTGTAATGCCATGGAGAATACATTGAGTGCGGGTTTTTCCAATAGATTATCCGGTAATACCAGTTTCACCTTGTCTTGGTTTGGAACATAATCAGGAAAGGTCTCTCGAATTGCAACCGTTAGGTTGTCGTAACATCCCAGCGCCGTCAGGGCAGGTGAGATGTCAGTGGATACAAGTTCTACACCAAAATGATCGGCAACTTCTTCGGCAAGGGTTTCACTCTCGTCGCTTGAATCTTTTTCAGGCATGAACAAGGCGATCACCTTGTTTCGACCCAAAGCCTGAACAGATAACCCAAGCACCACAGCAGAGTCGATGCCGCCGCTTACACCGACTACCCCGCCCCGACGCTTAAACTCCTGGAAGACCTGTCTCTCGATCCATTGCGAGATGCGGGTCGTCTCCTGTTCCGTCGGGATATTCATAGCTTTTGCTAATTGTGACATTGCTGCCTCCTTAATAACTGAACCGAAAGTATCCCCGTTAACGCCATTTCTTCTGTTTCACTTACTCGTCCGCCGCGTTGAAATTTTGCGACCAATCCTGCCACCGCGTCGGAGTCGAAATAGCCTGTTTTCTTCAGGCTTTCTTTTGATAAACATTCACCTACAAATTCCGGGCTATCTTCGCCAAAAAAGACTGAACGAATGGGAGCGCGATAAGGCTGTTTGGCGCGTTTGAGTGTTTCAAGTGGCAACACATCTTTCATGGCGTGTTTCAAAATCGTTTTTTCGCGCAACCCTAGCATTTTGTACGATGCAGGCAGCTGAATGGAAAACTCCACCAGGCGCGGGTCAAGGAACGGATAACGCCCTTCAACAGAATGTGCCATTCCCATCCGATCGCCTTGTGAAGAAAGCAAGTATTCGGATAAAAATATTGTGATCTCAAGATATTGAGCTTGGGAAAACGCATCCCAAGATTTGAACGCAGTGGGCAGGCTTTCAAGGAGTTCTACAAGCGGATCATAATCTCCGATCTCTGCTAATAACTCTTTGGAAAAGAAACGCTGGCAGCGTGCCGCATTTTGCCAGCGCAGACGATGCGAATAGAAGGGGTCACAGGTATCAGTTAGATTTTTTCCGAAGAACGCTTTGAGGTAGGCGTCTCCGCCAGAAGAAACGCTTTTGATGTATGGATAGAGCCGGCGCAGCAACATTGGGCGCATACCTGAGTTTGGATCATGTGCCCAGAAGCGACGGATCTTCGCTTCCTTGAAAATGTCGTACCCACCCAAAAGCTCATCCGCGCCTTCGCCGGTTAGCACAACCTTGAAACCGCGTTCATGGACGAGTTTCGATAACAGCAACATGGGAACCGGTGCCGTTCTCAATAAAGGCATCTCCGCATGGCGAACTGCATCTGTGAACGCCCTGCCGATTTCACGCGGTGAACAAAGGATGGTTTCATTATCCACCCCAAGATACGCATTCATTTGTTGTTGTTTGCTCGATTCATCGAACGTACCCTCATTAAATGCGATACTGAAAGTCTTTAGCCGTGTATCTGAGTGCCGGGCTGTTAATGCAGTGATGCTGGATGAATCCAACCCTCCACTAAGATAGGCACCTACCGGAACATCCGAACGTAGTCGCAGTCGAATTGCATCCTCCAGCAGCCAGCGTAACTGGTCTGCCGTATCCTCGAAGGATCGAGATATGGTATCTGTCGACATATTCAGTTGCCAATATGGAGTGACTTTAATCCCTTCATCACTTGCAGTCAGGAAATGCCCGGGCGGGATGCTTGCAATATCGCGGAAACTTGACTTTGCATTGAGAGTGGTCCAAAACGTGAAGACTTGAGCGAGTGAGATCGGATCAATCTCCGCCCTGATGCCTGGGTGCGCAAACAGGGCTTTTGCCTCCGATGCGAAGAGCAGAAAATCCTTGCCGAGCGTGTAATAGATCGGTCGAACGCCCATCCGATCTCGCGCGAGGATCAGGCGGTGTTTGCGCTGATCCCACAGGGCAATGGCAAACTGTCCATTCAATTGCAGTAGCCAGTCTGCTTCCCGTTCTTCATATAAATGCACCAGCACTTCTGTATCCGTGCGGGTGCGAAAAATGTGTCCGGCGGCTTCCAATTGAGAACGTAATTCAAGATAGTTATATATCTCTCCATTGAATACGATCCAGATCGAGCCATCTTCGTTGCTGATCGGTTGATGACCGCCTGCAATGTCGATGATCGAAAGGCGTACGCTTCCCAAGCCGACTTGTCCATCTGTAAATGTTCCACAATCATCTGGTCCACGATGGCGAATGGCATTCAACATCGCGTGGATTAACGCCTGGTCAATGAGGGCTTGCGTTCTGAGATTTAATCTTCCAGCAATTCCACACACAGGAACCTCTCTTACAAAGCAAGTTTTTGCTTGCGCCGGATAAAAGACGCCAGGCAATTGACCGAGTCGAAGTTTTCCGGCAGGACTTCAGAGGTATCAATCTGAATTCCGAATTGATCTTCAACAAAAAACACAAGTTCGAGGATCCCGGTTGAATCAACCACCCCGTTCTCCAGGAATGATTCCTCAAACCCCAGCTCATCCAATTGCTCGCTGAGTACGAAATTCTCGATCAGGAACTTTCTGATTTTTTCTTCGATTTCTGACATGATCGCCTCCATAGTTTTAGAGATGCTCTTTATTTCTGCTTCAATAGAAGTTTGATATGCGGTACAGTCCGTTTTGCCAGCCAGGCATGCCCTTGTGGGGTCAAGTGTCCTTCGAGATAATAAAGCTCCCTGCGCTCTTCCATGGAGAGTTTTAACAGATCGGGCAGCGGATCGTACAATGCGCAGGCAATGGATTTTTTGACCTCGTGAAACCGCATTTGGTAATTCCTTGCATCTGCGCGTTCCTTTACGTATATATAACTCGGTAAAGGAGTTAGCATCATCGGCGTAGTGCTGTTTGCCGCCCACTCAAGCAAAATACTACGCATGATCTTCCATGCAGGAGTGTTCGGTGTGTCATATTCAGGGTATGGGCGGACTTTTGTGATCGTATCCCGTATGCCCCATTTTTTTAAAAGAAACACAATCCTGTCCACAAAATGGGAGCGTCTTCTCGGTTGTTTAACCGGACGGGTATTGTCCAACAGTCTTCTCACATCTGCAAAGGGGGTTGCTCGATAAATTCTGGCTTTGTCTTCTTCTGAAAGCGTTTCAATATCAATAAAGTTCTCGGAAGTTGGCACGTGCCCCTGAACCAATCGTCCCTGTTGAACATCGAAGAATGGTTTTTCAAGACAACGCTGCTGCTGTTGTTTATCTTGTACTAAAATAAAACGAGCGGTAAGTTTTCGGATGGTCTCAATCGTTGGGACGATCAATATAAGGTCATGTTCATACTGTGAAGCAATGGATTTGTAGCACAGGTATTGCTGGTCCGACGCAAAGCCGGGTAGGGCAAAGTTGTATATTTCCACGCGGGGTAATAGCTTTTCAAGTACACCTGCAAAACTTATCTCGTAGTTCACTCCGTCGCCAAATGCATTTGAATCTCCGAAAAGAAGGATGCGCGAAGTCCTCGGTTTTTTGGCAGGCAAAAAATCATGGTTCGCCCGGAAACCGAGCCTATTAACGCTAATGGTATAGTCGCCCCATTCTTGGTGATTTAATTTGTGCAGTCCGGGTGTGAGGCTGCGCCCAATAATCGGGTGAAAAGCAAAGAGTTCATCACCAAGCCACATAAAAGCCTCGGATGTTTGATGTTTTTTCAAAGAAATAGAATTCATTCATCTTTATCTAGTAAGCTCCTCGCCCTGCGATGACTGTGTAGAAGGTTTTTAGAATGATCTTTATATCAAGCCAAAGAGAATAGTTTCTGATGTAATAAAGATCGTCTTGGGTGTTTAAATGCATGGGCTTGTCGCTGCGCCCCGTGACCTGCCACCAACCAGTCATTCCCTGTGGGATGGTGAAACGGACATATTGCCAACTTTTATATTTTTCTACCAAGTACGGCATCTCTGGCCGTGGACCCACGAGGCTCATTTTTCCGAGGAACACGTTGAATATTTGGGGGAGTTCATCGATGCTGAAACGCCGTAAAAATCCGCCAATACGGGTGACTCGTGGATCTTTGCGTTGCTTGTGCAGAATATTCCCGTCCTGATCTGTTTTTTCAACACTGGCTCTAAGGGCTTCTGCATTTTGAACCATGGTGCGGAACTTAATCATCTCGAACGGCTGGGTATTCTCTCCCACGCGTTTCTGCCGGAAGAAGATCGGACCCGGGCTTTCCAGCCTGATTATGATCGCAATAAAGATCATGATCGGAAGCGCGAAAACGATGACTACCAATGAGACTGCTAGGTCGAATATTCGTTTAACCAACCGCTGGTTGTCAGAAATTGCCGGGGCGCGAATGTCCAACAGGGGGACGTCACATATCTGTCCGATCAGATCGCATTGGAATAAAGATAAACGATGGGCATCAGGCACGACCCATATTTTGACCGGCTTCATGCGCAATTTATCCACGATATCGGTGGTTTTTTCGAATGCACGGGTAGGCAGTGCAATGACCAGAATATTGATCCGATAGAAATCCACCACTTGTTCCAGGTCACTGATCGCCCCCAGAATATTGGCGTCGGTTGCCAATTTCTCGGGGTTGTCATCTAAAAAGCCTATGACTTCAAGGTTCGATTCAGGTGGGCGTAGTAAGTGAGCTGCGACCCGGTGCCCGGTATCCCCTGCGCCTACGATCAAAATACGCCGCAACTCCTGTTTATTGGAATACTGCATACGCCAATAAACACGCACAAATACCCGCCAAATTGCCATCAAAGCAGTAGCAGACAAGATGAACGTGAAGAACAGGGAACGCACGAATTCTAGCGAAACAAAGTAGATCAGCCCCGCCAGGCTTACGGCTGCGATCAACATGCTTACGATCAGTCTGTAAAACTCATCAAAGAAAAGCTTGTTGATGCGCCCGTTGTAAAGGGAAATTCCCAGGTTCAAAATGACCCAGATGATTGGGAAGATCGCATAATAGAATCTGGGTAATTCCATTGCGTCTGTATGGAGAGGAAAAGGTAGGAGTTTCATTCCCCAGGCAGGATACGTATCCACCAGCAAAAGCGCGGCAAATACGGCTGTCGCGTCGAGAAGAATGGAGAGTAATTCGAAGTTTACAGAGTAGCGTCGAAGCATGTCATCTCTTTTCACAAACTTAGGAAATCATCAATCTTATATCTTCAAGGTCGGTCATCAGAAATGAATTTATTCAAACAGAGAAGATTTCAATTCAGGAATTTATAAAAAAGAATACGAAAAAAAAACAAGGGAATACCGATCACATAGCGACGCCATAACCTGCCAGGCTCAATAAACAGGCGTGCCAGCCATTCCAAGCCGTGATCTGTAAGAATGCGTGGACCGCGAGGAATTGTGTTGGCAACATAATCGAACATCGCACCTACTGGTAGAAATACCGCAGTGTTGGGAATTTTTTGATAATTCTCCTGTATCCAAAATTCTTGTAAAGGCATACCCATGCCAACCAAAATAACCTTGGCATTCGATTCTTGGATTTTTCTTAAGACCTCTTGATTTCCTTCGCCAAAGTGTTCAAAATATCCATCTTGAACACTGATCTTCAAGCCCTGATGCCTGTCCATTAATTTTGTGGCGGCTAATTGCGCTACGCCAGGTCTGGCGCCTAAAAAGAATAAACTCCAATTATTTTTCGTAGCGGATTCACAAAGCAGATCTATCCAGTCTGGGGGGGTGAGCCGATGATGGATGCTTTTCCCGATCAAGCGCGCGCCAAGGTGGACGCCATACCCATCACAAAAAACCAAATCGCTTGTATTGATGAATTCGCGAAACCTGTTTGATTCGTAGCATAAATTCAACGCATGAATATTGGCGTATGAAATGATGGCTTTCTTTTTTTCAGCGATGACCCGGTTGATAAAATCAATAACTTCCTGTACGCCAATATCATCTATCTTTACGTTTAGTATATTTATTTTTTCATTAGCAAGATTCATATTGCAAGATCTAATCTGTTGCATGGAAGCCTCCGTTTCAAATACCTAACGCTGACTTGAGAGTCGCCATTTGGTCGATAAACTCTTTCTCCGACTCAATGCGCAACAAATTCGTCTGGTGTTCGAGGTTTGACCGGTGTTGGAGGGCGAACTTAATGCCATGCATTATGGATACAACAGTGTTATCGACATAAACCGGAAAATCCTTATAAAGAAAACGGGTTGTCCTTAGATCAGTGACCACAGCCGGTATTCCAAAAGCCATTGCCTCCTGCATCCCGCTTAATTGAACATTCTCATACTTCGTCAATACCAGTGCTGCGCCCGCATTCGCGAAAAGGCAATTGAAATCATCGGTTTTCAAGAAACCTGTCAAGGTTACATTTGGTGGTAGTGAGTCACGTATTTGCTTGGCGAGTTTTTCAACATACCAAGTCAACATAAACCTGATATCGGGCAGGCGGCGTGCAGCATCGATTACTTCCTGAATCGGTTCATCCGCTGCGAAGCTACAGGGAAAGATCACGTAGGCATTTGGAACCAGGTTTAGTTTTTTCAACAAGACGTTGTCGCCAGTATCATGGAATCGCTTCTCCACAATCCCATCCCGCAACACAAAGACCTTTACCTGCAATTCCTCTTCAGTTTGTTTCACTAAATGTTCGTTATGAACAATGACTTTGCCGCCAGCAAGCAGCTTTCTGGCAAGGGGCCACTTTACCCAATTTGCATTTGTTACGCCCATGTGGCAATCTGATACATATTTTGCGCCTGATAACCACGCATAAAACGCCACCACATACAGAGGAGGTGTGGGTGGGTACTGGACAAGGACGAGTGAAGGCTTGTTTTGTAAAAGGCATTTCAAGGTATTGAACATCTTCAGAATGTACGAGACCGCCTTGAAAACCTTCGATCTCTCTTCCCATGCATGATGAAAATAGAAAATTTCCACGTTCAGGTACGGTGCCATGACTTCTACGCGCCGTTGATATTCCTTCCAAACGATGAAAATATTTTTTTGCCTGCCCATGTTACGAAACATCCTTTCCCAACAACTGCTGGCGGAATTTGCCTTTCATGGATATCCAGGCTTTCACACGGCGCCAATCTCCCGTTACATGTAAATTGCCCAACATTTTTCCCAAACGTCTGGCGGCGCGTAAGAGGTGAAACGTAGCAGCAGCAAGATCGAACAACAGCAGAGATAGCAATGACAAAAATAGGAAAACGAACAGCGCTGCCACATCCAACAGAAAATGGAAGAACGCCGATATGCCTGAGAAACGTCCAAGCAGGTGATCCAAAATAGCAGTGGAAATTCCATGAAAGTATGTACGTCCCAACAACTGCCACCACGATGGGATGACCGTCTGATGGTTCGCGATTGCGCCGGGCACAAATGCCACCTGCCCACCCTGACGCTTGATCTGTTCGAGCAGATAGATAATTTCCTGCGATGCTACATGTGGGCTGCCAAATTGGTCCATGCCTAAAAAGCCACCCGCGTTTTGCCATGCCTGTTTTTTGATCGCCATGTTGCCTTCACACACATAACTGGGATTTTCCAACAGCCGCGGCTCAGCACCGGGGAAGTTGAAGTCTGCCAGCCAGCGCATTGATTGATGACCCAGCCATGCAGGCATTTTTTGATCGCCAATATCGACTCTCACGCTTCCTGCTACAACGGAGACTTTGTCGCTCAACCCAAAGCCTGATACAAGCTGTGAGAGCCAATCGCGCCCCACGCTGCAATCGTCATCGAGATAGGCGAGGGTTGAGTAGTGAGCTTCTTCTGCGCCGCGATTGCGGGCGAAAGTGACTCCCAGACGAGGCTCCTGCACGAAGCACAGAGTCAGCTTGCGGTGCGGTTTGAAGCGTTGAACGACTTCCATCGTATTGTCTGTGGAGCTATTGTCCACGATGATGATCTCAAAAGAATCCGGTGGATAATCCTGATTGCAGAGTTGGGTAATAACATTTGGAAGCAGCACTGCGCGATTGTGAGTGCATACGATGACGCTGATTGGGATGGGGGTCATGTTATTTACCTTCCACTACGGCTGTGTAAATATCCAACAGTTTTGAGGTGATGCCGTCCCAGCCGTAGTGCTGTTCGACCAACTGCCTGCCATTCACAGAAAGCCGTTGATACAGTTGACGGTCATGCAAGAGGCGCGCGGTTTTTTCGGCAAACTCAGCGGGCGTATCTGCGATCAGGAGATGTTCGCCATCTACACCATCGAGCCCTTCACAGCCGATGCTTGTAGAAACCACTGGGCGACCAAGTGCCATGGCTTCGAGGATCTTGAGCCGTGTGCCTCCGCCTGCCCGCAAGGGGACCACGCAGATGGGACATTTTTGATAGTAGGGGAGCACATCGTCCACACGCCCTGTGACATGCACCTGACCGTTGTTCAAGTTCAATACTTCGGGGCGCGGGTCGCGACCGACGATCCAAAACTCTGCTGTTTGGATGGAGCGAGATATAAGCGGAAATATTTCTTTGCAGAAATAAAGTGCCGCATCCTCACAAGGTGGGTAGCCCATATTGCCCAGGAATAAAAGGGATGGTGGTGTATTTTCAGCGGGTAGCGGCAATGGTTGGAATTTTTCGGTATCCACCCCGTTGGGAATCACATCCACCTGCAATTTCGGGTTGGATGCAAGCAATAACTGGCGATCCAATTCAGAGACGGTGAGACAGCGGTCGAACTTGCCTGCGTAGCGCGGTTCCCAATAGCCCATGGTGACACTGTTCAGCCAGGTTCTAAATTTGCGCCCCAAGTGCCGTTCAACTTGCGAGACCCTGCCATATTGCTGCGACGTAAAATTGTGGAACATAAGCAGGCTTTTGCGTTTTTTACTGGGTGGAAGTGTTTCAAGGTACAGACCCATGCGCGCATGTTCGATCTGGACGATATCGAAATCTGTTAATGCGGCGAAGTGTTTGATCTTTTGCACCAGTTCCTCAGAATATAAAAGCCTTAACTCTGGCGGTTTGCCTGTTAACGCGTATCCGATGAGACCGGGTAGTTTTGCGAGGCGGCTGCGTTGCTTGAAATTGGCAGTTGCCACACGGGTGCAATATTGACTGAGATATTCGACACCTTCGATATCTTCCGGCTTTTCAAGCATGGCAGCCAGATAGATCTCGTGTTGTTTTGCTACGCGTTTAAGGAGATTGAAAATACGAATTCGATCCCCGCCAATGAGGGGATAGGGTAGGTAATCTGCTATCCATAGAATTCGCATGGTGTCTCCAAAGAATGCTGCGAAATATGCCTAGGTGTGAGTTAGAGTCGTTTCAGTTGATTTGCGATCATCCATGATCACGCTTGAAAGAACCTGTGCAAGGGTGACCGTCAATGCCTTGCGGTCGTAGGCTTCGATGCCATCTGTGTTGATCTTCATTGGCAAGCCTGACTTCCATTTTTCGTACACATCTACTATGGCGCGTTGGATTCCTTCAACATCGTATGGATCAACGCTGTAACCGAGGTTGTGCTGTTCTACAAAATTAACTGCGGCTCCCGGGCAGCTGAGAAGCAAGATCGGCGGTCCGCCAACTGCCCAATATTCATATATCTTTCCGGGGATGAGGGTTGCCCAGCCTTCATAATTTATGGCAAGCAATAGGTTGGCAGATTTCATGACCTTGAGAATTTCTTCATGAGGTACATGCCCAACACCGTGAATCACCTCGGATAATCCCATTTCATTTGCCAGTTTCTGAAAATCTTCAGGAAGATCGCCCGCAAATTCAAAACGAAGTGTCTTTTTAAGTTCAGGTTGCTCCTGTAAAATTTTCTGGGTGGCTTTGAAAAGCCCAGCCGGACTGCGCCCCCAGATCTTTGAAACGTTCAATGACCCGGCATGAACGATAGTGAATGTGGATGTTTGCGGCTGGGGCTGCGCCGATTTCAGGATTTCAAGATCATTCAGATCGCATCCATTCGTGATCAACACGAATTTTTCTCGTGATTGGCTGGGGTAGCGTTCTTGAAAAGCCTGTCTGCTCCATTCGGTAACCAGGATGATCTTGTCTGCCGTATGAACGACCCATTTTTCCAATTGTTTATCCAGCCTGCGAATTAGCGAAGGCTTGGAGTTGTGCCAGGGGGTGTCGATCCAATCATCACGGAAATCCAGGATGAGCGGTTTCCCCGTCAGTTTTTTTAAAAGCGATCCGATCAACGTTGAAGCATGGGGCGGGCAGGTGGCGAAGATGACATCCACATTTTCATTCTTCACAACATGCCATCCGCGCTTCACTGCAGAAGGAAGCCAGGTGATGGTTCGGTCTGGTATTAGGGCGTTGCGGAATATCCACCGACGAGTGCCGCCGGTAATCTTGATGATCAGGCGTGTTATTTTGTTGTTTGCGCCGAATTGCTTCTCGTTTTGTAAAAACTTAACCGTGGGTTCGCCGGGGTTTGTGCGATGGATGACCGGCATTGCAGCAAGTTCTGAAAACAATATTTCACTGCCCAGCTTTGGCAGGGTTTCATATTCCCTCTTGTCATCCACGGTGAGAACCAGCGGCTCCCACCCCAGTGTGGGGAGGTATTTAATGAACTTGATGACTCGAATGGAATGCCCAACCGGAAGGAACGGTGGAAATGCCCGAGCGATCATCAAGACTTTTTTCTTAAGACTCCGCAATGGTTGCATACTCGCCTCTCTTCAGCACAGGCTCCGCACACGCAACTTCGAACCGCCATTGAAATATTTCTCCGTGGTCGCTTACGCTGCCTTTCCAGACGGCGTACAGTTTTTGAATGCGTTCTTTTAGACAATATTGTTTTGAATACAACCCGCCGATCAATTTGAAATTCAACCCGCCCTCTGGCAGATATAAGGTGGCAAGCAATTGACCTCTTTTTTCAACGAAAAGCGTGTGGTCTTTTTCATTTAATTCAACATCCAATTCGGGCGCGAAATTGAAGGACCATTCGAGGGTGTGTTCGCCTTTTCCTACAACTGCATCTTCCACGAGCCAGGCTCCGAATTGTGAGTGATCCACTGTCCGTGAAAATTCCAAGCCTGAGGCGGAGAGAATGCCCGTTACGCGATCCACAGACCAGGTCTGGCATGAGGCGTTTGAAATTTGATTCCAGTTGAAGTTGGGCTTGGGTGTTGCCTGCTCCGTGCCATCGATCAGAACGGTGTTATGGGCTGCCGAAAGGCGGAAGTAATCCCTCAAAGGTCCATGATAAACATAGGTGCCCGAATCGACGAGAAGCGGCTCGCCTTTTACCCAAAGGGCAATGCTCAACAGATCGCAATGTGCATGAGCGCAATGTCCTTCTCCTCCCAACCCAAAAGATCCACTGCGGAAGAATGCAGCATCTGAGTCAGGCGTCCACCTATCGCGGAGGATGTAGTGCCCGCCTTGTGGAAAGGTACGTGATATTGTTTCAGGCTCGACGGCATCGAGTTCTTCCCATTGATCTAAACCATCAGACCCTAAAAGCCAGTAGGCTTCTTCGTCGAATCGTTCGGCAATGTATTTCCAGTCTGAACGTTTGAATAGTACAGCCCCTACAGAGAGCAACGGGCGAAAGTCCCAAAAATCCTTGTCGAGCCCGAGACCCAATGTGCGCCCGAAATCTGTGTCACCCCACATTGGGTTTGTGCCATCAGGCGCGTACGAAAACATGACATAGTCAAGCATGCGTTCGAGTGTTTGTTCCAAAACCAGTTCACGGGTGATCCCACCCCGGCGACTCCATGCAACGACCAGGGACAACAGTTCAGCAACAAAACGGTGATAGCCCGAAGCCTGCTCGCGATGAACTCCGTCGGGATATACCTGTTCATTTGCTTGTTGAACAAGCAGGCGCAACCCCGTTTCGCGCCATTCACTTGCATCTCGGAATTCTGGGAACGCTGTACCCACCACGATCAAGCCAGTCAACTCGGCAATCAAGTGATTGTTTGGAATATCATCCCTTGTCCGTACGTTTTGCAGGTGATGGCGGAGAAAATCAGCTTGTTGCCATAAACTTGAAAGGAAGCGTTTGCCTACAGCCTCTTGAAATTCTGGCGAAGCGCGAAAAAACTGGAAGGCTGTTGTCCATGCAATGATGCGTATGGAGATCTCGAGTGGGTAATACCAATTCATGCCATGCCGCACGGGATTACTTTCGACCCAGCTTGAAATTTGTTGCAAAAATGTATCTACATAACACTGTTTGCCGGTCAACCAATAGGCAATTCCCAGGCTGATAAAGTGTTGATGGCGGTTGAGTTCCCAATAAATGATCAGGTCTACTGGACGGGCGGACCCGATAAAGGGACTCATTCTGTCTCGATAGCGGAGTGGCCAGCGCCAGCCTGTTGCTGGGTCCGTTTGCCAGTCTATGCCTTCTGGGAATTTATAGTCATGACCGAGCAACGTTAATTCACCCCTGCAGATTGCATCGGCTGTATTAAGTAGATTCGAAAGATATTGGGGATGAAATTTCTCCAGCATGCGGCGGGTTTCATCTGGCGACGCGTGAGGCAATAAGAAAGTGGAGGCGGGGCGATCCATCAAATGCATGAATAGCTCATTGGGGTTCTGCCAGCCCTTTGCCATAAGCGCCATAAATTCTTTGTCGCTCAATGGGCGGCGAGACTTTAATCCCCACCAAAGAGAATCGAGGAATAGAGTGACACCGTTTGTAACGCGGTTCCAGATACGGTCAACCATACCCTGTGGACCCAATTCTTTGCTGCGATCAATGAAATGTTGGATGAATTTGATCACTCTGACCTCAATGCTTTCATTAATATTCATGCCTGCGGCTTGAACTGCCGTCAAACTTTAAGTGATTTTGGCGCATACTTTTGCCATACCTGCAAGACTAAAGTTTTTTCTCTTTCTTTAACCTCGCCGAGTATCCATAACAAGATCAGGTAGGTTGGAATCGCTGCCAGAACGCTCAACCCTAAAAAGAGAAACGACCCGTTTGGTTGATTTCCAGCCAGCCCATAGACGAAGTAAGCTGTCACTCCCATTCCCAAAGATGATATGACGACATTGCGCAATGTGCTGAATGGGAAATGCCAAGACAAATAACTGCGTGATGCCAGTGTATGAAGTGCCAACAACACAGAGTAACCAATCAGCGTTGTGACTGCAGCTGCTGCATACCCAAAGCGTGGAACCAGAAGAATAGCCAAAATAATATGGGCGGAGGCGGCAATGATCTGATTGGTGCCCAGGCGGCGGGTTTTTTTCTGGATCGCCATGCCCATTTGAGAAATGTTTGCAAGTCCCCAAACAAAGCTGGAGGCTGCGACCAATCCAAATATCCTGTATCCTTCGTAATATTCAGGCGCGGTCAGCAGCGCAACAAATGGGAATGAAAGAATGCTAAGCCCAACCGTTGCGGGGAGACAGACGATCAAATAGATGCGTGTGACCACGGCGAGGTTTTCTTCTGTTGCTGTTTTCCCTTCTTTTTCCCAGGTATTCATGATCATGGGTGACACGCTTAATATGAACAGTGCCACCAACAACTCAATGCTTTTTGAGGAAATGTTATAGGATACAGTGTAGAGTCCCACGTCTCTGGCGGTGGCAAATAAACTGATGATGAACAGATCCGATAAACGCAAGCCCCACATGGCAACACTGCCCAGAGATAAGGGCCAGGCATATTCGATCATATGAACACCATCTTGCGGGTCAAAATTCTGCAGTTGGATATGCACCCCTTTGGTTGCCAGCAAATACAGAATGGGGATGATCAGAACAAGCGTTAAGAGGGTTCCGAGTAGCAATCCATCCACGCGCATACCGAACACAACCACCAGAAAAATGCCCATGCCCAAACCGCCGTAATTAAGCAGCAGTTGGAACGTGGTGTAAACTCCGCTTTTTTCTTCGGCGCGGATGATTGCCATAAAGATCATAAACATGCTTTGGGCAATGAAGATGAGCAGGATCAACGGCAAATATTCGGTCAGCGCCGGAGGGAGTTTTGTGGCAAATAATGGCAAAATAAAAAATGCTGCTACAGCAATGATGACAGTGATCGCTATTGAAAAAACGAACAGAGTGATGAAAAAAGTTCCAAGCGATGACCGTGCTTTATGTGCGGGATAAAAGCGGATCACGGCGCTTCCCAAGCCTGAAACTGTCAGCGCGACCAGGAACGAACATACGCTGAGAGCCAATGCCCAATCTCCATACTCGGCAGGCAGGAACAATCTTGTCAGGATCGGGGTTGTAATAAAAGATGTGAGGGCAGGCAGGAGTTGAGAGAGTGAATACCTTGCCATATCTTTTATGAATTTGCTTAACATGTTTCACCTTGAATCTGCATTGAATAAACGCCAGTCAGTTCAACCATCAACGGTTTGCCGATTTGATCGAATAACAACTTCATTGATGCCCATCATGATGCCAAGAAGGGGAGTCCACCTCCATTGCGTGAAAGAGGAATTGGCTACAGCCGCCACGAACACAACAATGTACGTCAAAACAAATCCGAGAACGACCGAGCGTAGTTTTAAGTCTTGAATCTGCCGCCAGTGGCGAAGTCCGCGCCCTACAAAGATCACTGACAACCAAAGCAGACTGAGGTATCCTAATAAACCTGATTGAAGCAGAATCCAAAAGTGCCCGTTGTGGATGTGCTTTCGAAAGTCATAACTCGTTCCGGTGGGGTCGATCTGATCGATTCGCGAGTCCCATGGGCGATACGTGAATCCAATACCCAGTCCCAGCCAAGGATTGGCTTGGATTGCCGCAATGGCGTACTTGTTTTCGATTAACCTCCAATTTATCGAGTTGTCATCGCCTTGGAATGCCCCGCTTGCGAAAAGTGAACCAAATCGATCTACAGATGCATCCAGAAGCTTTGCTGTCCGAGAGTCTGGGTTGTAGGAAACGATTGCGATGAAGGTTGCAGTGATTAATAGGGTCACGAAACCAAACCCAAATAATCTGGTTCGCTCCTGCCCTTTGAAAAGATATGCCATCACTACGAATATCATGGAAAGCGCTGCCCAATAACTTCGTAGAAACGTAAAAATCATTGCAATCCCAAATAGCCCCAGGAATCCGTACCTGACCCAGGTGAAAGATAAATTCCTGTCTAGGACCAGGTTGCAAAGTAGGACGAGAAACGACACCAAAACAACGGACCATCCTGGTGGAAGTACGCGTGTTATTTCGGCGTACATGGTGTTTCCGGTTGCAAGAGTTTCAACCCGACCTGGCAATAATTGCACCGTGCTGCCTAATAAAAATTGCAGCACAATGGCTCCAGCTACAATGAATCCCAGAAAATAAATGCCCCGTATCAAGAGGTCCAGTTGGCGGCGTTCTTTTAGAAGTTGGGTGACAACAAAGAAAGTCAGGTAATAACTGAAGATGCGGAATGCTCTTCGAACTGTTTCTACAGCTACTGTGGACTGATATAACGCAATGGCGGTTGAGAGCAAGGTCATCCCCAGGAAGATCCATAGGGGCAGGTCAATGGGAGTTCGGACGACCTGAAAGTTTGCTTCAACCAGCCAGCGGATAAATAAGATTCCGAACAATGCCAGCAACAGCACATCTGAAAGGTGCAGGCTGACGCCTAGTGAGATTCGGGGAAGTTGGTCTTCATAGACAATGCTCGAGGTGGCAACCAGAATGCCCAATAACGCCACTTCGGGTCTTTTGAGAATTACATATATCACGAACACCAACACCAGCCCACCCAAAATGTATGTGGGTGGTAACCAGTTGAGAGCCACTCCCAGTATTAAGCCTGCAAAAATCCCCGCAAAGACTTGAAACGAGATGGCGTTGATATTCAGCGATCTTCTAACGAGCTTTATTACCATTTTTTATCTCAAAACCCTTGATGTTTTTTTTGTATCCTCATGTGAGGCATGTTATTCCATGAAGACTTAATGCTTCTATTTGTTTTCGTACAATGTTCAATACTCTTTCCTCTTCCATCGGAGAAAAACCGATTTTATGGGTCGGGCGAGGTTGGAATGGATTTCCGTTGCGGATATGCAGGAAATCGAATATCCGTTTGGATTCATTGACTGAGTCTTTGATCAAATTGCCAAACTGAACGATATACACATTTGCATCGTTTTGAAATTGGAGTGCCAAGTCTGCACAGGCGCACCAATTTTCGGCATATTCTTCGAGAGTGAATTTTTTAGAAACATTGACTGTGAGCGATTCGCCCCACGTTCGTTGAGACATGGACCAGATCGTTGCCAGCGGATCTCTGATCGCAAAAAGGAGTTTGCCATTGGGAACTATCTTCTTGTAATTGAAAATGGATTGGGCATAATCCTTGGACGGAAATGCAATCGGCTCCAACGGTTCTTTGTCCACTACGAGCTTTCCACCCATCAAGACTCTTGATTTCGAGTAATACGCAGCAACAAGTTGGTGTATCAGGTCGGCGATCTCGGAATCATCTTTTGACAGACTCTTAAACCTAAACGCCTCTTCAAGGAATCTGTGTGCGCTTATCAAAATGCGCGATTCAGGAAAAGCGGATACCGCTGTCTGCTCTCCCAGCCATTCACACAACGCGGAGGTTCCCGACCGTGGGGCGCCCGTAATCAGGCACATTTCACGCGGAAGAATTCGCAAGCTATTCTGTAGCTTGAGTGCAAACTTGGCAGGCGCTCTATCAAAAGTGAATTGACTCATGGTTTTCCTATGCGTGGTCTGCTAAAAACGTTCTTCCTCCAACTCTTTCCTTTAGGTGAAAGGTTGTGAGTTGGAGGATCATCATCAGCTAATTGGCTCTCACGATTTCCTCGAAATTAATGGGCAGCTTTTGATCGAGGAAATTTAGTTTGCCGCGGTGGGTGAGAGCCATGTGGTCTACGAATTGGAAGTCGATCTTGAAATCATCTGGATTCATGATCTTTCCGACCTCGGTGCGTAGTTCTCGTATGACTTCTTCATTCGAGTAGTTAGGCGCCTGTACAATTTTTGCCAATATCTCACCTTTGCGTTCCTGAACGAATTGCATTTCTTTGATCTTCGACCAAACAGGATGACGCCCCGACCAGATCAATTGCAGCGGCATCAACTTGCCAGATTTGCCCACAAAATATTCGCGCAACCGTCCCTTGAATTCCTTGATGAGCGGGGCTTTTCGTCCGCAGGCGCATGTTTCACCCGAGTAGGTGCCGATATCGAACATTTGATAACGGATCAATGGCATGACGTTATTATGGAACCCAGTTCCTACAACAGTGCCATCCACATCTGGTTGGGTGATCGGCTCTCCATTCGGATCGAGCAATTCAAAGACCCCATATTCCATGCTGATATGGTAGCCATTATGCTTCTCGCATTCGGTTGCATCTGCCACACGTTCCGACATGCCATAGCTGGGGAACATAACGCAGTTAAAAGCCGACTCGATCAAGGCACGCTGACCCGGGAATAGTGCCTCTGAGCCGCAAAAGACCCCATTCAGTGGAGGCAGGCTGATCTTATTGCGTATGAGGAATCTGCCAAAGATCTCAAGTGCGGATGGATATCCGACAAGGATGCGGGGTTTGAAATCATTTATCGCTTTTACAAACTCAAACATATTATTTTCAGTCAAATCAAACGAACTCAAGATCAGCTCATTCTCTGTATTGTTGAAATCCCAGCATTTGAGCGTGCGTTTGTTGGGGTCGCGATTTAACGTTGCTTTGCGGTCATATTGTTTGTAATCTGTCCACAGGCGTTGGCGCAGACTGAAGGCTTCTTCGATTATGCAGCTGTAGTAGAGATCCTGGTAGACTTTCAATGGTTTGCCGGAAGTTCCACCTGTGACCCAGACCCGCAGAGTCGATTTATCCACGCCGATTGGAATGAATTCATCGATATGCGAACGGACATCATCCTTCGTAATGGTGGGGAGCAATTGGATATCTTCCAGCTTCTTGATATCGGAGGGGTGAACGCCTTTCTCTTTGAAACTGCGCTGGTAATACGGTACATTTTCATAGGCGAACTTAACCAGTTCCTGTAACTGTTCCAACTGGAATGACTTAATCTCTTCTAGGGACCACCATTGGCTTTTTTGAAGAAATTCAAAATAATCCTTGAAACGCTTCGATTCCCATAACCAATGAGGAGAAACCTTGCGCTTGATCCATCCTGCCGCTCTTCGCACAGGTAATGGGAGGTTTTTTCTGTATCCCCATACATCTTTGATCGAAAAAGTTTTGCTTGCCATTTTTCCTCCTATGAAAAATGATGTCTTAAACCATTGTTTGTTGACACATTTTGATTTCTGAAACGACGATCTCCACCTGCTCTTCGGTCAACTCCGGGTACATGGGTAGCGAAAGGACCTCATTGCAGAGCTTCTCGGCGATCGGGAATTGACCGTGCCTGTCCTCGCCCTTTGAATAATAGGGCTGTAGGTGAACGGGCAGCGGATAATGGATGGCGGTTTCTATGCCGCGTTCTTTCAGGTGGGCTTGCAATGCCTCCCGGTTTTGTGAACGGATAACATACAAGGAATACACATGCTGATACCCAGGAGGTTTCATTTGCCGGGTCACATCTACTTGTGCAAGAGACTCGTTGTACAGGGCAGATATCCGGCAGCGTGAGGCATTCCATTCGTCGAGATGTTTCAGTTTGACACGCAAGATCGCTGCCTGGAGGCTGTCTAGCCGGTGATTCGACGGGTGAAGTTCATGAATATTTTTCACCCTCTGCCCGTAATTTCTAAGAGAACGGATCATCTCTGCTGCTTTGGCATTATTGGTGGTTATCATGCCCGCATCCCCCCATGCGCCCAGGTTTTTTGTTGGGAAAAAACTGAACCCCGCCGCATTCCCCAGACTTCCAACCTTATAACCCTTATACATTGCGCCATGTGCCTGACATGCGCCTTCAATCACCTCTAACTTGTATTTTTCAGCGATTCCCAACACCATGTGCATATCTGCTGGCAACCCATATAGATGAACTGGAAGAATGGCTTTGGTGCGCGGGGTGATCGCCTCTTCGATCTTTTCTGCATCGATATTCCATGTTTCAGGATCCACGTCGATAAATTTGGGTGTGGCGCCTGTAAATGAGATTGCAGCGGCTGTGGCAGTGAAGGTAAGCGCAGGGACAATGACTTCATCGCCAGGACCAATACCGTATGCCCTCAGGCTTAATTCCAGGGCAGAGAGTCCACTGTCTACACCGATTGCATATTTGGTCCCACAATAGGCGGCAAATTCTTCCTCTAATTTTGCGACATCCCTGCCAAGGATGAAATCTCCACGGGTCAATACGCTTTGAATGGCTGTATTGATCTCGCTGCGCAGGCGGTCGTGTTGAATGGATAAATCAACAAATGGAATGGTCATTTTGTTTACCCAATAACCGCGAGGATGTTTACTGACTTTGCCGCTTGTTCTTTTTGCATGGATGCCTGACCCGTGATTTGAGAGCTAGATGAACTGCCCTTCCGCTTCGTTGATAACCAGACCGACGCATTTTCCATTTAACCTGGAAAGGAACTCACCAGCGGACTTCAACGCCTCATGCCGGACGTGGGAGCGCCTTGCCACCAGAACGAACTCATCTACAAACGGTGTGATGGCTGTAAGGTCTGCTACTGTGAGCGCCGGTGTGTCGATCAGCACATAGTCAAATTGCTGGCGCAGGGTTTCGATGAGGGATTTGATGGCAGCGGAGTCTAAGGCTTGCAAGGGCGAATCAGGCACAGGTCCGGTGGTGAGAAGCGAGAGGCGCTTATGTTCTGTTTGTTTGAGCGCTTGTCTTGTATCCAGCCCTTCTGAGAGAATGTTGCTCAGCCCTTGCTCATTTGGCAGGTCGAATAATTGATGCAAGTTCGGGTCGCGGACGTTGCAATCCACGATCACAACTTTTTTGCCCAGCTCTGCTAGCGCACACCCCAACCCTGCCGCAGTGATGGTTGCGCCCTGACCCGCTTGAGGACCTGTTAATGCAATCACATGAGGTTCAAACATTCCCCGTTGCATTTGAATGCGTGCTGCGAGGTGCCGAACGGATTCTGAAAATTTAGAGTTGTTTTTTGGGGCGATCCGTAGCTGCTTTCCTTTTGCCTGCGGTAGTTTGGCAAGCACAGGGAACTGGGCAGTTGATTCGATCTCCTGAATGAAGTGCAATTGGTCATCCATGCTCTCCAAAAGGAAGGCGAGCATGACACCAGCAAACAACCCGACCACTGCGGCGAGGGCATAGTTAAGCGACAGGTTTGGACCTGATGGAACTTTGGGGACTACCGCTTCTTCTACAACAGTGATCATGCTGGATTCCATTGCCTCACGATACAGCACCTGCTCGTACTGACGTAAAAGGGTTTCGTAAGTCCGCTGCTTTTCCTGTAATATCTGCCCAGAGACTACAATCTGTTCATTGGCGGGTGGTGTTACTACGATCAAGCGTTCATACCCATTGCGGGCGGCTGCCAGGTCGGCTTCTGCCTGGCTGACTTGCCCGGCAAGAATTTCTGATGTGGAATTTGAACCGCCAGAGTAAAGTTCATCGCTTTGTTCGATCAAGATCTGTGCAAGCGTGTTACTGGCTATTCCCGCTAATTTTGGATCGGGCGATGAAGCTGTGATACGGATCAATTCGGTGTTAGGGATCACTTCCGCCTTGATAGTCGGAACTTCTTCTTTCAGGCGTGCCTTTAGCTCCGCCATGACCGGGCGGCTCGTGGAGAGTTCTACATAGGTATTCATTAATTGGGTGTTGTATGTGTAATACTGGAGGCTTTGTGTCATCCCCATAGATGCTGCCACACGCAAAGTAGTAGAGGCTGTATACGTAGGTGTGGCTTTGGAAAAAACAAAATAGGCAGGAATCAGAACGAACGCAAGAGTTGTTGCGATGATCCATTTCCTCCGCCAGATAATGGATAGGTAGTGTCGTAAATTCATGTCATTCCACTCCCGGCACCTATGCCCCTCTCGAACTAGGCGCAATATCGAATAACAAAGTATCTATTACACTATAGCAAGAATATTCTTTTTGTTTGTTTGAATATTTTTTGAA
Source organism: Anaerolineae bacterium (assembly GCA_017303735.1). The sequence continues at coordinate 26,038 of JAFLCF010000020.1, forward strand.
TTCTATTTAATATCCCCGAAACAATATCGCCTTACTCCTCTTTTTGAGGCTCGAACCAGTATCCGCGTCCCCACAGGGTGTGGATGTATTGATGCCCAAATTTTCCATCCTTTATTTTTTTTCGCAGGTAAAAAACATATAAAGAAGGGTTGGACATACCACCTGACACGGGCTCTCCCCATACCTCTCTCGCAAGTTCACCCTTTGAAACGATCTTGCCTTGCTCACGCACAAGGTAAGCCAGCACGCTGTATTCTCTTGGTGAAAGTTCAATGATCTCACCTTTTAGTTTGACCGTTTGAGATGACATATCGACCTGTAGGATCGGGTCTTCGTAAGAAAGGATGTAAGGCGCAGAAGCCTCGTTTTGGTGATTTGTCCGCCGTAACAAGGCACGGACGCGGGCTTCAAGCTCGTTCTTGTTGAACGGTTTTTTGACAAAATCATCCACTCCTACGCTGAAACCATGCAGCATGTCACTTTCACTCGTTCGAGCGGTCAACATCAATACCGGGACACTCGACATCTCGCGTAATCGTACACATACATCAAAGCCGCTCAGCCCTGGCATCATTACATCAAGAATGACCAGATCTGGGTGGATTTCATAGGATTTTTTTAGACCATCAGGACCGGAAAAGGATTGATATACAGTATGTTCCATGGGGCGCATGATCATTTCCACCAATTTCCCCAGATCGGGATCATCATCGATCAATAATATTTTCTTGCCCATACCACCTCTTTTGCAATAAATCAAATATTCTTAATCATCATAGCATATATCGCTGCGACTTTCAATTTTTTTATGCATTTATGTGAATCTCAAAATTTAATTGGATAAATAGGATGAAATAACTTAATAGTTTTTTATTGGGTAGGATTTGAACATGCTGAAGTAGCAGGATTTAGCCAGCAAGATTGAGAAGAATCTTTTGTAACGGCTCAAGCAGGGAAGTGACTCCTTCAAATACATCCCATCGTTCAATGTGTGTTATCTCTGCTCCGGGGTTTAGTTGCGTCAACGCCCCGAGGCTTTCCAATTCCACGAATTCGGCGTTGCAGTACATTTCGGCATTGCAGTTGTTATCGGGGTAGAGCGAGCCGGATTGTGCATCGAATGATTTTTTGAAAAGCACCCCATCTACATAATATGCCAGCCAGCCATGCGGATTGAAGTAACCCAATTTGAAGGGTGGCAAGGCATCGGCTTTGAAAAGAATATAGTCATCGCGCAGGCTGAGGCGCGGATCATTGATGCGAGCATAGGGCCACAAAGAAATTTGTCGATTAGGTAAAAGCCCTGCCGCATCTATATTTCCGATTGGCATCGGTAAAATGACGGTACCACCCAAACGAAATTGGGTGATCGCCCAGGGTGCAAGTTCCACTGCCCACAAGCCATCGTTGATGAGGGTGTGGGTTAAAGTAAGTGATGGCTTGTCATTTGCAAGGTGGATCTCGATCCGTTTTCTAATTCCCGTACCCGGTTCGGTTTGCGCTTCAAGGATTACACCATCGGGCAGATCAGTGATCGTGACTGAGGTGTCGGGAATATAGGTACGCGGCATGGCTTCGGGCGAATGCCATAAACGATGACCGCCTCGAAAATAAAAATCACCATAGGGTGTAACAATGGGCGCTTGATGACTCAAATCTACAAGTAGATTCGTTTTGCCTTTCGGCGTGAGCCCTGCAATGCGCAACGCATGAGGGAGATATTCAATTTCGAGAAAGCTGTTTTTGAGAGTGTGTTTGCTCATAAATGACTACCAATAGTTGTGAACCAAATTGCGGATTTGCGAATCATAGATCGCTTTGATTTTACCCATCGCCTCAGGACTCAGGGACGGCAAATCTGCCGCGTTGACATTATCCTCCGCCTGAGCCGGATTCTTCGCGCCCGGGATCGTGCAGGTGACAGCGTCGTGCATCAAGATCCATCGCAAGGCAAACTGAGGCATCGTCCAGCCAGCAGGGATAAGCGCGCGTAATTCTTCCACTGCGTGTAAGCCGGTTTCATAGTCCACACCAGAGAACGTCTCGCCGCGGTCGAACGATTCGCCATGACGGTTGAAAGCGCGATGGTCATCCGCTTCAAACGCGGACTTGACATTGAGCTTGCCTGTCAACAATCCGCTGGCGAGCGGCACGCGTGCAAGAATGCCCACCTTGCGGCGCTTGGCTTCAGGGAAGAACAACTCCGCCGGGCGTTGTCGGAAGATGTTGAAGATGATCTGCACCGTTTGCACATTGGGATATTCCATGGCTTTGAGCGCTTCTTCCACTTTTTCTACGCTGACGCCGTAATAACGCAGCTTGCCCGCGTGGACGAGATCATCCAATACGCCAAACGTCTCAGGCATGTAAAAGACCTCGGTGGGTGGACAGTGCAACTGCAAAAGGTCAATAGCTTCCGTGTTGAGATTTTTCAGACTGCGTTCGACGAATGCGGTCAGGTTGACGCGGTTGTATCCGCGCGCCACATGCGGGTCGAGCCGCCGCCCAGCCTTGGTTGCCACATAGATGGTTTCGCTGCGCTCCTTGCGGAGTTGTGCCACCAGCCGCTCTGAACGCCCATCGCCATAGACATCGGCTGTGTCAATGAAGTTGACACCCAAGTCAATCGAACGATGAAGAGCCGCAAGAGACTCTTTGTCATCAACATTGCCCCATGATCCGCCAATTGCCCACGCTCCAAAAGAAACTGTTGAAACTTTCCACCCTGTTTGTCCAAGTTCGCGATATTGCATTTTGTATTTCCTTATAATTGCTCTCTCGGGGGCTTAGCCCCCGAGAGAGCATGAGGAGAAGAATTTACAAGCCTTTGTTCAAGTGATAATACAGATCGTTCCAGCGCAGTTTCTCGCGGAATTCCTGTACGCGGGTGTTCTCATCGATGACGAGGAACTCAATGCCCGCCATGTCTGCGAAGTCTTGCAGATGTTCGGTGGTGAGCGAGTAACTGAAACTGGTGTGATGTGCGCCGCCTGCGTAGATCCATGCAGCCGCAGCGACGGAGAGATTCGGGCGCGGAACCCAGAGAGCGCGCGCTACAGGGAGTTTGGGAAGCGGCGCATCGTTCGGGACGACATCCACCACGCTGGCGACCATGCGGAAGCGATTGCCCATGTGGACGATGGAAGCTCCGACCGCGGCACCCAACTGCGAGTCAAATACGAGGCGCACGGGATCTTCCTTGCCGCCGATGCCGAGCGGATGGATTTCCAGCTTGGGTTTGTGAGCCGCAATGGATTCGCAAATTTCGAGCATGTGTGCGCCGAGGTCTTTGTCACCGCTGGCGCTGAAGTGATAGGTGTAATCTTCCATGAACGAAACGCCGCCGGGCAGACCTGCGTTCATGACCTTCATGGCACGCACGAGAGCGGAGGTCTTCCAATCGCCTTCCGCGCCGAAACCGTAGCCATCACGCATCAGGCGCTGCACCGCCAGACCGGGCAACTGCTTGAGTCCATGCAGGTCTTGGAAGGTGTCGGTAAACGCCATGAAGCCGCCGTCTTTCAAAAATCCGCGCAGACCGAGTTCAGTGCGTGCGCCATATCTCAGCGACTCATGCTTTGCGCCGCCGGGCTTGAGTTCAGCGACGACATCATATTCATCGAGATAGGTTTTGACGAGCGCGTCCACTTCGGCATCGGTGGCATCGTTGACATACTTGACCAGATCACCAATTCCATACCCATTGGTGGAATAACCGAACTGAATTTCAGACTGTACTTTGTCGCCTTCGGTCACTGCCACTTCGCGCATGTTGTCACCGAAGCGTGCCACCTTGCCGCCCTGCCAATCAGCCCAAGCGGATGCGGCGCGAGTCCACACACCCAACTGTCGCTGCACTTCATCGTCAGCCCAGTGACCCACCACCACCTTGCGTTCGATGCGCAGGCGGCTGCCAATGAAACCGAATTCGCGGTCGCCATGCGCGGCTTGGTTGAGGTTCATGAAATCCATGTCAATGGTTGACCAGGGAATTTCACGGTTGTATTGCGTGTGTAAATGCGCGAACGGTTTCTTGAGCAGGGTCAAGCCTGCGATCCACATCTTTGCAGGGGAGAAGGTGTGCATCCACGCGATGAGACCAATGCAACTCTTGGACGAATTCGCCTCAAGGCACAAGTCACGGATGGCATCGGGTGTGGTGAGCACCGGCTTGAAGACCACCTTCACCGGAATGTGCTTGGATGCTCCAAGCGCGGCTGCGATCTCTTTCGAGTGGTCGGCAACCTGCTCCAAGGTTTTGGGACCATATAAGTGCTGACTTCCCGTAATGAACCAAACTTCATATTGTTTCAGATCGATCATGGTAATTCTCCTTGTTTAGTGTCTGACCATAGACCATAGACGATTGACCATTGACAACCATCGTCCATGGTCGGTCGTCTATCGTCTACTGTCCATAATAGGCGTTTGCGCCGTGTTTCCTCAAATAGTGTTTATCCAACAATTCCTGTTGCATCGGTTGAATGCCGGGGTTGAGCAGCATGGTTTGAATATTCATGAACGCCACCTCTTCCATCACCACCGCATTGTGAACCGCATCCATCGCATCCTTACCCCAAGCGAATGGACCGTGACTATAGACCACCACACCCGGAATGGCATCTGGATTTTTGTCCTTGAACGTTTCGATGATGACAGTGCCCGTCTCTTTCTCGTACTCAGCCTGAATCTCTGCTTCGGTCATTTTTCTTGTGCAGGGGATTTCGCCGTAAAAATAATCGCCATGCGTGGTGCCGAGCGCCGCAATGCCGCGCCCCGCCTGCGCGAAACTCGTCGCCCATCGGCTGTGCGTGTGGACGATGCCACCGATGTTCTGGAAGGCTTTGTACAGTTCCAGATGCGTGGGCGTATCGGAGGACGGCTTGAGTTCACCATCTACAACTTTGCCTGACTCTAACTCTAAGACAACCATGTCGTCGCGTTTCATTGTCTCGTAGGGAACGCCAGATGGTTTGATGACGACCAATCCCTTCTCACGGTCAATGCCAGAGACATTGCCCCAAGTGAAGGTGACCAGTCCGTGTTTAGGAAGTAATAAGTTTGCTTGGAATACTTGTTCTTTCAATTTCTTCAACATAATTTCTCCGTAGGTCACGCTTTTAGCGTGACAGTCTTAAATCCTTTCACCGCCGCACGTTCGATACCAAGACCTGCCTTGTAGCGTTCCATGAATGCGGCAAAACCACCCACATCTTTTTTGTCAGGTGCAATGGTGGAACTTTTTTCGTTGGCGAATACTTTTTTATTCAAATAATCTTCGAGGGTTTCATTTCCAATTTTATTGAGCACATACGCGGCAAGCAGAGCCATGCCCCATGCGCCACCTTCGCCCGCGGTTTCCATCACCGAGACGGAGGTGTTCATCGCCGCTGCCATGATCTTTTGACCAACACCTTCGGTTTTGAAGAACCCGCCGTGACCGAGCAATTGGTCGAGTTTTACGTTTTCTTGAGAGAGAATATCCATGCCGATCTTCAATGTACCCACCGATGAGAACAAGTGTGTGCGCATAAAGTTCGGCAGGGTGAATCGGCTTTCAGGCGTGCGGATGAATAACGGGCGTCCCTCGGTCAAGTCCGTGATCGATTCACCTGAGAGATAGTTGTAGGCGAGCAATCCACCGCCATCTGCATCACCTGCGAGCGCCATTTTGTATAGTGTCTCAAATAATTTCGATTGACTAATCTCTACGCCAAGCGCCTTCGTAAATTCGCCAAAGAGCCCTACCCATGCATTGAGGTCGGAGGTGCAGTTGTTGGCATGGACCATCGCGACAGGCTTGCCTGTGGGCGTAGTCACCATGTCAATTTCAGGATAGAGTTTGGACAGCGCCTTTTCCAACACGATCATGGCGAAGACGGATGTTCCAGCGGAGACATTACCCGTTCGCTCTGCTACGCTGTTGGTGGCTACCATGCCCGTGCCAGCATCTCCCTCTGGCGGACAAAGTGGAATGCCAGCCTTGAGTCCTCCGCTTGGGTCGAGTAACTTCGCGCCTTCTTCGGTCAGCGTGCCAGCGGATTCGCCAGCCACTAAAACTTTGGGCAGTATATCTTGCAATGTCCAGGTGATTTTCTCTGCTTTGAGCAGGTCATTGAACTGCCCAAGCATTTTTTTGTCGTAGTTATTGATCGTGCTATCGATGGGGAACATGCCTGAGGCTTCACCCACGCCTATCACCTTTTGCCCCGTCAACTTCCAGTGGACATAGCCCGCCAGCGTGGTCTGGTGGCTGATGTCTTTGATATGCGCTTCCTTGTTCAATATCGCCTGATAAAGGTGTGCAATACTCCAGCGCTGTGGAATGTTGAATTGGAAGAGGTCGGTGAGTTTCTCGGCGGCTTGCCCTGTCATCGTATTGCGCCAGGTGCGGAAGGGGACGAGTAAATTGTCGTTCTTGTCGAACGCCAGATAGCCATGCATCATGGCGCTGAAGCCCATCGCACCGACGGTCTTGAGCGTGACGCCGTACTTCTCAGTGACTTCTTTGCTGAGGTTCTGATAACTCTCCTGCAAACCTTTCCAAACATTGTCCAGACTGTACGTCCAGACGCCGTGCTCGTATTGGTTTTCCCACTCAAAACTCCCTGAGGCAATCGGAGAATGATCTTCGCCGATCAATACAGCCTTGATGCGGGTGGAACCAAGTTCAATGCCAAGGACGGTCTTGCCACTTTCGATTGCTTTTGCGATTTCGTTTTTATCCATATTTATCTCCTATCTTTGACCACAGACGATAGACCATTGACCATGGTCTATCGTCTGTGGTCCATGGTCTATCCGGGGTACCAAATCTTGCGCGGATCATTTTCTGCGCGCACGTAATCGAACGCCGAGTCGATCATTTTCTTCAAATCGTATTCGGGACGCCAGCCGAGTAAAAACTTTGCTTTGGTGTTATCGAGCCAAGTGGAGTGAAATTCGGTCTTGATCTCCACAGTAGGCAGACCACGGGTTTCGTTCAGATACTTGCCCATCTCGCCGTAGTCCACGGGTTCGTCCATGCAGATGTTGAAGAGTTGTTGGCGGGCTTTGGGATTATCCACAGCCAGCAGGAGGGCGCTGACCAAATCGTCAACGTGGACAAAGTTTCTTTTAACGGGAACAGCTTCCAGATTAAGCATGATCGGGATGGTCTGCGTCCGCACGTATTCATCCGCAGTTTTCTCATCCACAAAATCACGCCAGCGCGGACCGCCGAAGACATCCTCTCCGAAAGAGAGTTGATATTTGAAATCATCCTTTTCCATGATCCACGGCGCGCGCAGGCAGCAGCCATTGAGATCGTATTGAATGTAATACTGCTCGAGCATGACTTCTTCGAGAACTTTGGAGAGCGCGTAACAGCCTTGATAGGCGGAATGCTTTTGAGTTTCGGTGACAGGGATGGGATGCGGGTAAACGAAATGCCCCATGCCCGCATCTCCGCCGACCATGATGAACTGCTTGAATGTGGGGGAGGTGCGGCAGGCTTCGAGCAGCCAGAAGAGACCTTTGACCGCCACATCCATAATTTGCTCGGGTGTTTCTTTGACGGTGGCAAGATGTAAAACATGCGTCACGCCGTCCATTGCGTTTTCAACATCATTGCGATGTTCGATGGAGCCGTGAATATTTTGGATGCGTGGGTGAAGGGGAAGTTCGCGGTTATGACACAAGGCGCGGACTGTGAAAGAGTTCAAGCGCGAATCGTTCAACAGGCGATTGATGAATGTTTTTCCCACTTTGCCTGTCGCGCCAGTGACGAGGATGGTGTTAGTCATGCATGCCTCCGCACGCTGACGATGGACCATAGACCATTGACCATTGTTTGTTGTCCATCGTCCGTGGTCTATCGTCGCTCTTCATCAGCACTTCGTCCATTTCCCATTCGCTTCACTGGATGCGATCACGCTATCCACAAAGCGCACGCCCATCAAACCATCAAAGGAGTTGGGGAAGTAGAGCGCGAGCGGGTCTGCTTGTTTGCCAGCGCGGCGTGCCGCAATCGCTTCGGCGGCATCGGAGTAAATATTTGCAAAGCCATCGGGGAAACCTTCGGGATGACCCGCAACCAAACGAGTGCAACGCGCAGAGAGCGGCAAGGTGTCGGGTCCGTTCGGCGTGCGGTTTTGAGAAGGCGCACCCAATGGTTTGAATGTGAGCGCCTGTGGAATTTCCTGCATCCATTCGAGTGAGCCTTTCGTTCCACTCACGCGAATGCGCAGACAATTCTCAACTCCTGCTGCGGCTTGCGTCACCCAAAAACTGCCACGGGCGCCGTTGTTGAATCGGAGCATTGCCCCGCCAAAGTCATGCACGAGGCGGTTGGGAACAATGGCACCGATCTCTGCCGAAACTTCGTCTACTTCCAAGCCGGTGATGAATCTCGTCAGGTTGTGCGCGTGTGTGCCGATGTCGCCCATCACACGTGAAGGTCCACCGCGCACGGGGTCAAATTTCCAGTTATCGGGCGAGAATGTTTTTGTCTCGTCTGCCTTGCCGCCTTGCACATACTCAACCTGCACGAGTCGGATCGTGCCGAGTTCGCCAGCCTCCACCATCGCCTTCGCCTGCCGCACCATCGGGTAGCCCGTGTAATTGTGCGTGAGGCAAAACACCAAACCGGTCTCCTGCACTTTTTTGTGCAAGGCTTCGGCTTCTTCAAGCGTGTTGGTCATGGGCTTGTCGCAGATCACATCGATGCCGCGCTCGAGCGCCCACATCGAATAATCAAAATGACTGTCGTTCGGCGTCATGATGGCAACCGCGTCGATGCCATCTTTTCTGGATGATTCTTTTTCGTACAATTCTTTGACGCTGGAATAAATGCGATCTGACTCGAAACCAAGCTCTTCCGCATCTTTCTTTGATTTGACCGGGTCAGACGAAAAGATGCCTGTTACTATCTGATAGCGGTCATCGCGCCGCGCCGACTGGCGGTGCATAGCACCGATGAACGACCCCGTCCCACCGCCGATGACGGCGAGACGCAAGCGGCGACCTAAAAAGTCAATCACAGGATTCAACGACATCTTATTTCTCCTTGGCTATAAATGCACGGATCGATTCGACAACGAACTTGTGGTCTTCTTCCTGTGGCAATCCAGAGACGGTGACCGTCCCGACCATGCCTGTGTCTTTGATGAGGATGGGGAAGCAGCCGCCATGTGCGGCAAATTCGCTTTCAGAGATGAGATATGACTGCTCGATAGTCTTGCCTTTGTGTTTGAGCATTTGCCCCATGTAGAACGAACTATGACCAAAGCGATTCACCAGCCGCACCTTGCGCTTGACCCACTCGTCGTTGTCCGCGGCGGTGCCAGGCATGCTGTAATGGAAGAGTTGCTGCTGTCCACGGGTGATGTCGATGGTGACAGGGAGGTTTTCGCGCATGGCACGTTCCACCATCTGGCTTCCGAGTTGCCAGGCGGTCGATTCGTTGAAGCGGGTGAACTGAAGTTCCTGTTCTTGTTCAAGTAAATTCTTCAGAAGCTCTTCCATTTCACATCCTTTTTTAGGTTTGTATTCCAAAAAAAATACAAAATAAACCAAAACGACAACTTAATTCGCTTATTTCCTTCAATATTTTATTGTTTGGATAATTGTGCGGGTTGTTAAAGGGCTCAGACAATTTTGTCTGAGCCCCATTTTTTGCCTAGGCGCTCTTGGACTTGTTGTATACATCAAAAAACACAGCAAGCAGGAGTACGAAACCTTTGATGGCTTGCTGCCAATCGATCCCAACACCTAATAAAGACATGCCGTTGTTCATCACACCGACCAGAAAGGCTCCCACCACTGCGCCGATCACTTTACCGATACCGCCGCTGGCAGAAGCGCCGCCAATAAAACAGGCAGCGATCACATCCAATTCAAAGCCTTCGCCAGCATTCGGGGTGGAACTATTCAGACGCGAGGCAACCACCATGCCAGCGAGTGCAGCCAACGCTCCCATATTTACAAAGGTGAAGAACAATAGCCGCTGGGTATTAACCCCAGAAAGGCGAGCCGCCTTTTC
>JAFLCF010000200.1 GCA_017303735.1 Anaerolineae bacterium
TGAGGCTTGGGGCAGGCTTGGCGAGATCTGCCAGGAATACCTCAAGAAGGGCAGCCTGATCTTTGTAGAAGGTCGCTTGAAGACCGATAAATACGAAGACCGGGAAAGCGGCGAGACCAAGTACTATACCAAGGTCGTTACCCAAAGCCTGCAATTCCTCGATAAGAAGGAAAAAGACGAGCCCATGATGGCTGTTGAAGAAGAACCCGGCGAGTACGAACTGGCTGGGGAGTAACATAAAACAAAAAGACGGTTGCCAGTACATGGTGACCGTCTTTTCTTTTGGGCAACATTTGTGCCAGGAACGTAATTCGATTATAAAATGCTTGCATCTATGTTTTCGCTGGTTTATACTTACCCACATGCCAATCCCTGAAAAAATCGGACGTTATGAAATCAAATCGGAACTTGGGCGCGGCGGTATGGCAACGGTATACCGTGCTTTCGACCCAAGCTTCGATCGTGAAGTTGCCATCAAGGTGTTACCACGCGAAATGCTGCACGACCCGCAGTTTCGTTCGCGCTTCGAACGCGAGATCAAAATGATCGCCTCACTCGAGCACCCGGCAATTGTCCCGGTCTATGATGTGGGCAATGAAGAGGGACAGCCGTACTTCGTCATGCGCTTCATGAACGGCGGCTCATTATCTGATCTTATCGAGGCAGGCAGCATTTCCATTCAGGATACAGCCCGCCTTGTTGAAAAGATCGCCCAGGGGCTTGCCTACGCCCATCGCAAGGGCATCATCCACCGTGACCTAAAACCCGATAACATCCTCTTCGATGAAAACGGCGAACCCTTCATCTCAGATTTTGGGGTTGCCAAGTTATCTGAATCAGGCAGCAACCTGACCGGCAGCGGCGTGATCGGCACCCCTGCTTATATGAGTCCCGAACAGGCGCAAGGGATGGAGATCGACCTGCGCAGCGACGTCTACGGATTGGGTGTCATCGTCTATCAAATGTTGAGCGGGCACCAACCCTACAGTGCCGATACCCCCATGGGCGTGGTGGTCAAACACATCACCGAACCAGTGCCAGAGATCTTGAAAGTTCTGCCATCTTTGCAGCCCGAAGTAGATGCGGTGATCAAAACCGCCATGGCAAAAGATAGAGACCAGCGTTTTGAGAACACCATTGAATTGGCGAAAGCCCTCAACACCGTTGCATTTGGCAGCGCTGGCAACATCACCTACCATACGAACACCGGCATTTCAGCACGGGTCAAGTCAGCCAAATCCACCCAGCTTTCTCGCGGGCAGACCACCGGGTTGGTTGTTGCAGGTGTTGTTCTGCTTGTGGCAGTGGTTGGCTTTTTCCTGGTGAGCAATCAACTCTTCGCGCCCGACGAACCGACAGCGGCTCCGACTGCCATTATTGAAGTTGCATCTCCCACCGAGGCTCCCACTCTTGAGACGGTCACAGAACCAGCGTTGGCTCCGGCTTGTTCGGCAGGAGTTACTTTCGCGGTACCTGAGGCGAGAGAGACCAATGCCCAGTGCCAGCAGAAAATCCCCTATACTACCGTCGCTATTTCACCGGATGCCACCACTTTTGAAGTCTTAACAGCCGAAGGAAAATGCGTCTTTGCTGGAAAAGACAGCGAAAAGCAGGTATACACATGCACAGGACCTGACTTTCTTGAAATGGAGCTAAAGGTCTGCACACCGCCAACACTGACAAATGCCGATCTGGCACAATGCTCCGCCGACTCGACCTTCAATGCAGAGAACTCGTGTTGTGTGGCGGTTCCGCCCAGTGAAGCCGGGTGCGTAATGCTGGAAATAAAACTTAGAGGTTGCAACTAACGAAATCGGGCGCAAGCCCGATTTTTTATTTGATACAATCTCTGCATGGGCATCTTATATCTGGTCGCCACCCCCATCGGAAATCTTGAAGATATTTCGGCACGTGCCTTGCGAATCTTAAGAGAGTCCATTCTCGTCGCTGCCGAAGATACACGTCATACCGGCACATTGCTCAAGCACTTCAATATTGAAACACAACTCACCAGTTACTTCGAACATAACAAACTCACCAAACAAGATTTTATTCTTGAAAAATTAGCTCAAGGGGATGTAGCCCTCGTCTCTGATGCAGGGACGCCCGCGATTAACGACCCCGGCTATGAGCTCGTCCAAGCTGCCCTCGCCTCAGGCTTCGACGTTCGACCTGTTCCTGGTCCATCAGCCCCTATCGCCGCCCTCACCGTTTCTGGTCTCCCCACAGACTCGTTCTTATACCTTGGCTATCTTCCGCATAAATCCAGTGAACGCCATAACAGACTCAATGAAGTCAGCGAGCAGACTTTTACGCTGATCTTTTTTGAAACTCCGCACCGCATCATAGACTCGCTTGAAGATATTCAGTCTACGCTTGGCAACCGTCGCATCTGTGTTGCTCGCGAAATGACCAAACTCTACGAAGAATTCTGGCGCGGAGATGTGAATGGGGCAATCGAGTATTTCAAGGCAAAAGAAGCACGCGGGGAATTTACGTTGGTGATTGAAGGAAAGAAGAAAGAAGAAAGAACCGTGTGGGCAGAAGCACAACTTGTAGAAATCATCAAGCATGAATTACAAGCTGGCAAATCTGCAAAAGAGATCTCTGCAGAACTTGCAGAAAAAAGCGGGTGGAATAAAAAGGAAGTGTACGCTTTGGTGAATCAGGTCAAGTAATAGGAGCCGTGCATGGAAGAGACAATTCAAGAGCAAAGCGGGGATACGAATATTCCTCCGCTATTGGACAGAACATGGAAGCGCATTCTCTTCGGGCTATTTATTGTCGCTGCACCGATCTTTAACTTCTCACTTATTGAACTGATGAAACCCGAATGGCAGGATGGTAGATTTACATCGTATCTCTATCTTTTCCTTCTGCCAGAGGCTTCCTGGGGATTCTTCCCCTTGCTTTTGTATGCTGTTCTCTGCTATCTCTTGCTCTTGTGGGATAGTGAGCAATTTGCAGATTCTATAATTATCCGCCTTGGCATTTATGGTGGCACATTCCTTGCCCTGCAATACAGCATTCTGTCATTCATTACTACTTTCAGCCTTTCGCCTGTCGTTTTGGCTGTTATCTTGGCGTATTTTGCGCCGCTCATCCTGCCAAAACTGTACTCTTGGTTGAGACCTCAATTGGATAAATTGTTCAAAAGGTATCGGCTTGCTATGATCATCATTATATTGATCATCATAGCCCTTATGCTGTGGGGATTTTTCTTCGTGTTAGCGATCTTTGGCATTGCTTCACCCTTCTGGTCATTTCTTGTTGCCTTCCAAGCTTCTCGTTGGCTTTTGAAACACTACGAAACCAAATTTTCTTTCACAAAGGGATTTGGCATCTTCGCCTGGCTTTCGGCGTATGCCTTTGCCTTGCGTTTCAACATCTTGAAAATGTTTGAACTATATAACGCATTACCCACCGAACCACCCAATTGCTACATCGCCACCGCCGCCGCAAAGGGACATCCGCATTTTGTGGGCTCGCGAGAGGTGATGTTGGCAAACGGAAAATCCATGCGAGTCAATCGTCAGTTGCAGAGGCTCAAGGCGTTGGAAATTGCTTTGATGGGTGTATCAGGCTCAAGTCATAGAATGATGCGACGGGTTTATGATGTCCTCGGGAAATGGCTGGCGAAGCGAATCCAAAATCCACTTCTGGCAGATCTGGCATATTTAATTTTAGTTCCTATTGAATTACTTTCGTTCTTTGTACTAAAATCAATCATCCCTGAAATTCAAACGTTGACGGAACGTTTATATCGTTCGTAAAGGAGACTGACATGGCTGAAGAAAAAAAGAAAGACGAAGAGAAGAAAGACGAAAAACCCACCCCCAAGGACAATATCGTCACCACCAAACATTCGGTGAAGATCGGCGGCAAAACGCTCAAGTACACCGTCTCTACGGGCACGATGGTATTGAAAGAAGAAGTGAATGAAAAAGACAGCGAAGTTGAAAAAGCGCGCGCGCAAATTTTCTTCACTGCTTACACCCTCGATGGCGTGCGCGATAAAACCAAACGCCCGATCACCTTCTCCTTCAATGGCGGACCCGGCTCATCCTCCGTTTGGCTGCATCTTGGTGTGCTTGGTCCACGCCGGGTGGTGATGACCAACGAAGGCGAGATGCCCAAGCCGCCTTTCAAGCTGACAGACAACGAGTATTCGATCCTCGATGAAACCGATCTGGTTTTCATTGACCCAATGAGCACCGGCTTCAGCCGCCCGGTGGAAGGCGAGAAGTCGAAAGACTTTCATACCTTCCACAAAGACATCGCCTCGGTTGGCGACTTCATCCGTTTGTATGCCACGCGCTACAATCGCTGGCTTTCACCGAAGTTTCTCGCGGGCGAATCCTACGGCACCACGCGCGCGGCGGGACTCTCCGGATATCTTGCAGATCGTCATGGTATGTTGTTGAATGGTTTGATGCTTGTTTCTTCTGTGCTCGACTTCACCACAGTAGACTTCAATCACAACAACGACCTTCCTTACATTCTTTTCGTGCCGGGTTACACTGCCACGGCTTGGTATCACGGCAAGCTCGACAAAAAGAAGCCACTCAAAGCCTGGCTCAAAGAATCAGAAGAGTTTGCTTTGGGTGAGTATGCTACGGCTTTGATGAAGGATGGGGCTCTCACGAAAGAAGAAAGAAGAAAAGTTGCTGAGAAACTTTCACATCTCACAGGCATTTCAGCGGACTTCATCGAACGCGGCAACTTGCGCATTCACACCTTCCACTTCTTCAAAGAGCTTCTACGCGACGAAGGCAAAACAGTTGGTCGGCTCGACAGCCGTTACACTGGCATTGACCGCCTCGGCGTGACTGAGACTTTTGAGTATGACCCGCTCTTCGCGCAGGTCAATGGTCCATACACCGCGGCGTTCAATGACTACATCCGTTCGGAACTCAAGTTTGAAACCGATACCACCTACGAAATTTTGAGCGATAAAGTTTGGCGGCAATGGTCGTACAGTTACTTTGAGAATCAATATGTCAATGTGGCTGAAACGCTCCGCGCTTCCATGACCTTCAACAAATATCTCAAGGTCTTCGTCGCCAACGGTTACTACGATCTTGGCACACCTTACTTCGCCACCGAATACACCTTCAACCATCTCGCGCTCGATGAGTCTCTGCGCAAGAACATCAGCATGGGCTATTACGAAGCTGGGCACATGATGTATGTACATATGCCTTCGCTCAAGCAGATGAAGAAGGATCTGAGTAAGTTCATCAAGGATGCGAGTTAGTAAACAATCAGACCTCCGAGGTTTTAAAAACCTCGGAGGTCTTTTAAAGGAACCATGAACCTAGACGACCTCGACCTCTTCAAACAAATTGATAAACAAAACATGATTGCGCAGATCAACGGTCTGCCAGATCAATTGCAATCCGCGTGGGACTTTGCGCAAACGCTGCCATTGCCCAAATTTGATGACATCCAAAACATCATCCTATCCGCCATGGGCGACTCCGGCTCGGCTGCCGAACTGGTAGTTGCTTCTGTTTTCTCAAGCCTTTCTCTTCCCGTGAGCGTCCATCGCGGCTATGGTTTACCCGCGTACGCCACAAAGAAAACGTTGGTGGTGTGCCTTTCACATTCTGGCAACTCAGAAGAAGTATTGGATGTTTTTGAGTCTGCCCAGAAAAACGGATGCCAATTGATGGTCATCTCCACCGGCGGCGAGTTGACCAAACGTGCGCAAGCCAACAACCTCCCCGTTTGGAACTTCACCTACGCAGGCATGGACACGACCGCCATCGCCTATCCCTTCGCGTTGACCCTCGCCCTCTTCGCCCGCCTTGGCTTCATCCCTGACCTATCCGCAGATGTAGCTGAAGCCGTGGCGATGATGAAACGCTCACAGCAACACATCGTCCCTGAAGTGATCGCGGCGAAGAATCCGGCGAAACGTTATGCTGGTCAATTGGTGGGGCGTTGGGTGACCTTTGTTGCGACTGAAAATCTCGCCCCCGTGGCATATCGTTGGAA
The DNA here is from genome assembly GCA_017303735.1 of Anaerolineae bacterium. Next base: position 6,001 of record JAFLCF010000200.1, read on the forward strand.
GACTCAGATCAACCAGCTTGCAAAAGCAGGTGCGAACTATGAGATCATCCCCGAAGCGACACACAACACGTTGATCGCCACCATCAACCCGAATCCAACCCTCAACGCGCACACCATGACGCTTTTCATGCGAGCGCCAAGCGATCATCCGCGCAACAAATTGCGTTCGGACTTGATGCGTCAAGCCTTCATGCTCGAAGCCCTGAACACAGACGTGATCGACGGGCGCGGAAACTCGGTCATTGCACATTTGTGGACGTTGATCATCTTTGGAGATTACATGGCGTATTATCTCGCCATGGCATACGGCGCTGACCCCTCTGAAGAAGATGCGTTCGTGAATTTTAAAAGATCGTTAGGTTAAAACGTAGGGGCGCGGTTTCCGCGCCCTTTTCGTTTGCAATTACATTATTGGGCGGGGAGACCCCGCCCCTACATACAAATTACGCAAACTGCTCTAAATTAACCGCCACCAACGGATACGCTTCGTCCACGAATTTTTCGAGGGCGGGGCGTTTTTTCATGTGGCTGTAGTGAGACGCCAACCCGTAGATCGCCCAGGTAGCAACCGTGACCGGAATCTCTGTGGGGACTTTCGATTTTCTCAACCAGTAAGACAGCAATTCAAATATTTGCTTCTTGATCGTCCCTTCGATGAGAGACTCAAAATGTTGATGCGGCTGGGCACACCCGGTATGGACACGTGAAAGGAAATCCACCACTGCTAGGATCAGATTGCGAAGATTATCTTCACTATAACTGCACACATTCAACGTCCGTTTTTCGATCTCAGCCATGAACATCTTTTGAATGGAGTAATCCAACAGCGCGTATTTATCGGGGAAGTGGGCATAGAACGTGGCACGGTTGACCTGTGCCTTGTCGGTCACATCTTGCACGGAGATGGTTTCGAATCCTTTTTCAGCGAGGAGAGACTCAAAGGATTGCAGGATCAAGCCTCGGGTGCGTTTGACGCGGGGATCCAGTTTTTCTTCTTCTCTTGGGTTCGGCAACATTTTTGCTCCTTTGTTGCTTAGTCAACAATTGAAAGTCTTTGTTGGTTGACTTTCAAAGTGGGGATTGGTAAATTAGGCAACATCTGTTGCGTAAACAACGGATGTATATTATCAAACAACTCAAGGAGAGTCAAGATGAACATTGCTTTATGGGTCGCTCAAGTTTTATTAACCGGTATGTACGGGATGGCGGGCAGCATGAAAACCTTTCAACCCGATGGTGTGCGTAAAAATCCGCAGATGACCTGGGCACATGATAAACAGGATGGGTACATTCGTTTTGTGGGTGTTTCAGAATTGCTCGGCGCATTGGGATTGATCCTTCCCATCCTCACCGGCATTCTTCCGTGGTTAACCCCTCTTGCCGCTGTGGGTCTTTCGATCATTCAATTGCTCGCTATTTTCATGGTGCATTTACCAAAGAAAGAATATCAGGTTATCCCAGTGAATGTTGTCTTGTTGGCTTT
>JAFLCF010000201.1 GCA_017303735.1 Anaerolineae bacterium
CAAGACCGGCAGCAAAGCCGACTATGCCGATGCGAATATCATCGTCATCACAGCCGGAGCCAAACAAAACCCTGGCGAAACCCGTCTTAATTTACTGCAACGCAATGCCGCTATTATCAAAAGCATTATGGATGATATCGTCCAGGCGAACTCTCAAGCCATTGTCGTGATCGCCACCAACCCAGTCGATGTCAACACTCGCATTGCGCTTAAGCATTCCGGGTTCCCTAAAAATCGTGTGATCGGTTCAGGGACCGTACTTGATAGTGCGCGTTTTCGTTATCTCATCAGCCAATACTGCAATGTGGACGTGGCGAATGTCCATGCTTATATTTTGGGCGAACACGGTGACAGTGAAGTGGCAGCCTGGTCGATGACCAATGTTGCCGGGGTGCCCGTGGATGATTACGCCCAAGCCCATGGCAATGGCAACTGGGCAGAAGAACGCGAACGCATTGTGCAAGAAGTGCGCAATTCGGCTTATCACATCATTACCTATAAAGGTGCGACCTACTATGCCATTGGCATGGCGCTGGTGCGCATTGTGGGTGCCATCTTAAGAGATGAGCAAAGCGTGCTGACCATCTCCACCCTTTTAGAAGGTGAATATGGCATACGAGACGTCTGCCTTGGGGTTCCCTGTGTGGTTGGGCAAGGTGGAGCGTTGAAGATCGTCGAAGCGCCCCTGCATGACGATGAACGCATCGCCCTGGCTTCCTCTGCGGAGGCGCTCCAATCTGCTTTTGATATGTTAAAGAAAGGCTAATGCCTTTTTCTTGTTTTCCACATTCAAAAAATTTCAAACGGAGCCGATCATGAATCCATTCCTCAAAAAAGCCGAAGAACTGTTTCCCTACACCCAAGCCATGCGGCGTGACTTTCACAAGCACCCCGAACTCGGCTTCAACGAAATACGGACTGGCGGCATCGTTGCCAAAGAACTCGAAGCCCTCGGCATTGAAGTGACCAAAGGGGTTGGCAAAACCGGTGTGGTGGGTTTCCTCGAAGGCTCCAAGCCGGGTCCTACGATTCTCTTACGCTTTGATATGGACGCCCTCCCCATCAGCGAAGAGACCGGCGCAGAATACAGCTCTGAAAATCCCGGAGTGATGCACGCCTGCGGGCACGATGGTCACACTGCCATTGGGTTGACGGTTGCTAAAATATTGAATGAACATAAGCATGAGTTGAAAGGCAATATCAAATTCTGCTTTCAACCTTCTGAAGAAGGCACCAACGGCGAAGAGATCGGCGGCGCGTTGATGATGATGCGCGATGGTGTGTTGGAAGGTCCCAAAGTGGAGAAGACTCTCTCGCTTCACTTGTGGAACGATAAGCCGCTTGGCTGGGTTCATGTGGGCGAAGGTCCCGTTATGGCAGGCGCTGACTTGTTCAGCATCAAACTCACAGGCAAGGGCGGGCATGGTGCCGCTCCAGATACCACCATCGACCCCATCGTTTGTGCAGCACAGATCGTCACCGCGATTCAAAGCATTGTGGCGCGCAATGTCGAACCGCTCAAACCGGCTGTTATTAGCGTCACAACGATTCATTCTGGCACGGCTTTCAATATCATTCCGCAAACCGCAGAGTTGGGCGGCACTATCCGTACCTTCGATCCGAGCGTCCGCAAGTTGGTGCATACACGGCTTGAGCAAGTCGTTCGCAGCACGGCGGCAGCCATGGGTTGTGAAGTGGAGTTGCTGATCAAACAGGTCACTGCGCCCGTCATCAATAACGAAGAAGTTGCCATTCGCGTCTTCGAGTCGGCGCAGGCGCTCTTTCCGCAGACCAAGATCGAGAACGATCCCTATCTCACGATGGGCGCAGAAGATATGGGCTACATGCAAGAAAAAGCGGACGGCTGTTATTTCTTCATCGGCTCGGCGAACAACGAGAAGAATCTCAACTACAACCACCATCATCCCAAATTCGACTTCGATGAACGCGCCTTGATCTCTGGTGTGGCGTTGATGGCAACTGCAGCCGCAGACTTATTAAAGGATTAACATTATGAAACGGATCGTATCCGCGCTTCTTCTGCTTTCCATTGGGCTGGGTGCCTGCGCTTCAGAGCCCAGTGCCTCTCAAAGCGACTCTACTGACTCTGCGGCTCCAGCCGAATCCACGCTGACAGAAAACAGCGACCCAGTTGCGGCGGCGCGTGAAGCGGTCGTTTCCGAATTTGAAAATGAAGTAGTGGTGCGAGCCGCATCCGAAGGAGAGTTTGTCCCTGCTGAATCCGGCTTTGTCATTCAAACAGGTGGCGCGTTACAAACAGGAGCCGATGGTCGTGCCCGCGTGGATATTAAGCCAGAAGGCACCATTGTCCGCGTTGCGCCAAACTCAGCATTTACCCTGCCGCAGATCACAGAAGAAAATGGCGAACCCAAGACAACACTCTCGCTTTTCTTTGGGAAAATCTTTGTTCTGCTAAATGGCGGCTCATTGGATGTAGAAACGCCATCGGGTGTGGCATCGGTGCGAGGAAGTTTATTAAGCGTCAGTGTAGACCCTGCCAGAAACCGGTTGCAAGCGGTTTGCCTTGAAGGGCATTGCGCGCTTGAAAATGAAAATGGAGACTCTCAAGAATTAGAAGAGGGTCAGTCGGCATATGTTGATGAGAACGGGGAACTCTTTGAATTGGAAGAAATCGATCAGGACGAGATTCAAGATTGGCTCGATGAAGCTCCAGAGTTGGGTGAATTCCTTGAAGAATTACCTGACCCTGAAAGCTTCCCTGAGATCGAAGAATTCGAAGAGTTTAATTTTGACCCCGAAGCATTTTTTGAAGAGCCTGCCAACGAAGAAGACGGCATCTTCCCTCTCGATGATGAAGCCTTGCCCGACGATGCACCTGCCCCAGGCGACGATCCTTTAGATGATGGCGGCGGTGATGGTGAGGATGGTGGCGACACGGATGAGGGCGGAGATGATGGAGGCTAGGGCATGAAGCGCGCAGGGAAAATAGCCATTGGCGTTGCCCTGACCACTGCGGTTGCAGTATTCGGGGCATTGCAAACTGTTTCAGCTCCTGCAAATGAGGTGGGCACCTCCCCACCAGCCAGTGAGACTCCAACCGCAACGCCGCAGGGTCCATGCGGTTTTATGTGGGCAAGCAAAGATGCGCCCGAATTGACAGTTTCTTTTGATAATGCTGTAAAAGCCTTAAACAGTGAAGCGACAGGTCGCGCAGAGCTTTTCGGTGAAGATTGTGTATACGCTGATGGCTCTTCCACTTTCGGCGTAATGGAAACAGATTTTTATGTTCGCCTGCCTGTAAGCGACCTAGGCAAGGAAGAAGAATTTGGCAACTGGGTTGCACAGGTGATGCAGATCGTTACACAAATCCCTCGCGAAACCCTGCCCGGCAATTACGGCTTTGTTGAGTTCACCTTCGCGAAAAACAGCGCAGAACGAATCATCTTTCGTGTCCCGATCCAGCAATACATCAGCGATGCCCAAGAGAAAAGCGGCGCGGAGTTGTTCCGCCAGTTTTACAGCCCACCCTAATCAACTTCAAATCAAGCCGCCGGTGACGGCGGCTTGATTTTATCCTTGACATCCCACAGCCTTAGTCGTATACTACGTTTAGTAATTACTAAACGTAGTATACGAGGCATGCATGGTCACTAAACTTCCGCAACTCAAAAAAGATTTCACTGAAAGCCTGAGTCAGATCAGCCGCTTTTGGGGTTTCCCCAAAGGTATGGGCGCGATCTTCGCCGTGCTGTATCTCTCCCCTACTCCTCTCGCATTGGATGAGATCACGGCACAAACCGGGCTCACAAAAGGGGCAGTCAGCACCGAAGTGCGGACCTTGGCGCGCATGGGTTTGGTGCATCGCTCTACAAAACTCGGCGACCGTAAGGATTACTACGAAGCTGAGACCAATTTTTACACGTCCATCCGCTCAATTTTGAAGGAACGTCAAAACAGCGAATTCGACCGGGCACTGCGCGGGGTGAGAGAAACGCTCGAGAAACTCGAATCAGGTTCCGTATCTGGAGATGAGGCGGAGATCGCCATCATCCATGAACGAGTGAAAGCCCTGCAAGATTTCTTCAATGCCATAGACAGCCTGACGAATGCTGTGATTAAACTCGACAAGTTGGGAATTTCCAACGTCACGAAAATTCTTAATGTATTGAAATAGGAGAACCACATGAACACCATCATTTCATTTGCACTTCAAATGATCTTAACCCTTTTAATTGTTTCTTTTATCGTCGGATATCTGCGCCCATTCTTGAAAAAGATCTTGGTCGACCTGTGCGGCACAGAGGATCGTGCTCAATTTTGGCTGGTCTTTTCGAATGTGATTCTGATCGGTCTACCTGGCATGATCGCACTAAATTACAGACCAGAAGCAAACTCGTTTGAAGAATTGTTCTTTGAAATTGCCGGGAGACTCAGTGGAGCCTTGGGAGGCTTTTTGTTCGCGCTGGTTTGTGTTGGCATGGTCGTTTCTGTGTTCGCTTTATTTGCTCCGCGCCCTGCAAAATTGGAGGCAAAATGAAGATCGCAGTCACTGGTGCTTTTAGTTACTCTGGCAAATACATCACAAAACGGTTGCTCGAAAAGCGAGAAGAGGTGATAACACTCACCAATCATCCCAATCGACCCAACCCGTTCAATGGACAGGTGAAAGCCTTTCCGCTAGATTTTGCCAATGAAGCCGAATTGACCGCGAACCTGCGCGGCGTGGATGTGCTTGTGAATACCTATTGGGTGCGTTTTGATAAAGGAAGCAATACCCAGCCTCAAGCCGTTGAAAATACAAAGGCGCTGGTTCAGGCTGCTGTCAAAGCAGGTGTGAAACGCATCGTCCATATCAGCATTGCAAATCCCTCTGCAGATTCGCATCTGCCCTATTACTGGGGCAAAGCAGCCAACGAAAAAGCCGTGACTGACTCCGGCATGTCGTACGCCATTCTTCGTCCTACCGTGTTGGTAGGCGGCGGGGAAGATATTCTGATCAACAATATTGCTTTTCTGCTTCGGCGATTACCCATCTTTTTCATCCCAGGCGATGGTTCGTATGGAATCCAGCCGGTGCATGTTGAAGACCTCGCAAGCCTTGCTGTGGAAGGCGTATACAGCAAAGAGAGTTATGTGATCGATGCAGTAGGACCCGACTCGTACACCTTCAAAGAACTGGTGAAACTGGTTGGGGATACCATCGGCGCGAAACGACTGTTGATCTCCATGCCGCCTCGTTTGGCACTGCTAGCAGCTCAATTCCTGAGTCTTTTTGTGAACGATGTGATCTTAACTCCCGAAGAAGTAGACGGACTGATGGCAAACCTTTTGGTCTCTAAAGAGCCGGCTCGTGGAAAAACGATGTTCAAAGATTGGTTGTACGAAAACCGTGAGAGCATTGGCACAAAATATGCCTCTGAGTTAAAGAAACATTACTCGTGAAAAGGAAAAAGAAAGAGCAGATTTTCCCCCGGCGAATCAACAAACCTCAGTCAATCGCAACAAGCCCTTTGCAACGCGGACTATCGATACAACCATAATATTCCGTGCCTGCATCGGTGCCATTCCGATGAACTCGCAACACCATCATCTTGCCGCACACGGGGCAGTTCGGAACTGCATCCATTGGGTTTCCGATCACAGCCGTTTTCCCTGCCCGAACAACAGCAAGCTGAAATAAAGCGATCAAGTCTGTAGGTTCGTAACTCTCACTGAGTGGAATACGCACCAACGGGACCCCGGCGTCCATAAATAGTTCATCTATAAATTTATCGGCTTCCCGCATTTCATCTTTTGAGATCGACTTTACGATCTCGACCCCGAATGAAGGGGCAAAGGTCTTCGGGTCACATAGCAAAAAGTCGACATGCTTGCGGAATATCTTGTTGAAAAAATGAACGTTTTCATTTGGGCGCACGATCATGAACAGATCTGTGAGTGCCACCTTCGGGCAAATGACATAACGGTTTCCCATCAGCTCGCCCAACAATCGAAAAAGAGCCGCTTCCGTTTTGCTTAGGAAGGGCTCTCGCAGGCGGTAGGGCAATCTGTCTTTTTTCTCCGCGGTCATGGCTCGAATTATACGTTAGGATTGATTCTTCGTACAGAATTCAGCTTAATTTCCACGCATCAATTTCAGGGTCTGAAGCTTATGCATATCATTACAAGCCAATTCTTCGGGGTAGAGTTTTAAGGGTAAACTTTCTTTGCTAAATTAAGTTAAGGTCAATTTTCAATCCAGCATGCTTCATTTCTTTAGCAATTTGAATTTTCCAAAAACCCGAGTTGTCCCAAGGTACATACAATACCCCATGCACATCAGAGGGTAATTCAACACCGTTCTCGTATAAAGCACATACATGGGCGCGCCCCAATTTTCCTAAAAAATAGCCAAGCTCAAAAATAACATTCTGCCTTGCACGAGGTAATTGCGACTCTTTTGTATCCCTCACCCCTCCAATATCATCGGCGGTTAAAAGGACTATTGCATATCGAACATCTGAAAATGCCTCAAATTTTTCAATTATTGTCATACCAAAATTCGGTTGTTCGTGAAGTATTATGGCACCCAATCCAAATTTTTCTAAAAAACGAGCAACCTCTTCTTTTAAGGAGTGGTTTCTTCCATGGACAATAAAAACTTTTTTAGATAGTAGCAATTTATCCTTATTATCTCGAGATAAATTTCCAGAATTCAAGTTATCCTGCCAAGTCTTAAGCAAACTAAGTAAATGTATTTGTGCACCTCTACTTAGAGATAATCCATCTGTTGATTTCCCGCCTGATTCAATGAACTTCTGGAGGTCATTTACGAATTTATTCCCAAAATCTACAAACTCGACAGTATCTAGCCCTATTGATTGCAAATCATCAGTTTGACTTAGAATGCGTCTAATTAATAAGCTTAACGATAGAGTCTTTTCGGTTGCAGCATCCAAGTCTTCTTTAGAAGAAACAATTCGACACCTCTCACAATCTACTATCCATTCTTGGATAATCTTCGTATTCATAAAATATCCTCCTTGACCAATTAATAATCTACCAACTAGAGATTATTTTACCAAGCAAAACGTCTTCTTGCTCACGGCTATTCACCTCTCCATCCAACCAGGCAGATCGCAAACGGATCAGGATCTCGCCAAAGCGCGGACCCGGCGGCAAGCCAAGTTTCCTCAGATCGTCTCCGGTCGTATGTGCTCGAACGTGTCGCCAGACAGAGATATAACTCAACAATGCATTCTCCCGCGCCACAAGATAAACCGCATAGATCGAAAGCAGCGGCAGTTTTTCCAAGGCATAGGTCCATTCGCTGGGCTTCATATCCGTCAAATGCACTAGCCCACGCTTTAACTGCGCCGCCGCCCAAACAGCCAGAGTAAGCTCATTCGTAAAATCAAGCCGGTTGGCAAGCAGAATCACATCCGCTTCAGCCAAGTCAATGAACCAAAGCATGTAACCCATCACCCGCCGGTCGG
>JAFLCF010000202.1 GCA_017303735.1 Anaerolineae bacterium
AGGTGTCCCGCCCGCAATTTCAAGGAAATAATCAGGTTGGAATACGTCCGTTCTTTTTGTTGGTCGCTCCCGAAATAATCGACATACTGATATTTTTGGAGCATTTGCGGGACGCTGCATTCGTCGAGCCGGATGGGAATGATAAAGATCGTGCCTTCAGGTTTTTCAGCAGCGGTATCAAGCGCGAGTCTTATTTCTTTATGAAAGTAGCCTTCTGAGGCGACCGCAGCTTTCGAGAGAAAGATGATGACGGCATGAGAATTTGAAACACCGTGCGTAACACGATCCTGCCAGATCTGTCCCGGCAGGATGTCTTCTTCATCAAACCAGGGGTCGATCCAACCTTCCGATTTTAGTTTCGCCGCAAACTCACGCACATAGGCGCTATCGATCTTTGAATATGAAATAAATGGAATAAGTTTCTCGCGAGAACCCCCATCCCCACGTTTTTGAGCCCCATGATTTTTTTCCTGTGCCATGATGTAGTCTCCGATTTACAAAATTTTTGAAATTATACCGGGCAGGCATTAAGTATCATACAGGTCACCTGAACCCTATCGGCATTTCAGCATAAACTCCGCGCATGTCTTCGGGCAATCCGCTGGCGAGGGCGAACATCACTCGATCCATGAGAGCAAGAGAGCTTTCTCCGGGTTTTGGGAGAAGCGGTGGAAGGAATTTGATGGTCACCTTTGTTCGATGCGGAAAGCGTTTGAAAAAGCTGTCGGTGCCGATAACTGCCATGGGAACGATGGGACAGTTCGCGTCGAGGGCGAGGCGGGCGGAGCCTGTCTTGGCGACGCGCAATCCTTTCCCTAAAGAGCGTGTCCCTTCGGGGAACATGCCAAGGACTTGTCGATTTTCGAGTACGCGGGCGGCATGCCGCAATGCCCATTCGTCCTTTTCGCCGCGATATACAGGAAAAGCGCCAAGGTCTCGCAGGGCAGCTTCGAAGATGGGAAATTTGAACAAACTGGATTTCGCCATGAAAAAGATCGGGCGCGGAAGGCTTAACTGCATGGGAATGACATCGAAATTGGTGACGTGATTCGCGGCAAGCACCACGGCACCGTCAGCGGGCAGATTCTCCACTCCCTGCACCTCAAGTTTCATAATGAGCTTGAACAGGTTGCCAAGCACAAAGACCACGAACCTGCGAAATGGTGTGGTGCGAAAAGAAAAATGTAATTTATCGCGCGGGTCAAAAAAAGTGACTTCTGTCAAGATGACATCTCCCAATGTTTGGGATTATACTTGGAAACGTTTTGAGAAAAACAGCAGAACCAATAAGGTCTGACTTTAAAGACATATAACCCCAGGAGTTAAAAATGGACACAACGATCGAAAGCATCTCCGCGCTGGAAGTTCTTGATTCACGCGGCAACCCTACTGTAGAAGTGGAAGTTTCTTTGATGGACGGGTCATGGGGGCGCGCAGCGGTTCCCTCTGGCGCATCCACTGGCGAGCACGAAGTGCTGGAAATGCGGGATGGCGATAAGAAACGCTATCTTGGAAAAGGCGTGGCGAATGCCGTGGCAAATGTCAATGGCATTATCGCCGAATCCCTTTTCGGTTGGGATGCTTCTGACCAAAGAGGCATCGACGCCGAAATGCTGTCGATGGACGGCACCCATAACAAATCCAAGCTGGGCGCGAATGCGATCCTCGGCGTGAGCCTTGCCGTTGCAAAAGCCGCCGCAAATTCTTTTGGTATGCCTCTCTATCGTTATCTTGGCGGCGTGTATGCGCATGTTCTTCCGGTTCCAATGATGAACATTATGAACGGCGGCGCACACACAAGCTGGCAAAGCACCGATATGCAGGAATTCATGGTCATGCCATTCGGCGCTCCCACCTTCTCTGAAGGTCTACGCTGGGGCGCAGAGATTTACCATGCGCTCAAATCCGTATTAAAAGAAAAGGGCTACGGCGCTCTGGTTGGTGACGAAGGTGGGTACGCTCCGGCACTCAAGGCGAACAATGAAGCCTTGGAATTGATCCTCGCTGCCATTGAAAAAGCGGGATTCAAAGCGGGTCGCGGCGAACAAGTTGCCATTGCGCTCGACCCCGCAGCTTCGGAACTCTATGACGAAAAGACCAAGAAATATAATCTTCGCAAAGAAGGCAAAGAACTGACCGGCGAACAGATGGTTGAGTTTTGGGCAAAGTGGGTCAAAGACTACCCGATCGTGTCCATTGAAGATGGGCTTGCACAGGATGACTGGGATGCTTGGAAGATGCTCGTAAACACGGTCGGCGATAAGTGTCAGATCGTGGGTGATGATCTGCTCGTAACCAATCCCGAACGCGTGCGCCGCGCCATCAAGGAAAATGCAGCCAATGCCTTGCTCGTCAAGGTCAACCAGATCGGTTCACTGACCGAAACCATCGAAGCTGTGGACCTGTGCCACCGCGCCGGCTGGCGGGCAATCTCATCGCATCGCTCCGGCGAAACGGAAGATGCCACCATTGCAGACCTTGCCGTCGCCTTGAATACCGGACAGATCAAGACCGGCGCTCCTGCCCGCTCAGACCGGGTTGCCAAATACAATCAACTCCTGCGCATCGAAGCGGAGTTGGGCGATACAGCCAAGTACGCAGGCTGGGAAGCGTTACGCGTGAAATAAATAATACATAACGAAACATAAAAGATTAGACAGGCTCAAAGTTTGACTCGTTCACTTTGAGCCTGTCTTCTTTTATGATTTGACAAACATTTTCAAAGGGTTATAATTTGTTTGTTGTTCCAACATACTAACTAGAAAAACACCTATGACCCAAAAAATCACGGCAGACCAAGCTTTTGTACGCGAGATGAATCTCTCGCTGGTGTTAAGATTGATCCACAATCAATCTCCATTATCGCGCGCGCAACTGGCAGCAATTACGGGTTTGAACAAGTCCACAGTTTCCAGCTTGATCGACGAATTGATAAGCTTCGGTCTCGTCCATGAGACCGGCAGCAACACAGGCGGCACAGGGCGACCAGCCACCTTGTTAGAGATCAACCCGCATGCCGGTACGATCATCGGTGTTGAATTGGGTGTTGACTTCGTATCGGTGGCAGTCACAGATATTCTCGGCAATATTACCTGGCGCAGGCGAGAAGATACCAACCCAGCCGATAATCAGGATAAGGTCATCAACCAAACCTTGCAGATCGTGAAAGACGCCATGTCTGCGGGAAAACGCAAAAGCCAGAAATTTTTGGGATTGGGTCTCTCCACACCGGGAACAGTAGATGTAAACAAAGGGCTTCTGATATTTGCGCCTAACCTGCATTGGCATAACGTGCCCTTTGCAAAGATATTCTCAGAATATACCAAGCTAAAGGTCTTTGTTGAGAATGATGCCAATGCGGCTGCGATCGCCGAGCATCTTTTTGGAACTGCACGTCAATGCCAGGATTTTATTTTTGTCTTTGCCGGGGTGGGAATTGGCGGCGGGTTGTTCTTGAACGGAAAACTTTATCGCGGCAAGAATGGCTTTGCAGGCGAGATCGGGCACTCCCCTATTATGGCAGAACCTTCGCAAAACGTTTGTCATTGTGGCAACCGTGGATGTTGGGAAACCTATGCCAACCAGTACTCGATCATCCAACGGGTGCAGGCACGCTTGGAGGTAAAACGCACCAGCATTGTGCCAAAATTGATGGCGGATCAGAATGCGCCCATGAGCATTCCGTTGATAAAACAGGCGGCGGATGCAGGCGATAAGGAATCGATCGATTCTTTCACTGAAGCCGGTAAAGCCATGGGGCAGGGACTCGCCGGGCTGATCAATATCTTCAATCCCGAAAAGATCATTCTAGGCGGTCCGTTGAGTATCGCCGGAGAATATCTCTTGCCAGCCATCAAAGAGACCGTAGATCGCCACTCCCTGCCTGAGATCGACCAACAGGCAGAAATTCTGCTCTCGCCATTCGGACCAGACGCTAGCCTGATCGGAGCGATTGCCATCGTAGTAGACAATGCCCTCTCCCATCCGACCAGCATGATCCATAAGTAACTTATTTTCTTAATAAATTTAATTGGCAATACAGTTAAGTCGGTGGGTTTTGGTTTCCACCACTCAACAAAAAATAATGGTACTATCGTTTTTAGCAGAAAAACCATTTTCACCCCTTTGCAAAAACTCAAATTTACGCCAAGGAGAGAAGAAAGTAGGAAAATGAACAAAAAACTTTTTGCCCTTTTTAGTATTCTTATTTTGTCCTCCATCTTGCTCACAGCATGCGGTAATCAACAGGTGGAAGAAACCGTCATCGGGGAAAGACCTGCTGTTGGTATCGTACTGCCAACCAAAGATGAACCACGCTGGGTGCAGGATGAAACCCGATTTAAAGAAGCTCTCACTGCTGCTAATTATGATGTACAGATCCTGTTCAGTCAGGGTAATTCTGCCAAAGAAAAAGCCAATGTTGAAGCTCTGATCGCCAAAGGCGTTAAGGTAATCATTCTCACGCCACATGACAGTGCTGCCGCCAGTGCTGCGGCTGAAATTGCCCGCGCCGCAGGTGTGAAGGTCATTTCCTACGACCGCCTCATACTTAACACCGAAGCGGTTGATTTCTACGTCACCTTTGATAGCCTTTCCGTTGGATCTGCACAGGCTCAATACCTCGTAGATAATGCTTCCGGGACTGGAATTCCCCTTTACCTCTATACAGGTGCCGCTTCTGACAACAACGCCTTCCTCTTCTTCGAAGGTGCATGGAAAGTTCTCCAACCCAAGATCGCGGACGGCACTTTCATCATTGCGAACTCTTCAGAGGCAAACGCGCTTAAAAATAAAGTGGCTCTCACCCGCGATGAACAAGCCGCGATCATTGGTCAGGTCACTACCAACTGGGACTTCAATACCGCCAAAACATTAGCCACATCCAACCTCGCTGCCAACAGCGCAGACGCCAAGGGAAATGTCTTCATCCTCGCCCCAAATGATGGCACTGCCCGCGCGATTGCCGATGCCTTTGGCGCTGATCCTGATGTGACCAACTACACGATCACCGGACAGGACGCCGAAAAAGCTTCCATTCAGTACATTATTGATGGCAAGCAATCCATGACCGTTTTCAAGGATGTCCGCTCGCTGGTAGACGATGCCATCTCCACAGCAATCACCTTCCTTGAAGGCGGAATTCCAGAAGCAACCAATAGCTACAACAACGGCATCTTTGATGTACCCGCCAAACCTACTGTGGTCGTCACTGTGAGCAAGGGCAATGTCAAAGAAGCACTGATCGATTCAGGTTATTACTCCATCTCAGACTTTACCGGTCTCCCATAAATTACAAGATACTCACATCACCAAAAAGGCAGGGTTTGGGAAACCACGCCCTGCCTTTCAACTTAAAATTGAATTATGAATCAATCCACATCGAAAACAACATTGGTATTACTAACCGGGATATGTTTTTTTGCCTTCCTCCTTTTCGGCATTACAGATAATCTCAAAGGAGCAACCCTCCCCGGCATGTTGGAAGAGCTAAACATCGACTACGGCACAGGCGGGAATATTTTCTTCAGCCAATATATTGGTTTCCTCATCGCAACCCTCATCACCGGAATTCTCGCAGACCGCTTCGGGCTCAAACTCGTCATCGTGCTGGCAGGAATTTTCCTCGCCATTGGCGTTGGCGGCTACAGCTCATTCAGCACTCCCTTTCTATTATCTGCTTCACTCTTTATCGTGGGAATGGGATTGGGTGCCTTTGAACTCGGACCGAATGCCGTCATCGTCAGCTTATATCACGAGCAAAAAGGACTGTACCTCAACCTGATGGCGGTCATGCATGGCTTGGGGTCGATGATCGCTCCATTGTTCGCCAGTTTTCTATTTTCAATGAACTTCACCTGGAGAACAGTTTATCGCTGGGAACTCCTCCCCATCGTCATATTCATTTTCATCAGTCTACTCCTGCCCTTTCCAAAATCGGAAGAAAAAGCCGCACTCGACTTTCGCACCATTCCCAAAGTGGCGTTCAAACATCATTTGCCGCTCTACTACGCAGCCATGTTATTTTATGTTGCAGCCGAAATAGGCATAGGTTCCTGGCTGGTCGTTTATCTGCAAAACGAGCGCAATATGCAAACCGCTCTCAGTAACAATTATCTTGCGCTGTTTTTTGGGCTGATCATGCTAGGGCGTCTCATCGGCGGGTTCATCGTAAAACGGCTCGGCTATCTTCGCACCACCCTGATCGCCTCCCTGCTGGGCATTGCCAGCATATCCATTGGCATTTTTTCTCCCTATAGTTTTTTTCTGCCATTCACAGGCTTTTTCTTCTCCATCATCTTCCCCACTCTCACAGCCGCCGTTTCAGATGCAGAACAAAAAAATATCAACACTATCCTTGGCGTGTTATTTACCTTCTCCGGTTTGGGCGGCGTCGTCGGTCCATGGCTGGTCGCGTGGGGCAGTGAGCTTTTCGGTTTGCAGATCGGTTTCACCATTCTCATCCCACTGACAGCCCTGACATCCATTTTCATTTTTATTCTCGACAAAAGGAGCCAACATGGAAAAAGTTCTTAATTGGGGATTGCTTTCGACAGCCCGCATCAACCGAGCCTTGATCAAACCCTTGCGCGCCTCCAAACGGACCCGGTTGCTGGGCGCTGCCTCGAGGAGCCAAGCCTCCGTCGACGCCTACACCCGCGAGTGGGACATTCCGCGGGCATACGGCAGTTACGAAGCCATGCTCGCCGACCCAGAGATAGACATCGTCTACAACTCACTGCCCAACCACTTACACGCCGAATGGACGATCAAAGCTCTGCATGCCGGGAAACACGTCCTCTGCGAGAAGCCGCTTGCCCTGACGGTCAAAGAAGTGGATGACATCATTGCTGCATCCAAACAAACAGGCAAAGTTGCAGCAGAAGCTTTCATGTACAGACATCATGCTCAGACCTTGAAGGCAAAAGAATTGGTAGATGGTGGTGCAATCGGAGAACTTCAACTGATCAAAGGCGCTTTCACATTTGCGTTGACACGCGAAGGAGATATTCGCATGGTGAAAGAATTCGGCGGTGGCAGCATTTGGGATGTGGGCTGTTACCCGATCTCGTATGCGCGAACAATTGTCGGCGCAGAACCAACTGAGGTGTTTGGCTGGCAGGTTACAGGTCCGGATGGATGCGATGAGTCGTTCTATGGGCAGATGCGCTTTGGGAGTGGAATCCAAATACAGTTCGATTGCGGGTTCAAATCTCCCCTGCGTTCCTCCGTGGAAATTGTAGGAACGAAAGGAGCAATCAGCATTTCAAACCCGTTCAAGCCCGGTTTGAAAAACGAAATTATCCTTTCGAACGGAGACTCCCAGGAAACTATAAAAATAAAAGGTCAGGAACTTTATCTTGGAGAAGTGGATGATATGTGTGACGCAGTATTGAGCGGGAA
>JAFLCF010000203.1 GCA_017303735.1 Anaerolineae bacterium
CGCGCTACAAATATTCACCCGCGCATCAAGACGTAGCCGTGTGCTGTGTCCCCAACGCCGGGCGGATCTACCCCTACTACGTCAAATCCATGTGGATGCGCACCTCAAAAGGATTATTCTGTGCGCTCTATGGAGCCTGTGAACTGAACACCAAAGTCAACGGTGCAAAAGTCCACATCATTGAGCAAACAAATTATCCGTTTGACTTAACCATATCGTTTTCAGTCACTGTTTCACAACCAGTTGAATTTGAACTCGCTTTTCGCAAACCCGCCTGGGCAATTGGGCATGACGTACAAACCGAAAGTAAATGGCAAGAAGAACAAGGCATCATAAAGATCCATAAAACATGGAAAACCGGTGAAAAACTTGTGCTTAAGTTCCAAGCCAACGTGCAGACGAATGAATTTCACAAGGATGAATACTTCATCAGTTATGGACCCTTGGTTTTTGCCCGCCCATTAAACGGGCAAGCCAAAGAAGGTAAAACGTATTCTGTAGAAGGTTTGCGAGACCTATACTACTCGCCTGATGATGAAACAAGTTCATTTGATCTCCCTTCAATAGATACTCTCGAACAACTTCCTTTTCATGCAGACACCCCGTGGGAGACTCTCCATATCACAACAAGCTCCAAATCATCGCCCAAGTTGGTTCCAATGGGAGCAAGCATCTTGCGCCAAATTACATTTCGCCAGCCAAATACATAATGTCGAAAAAAACTCACTCCACCTTGGGTTTTGTCTCTCAAAGACCGCCTATTGAAAAGCGTAATTTTATAAGTCCTGCCGTCGAAGCGACGATCGAAAAAGTTTGCCAGTCTATAGCAGACCCCGAACTTGCCTGGCTGTTCGAGAATTGTTTTCCAAACACATTAGATACCACGGTGAAACACTCCACTCGCAATGGCAAGCCAGATACCTTCGTTATCACAGGCGATATCGAAGCCATGTGGCTGCGCGACTCGACCGCTCAAGTCTGGCATTATGTGCCGTTTATCAACACAGACCCCAAACTGAAAGACCTGATCGCCGGGGTGATTCACCGCCAAACCCAATGTCTGTTGATTGACCCATATGCCAACGCATTTAATGAAGGTCCCACAGGCAGTGATTGGGAAACAGACCTCACCCCCATGCGAAAAGAGTTGCATGAAAGAAAGTATGAACTCGATTCGCTGTGCTATCCGGCTCGGCTCGCCCACCAATATTGGAAGACCTGCGGCGACGCCTCGATCTTCGATGCAGACTGGCAAGCGGCAACTCATCTTATCTTGCAAACCATGCGAGAACAACAACGCTGGCATGACCCCGGTCCATACAGCTTTCAACGTATCACGTCCGTTTCGCACGATACGGTTCCCATGAACGGTTTCGGCAACCCCACCAAACCCAATGGTCTTATTCATTCCGCCTTCCGTCCATCAGATGATGCATGCATCTTCCCGTTTCTTATTCCGTCCAACTTCTTTGCGGTGCGCACACTTGTGCAACTCGCTGAGATTTATTCCACACAAATTAAAGAGCCGGTCTTTGCCGCCGAATGTACCTCGCTGGCAAATGAAGTCCGTTCGGCTTTGAAAAACTTTGCGATTGCTCAGCACCCAATTCATGGTGATATCTATGCCTATGAAGTGGATGGCTTCGGGAATACTCTGATGATGGATGACGCCAACATCCCAAGCCTGCTTTCATTGCCTTATTTGGATGCCTTTTCAGCCGACAACCCGCTTTATCAATCTACTCGCCGCTTCATCCTAAGCCGAGACAATCCTTATTTCTTCAAGGGTCACTCCGCCGAAGGCATTGGCGGACCGCATATCGGTCTCGGCATGATCTGGCATCTCAGCATCATCATGCGAGCGCTGACCAGCAATGAGGATGCTGAAATTATTGAGTGCATATCCATGCTCAAACGCACACATGCAGAGAAAGGTTTCATGCACGAGTCTTTCCATCAAGATGACCCAAGTCAATTCACTCGCAAGTGGTTTGCATGGGCAAACTCATTATTTGGCGAACTGATTCTAAAGACCTACAACGAACGCCCGCACATTCTCAAGAATCAAGTCTAGGTACCTTAACCAAATTCTTAACCCAAATTCCTTGACATTCCCTCTAGAAAAGGCGTAAAATACGATTAATCGGATTAATCAACTTTTATGTTACGTGAACGTATTTCCCCTAATATTTCCGAATTCCTGCGTTATCTCGCTTCTCATCCTGAAGCCGATGACAAACTCCCCTCTTTAAACGAACTCAGCCGCGAATTGAATATCAGCCTTGCCTCGTTGCGCGAACAGCTTGAAGTAGCGCGCGCGCTTGGCTTTGTGGAAGTGCGCCAAAAGACCGGCACACGCCGCCTCAATTATTCATTCACGCCTGCCATTCGCCAAAGCCTGGGGTATGCATTGGCATTGAATGATGACCACTTCCGCAAATTTTCAGAGATGCGCAACCATTTGGAAGCCGCATATTGGTATGAAGCGGTTCGCCTCTTAACCCAAGAGGACCAAGCCGAGTTGAACTCTATCATCGCCCGAGCCTGGGAAAAACTAGGCGGCACCCCTGTGCAGGTTCCGCACGAAGAACATCGCAAACTGCACCTCACCATTTATAAAAATCTTGATAATCCTTTTGTGATCGGCGTCCTTGAAGCCTATTGGGAAGCCTACGAAGCCGTCGGCTTGAACGTGTTCGCTGGCGGATATGAATACTTGCAAGAAGTGTGGCAATACCATCAGCGTATGGTCGAATCAATTTGTAGTGGCAAGTTCGAGGTCGGGTATGAGGCGCTTGTCCGTCATACTGACCTTTTGTATCATCGGCCGTAATAAACATTACGTCAGAAGCTAGGAGATTGCTTCGGCTATCGCCTCGCAATGACGGTTAACTTATATGAGGAGCTCCATGAATAAGATAGTGAACGATTTTTCGATCACCGTTGGCACGAAGAACGGTTCCGGCAGTTCGACTGCCAATAACACCATCCTGCGATCCATCTTCAAGATGGGCATTCCCGTTTCTGGCAAGAACCTGTTCCCTTCGAACATTCAAGGCTTGCCCACCTGGTACACCATTCGCGTCAATAAAGATGGATTTATCGGACGCAAGGAAACCAACGACATCGTCATTGCGATGAATCCCGATTCGTTCGCAAAGGACCTCGCGTCTGTTACGCCGGGTGGTGCCTTTTTCTACGCTGACGATATCAAGCAGCCGATCACCCGCGTGGATGTGGCAATTTATCCGATGCCGATCAAATCCATTGTTAAGAATGACCCGAATGTGCCTACTGATTTCCGCGAACTAGTGGGCAATATGGTCTATGTGGGTGTGCTGGCGCAATTGGTCGGCATGGATATGGAAGCCATCCGCGCTGCGTTGACCTTTCACTTCAAAGGCAAACAAAAGCCGATCGATATGAACTTCAATGCCCTCAAAGCCGGTGCAGATTGGGCTGCTGCCAACCTCGAAAAGAAAGATCCCTTCCAGCTTGAAAAGATGGATAAGACCGATGGCTTGATCATGGCAGATGGCAACACCGCCGCCGCGATCGGTTCCATTTTTGGTGGTGTTCAATTTGCGGGCTGGTATCCCATCACCCCGGCTACTTCGTTAGCAGAAGGCTTGAATGATTACCTGCCGATCTTGCGCAAACGTGAAGATGGCAAGCAAACCTATGCCATCGTTCAAGCAGAAGATGAACTCGCCGCTTTGGGCATGGCAATTGGTGCCGGTTGGTCTGGCTTGCGTGCCATGACCTCTACTTCGGGACCGGGTCTTTCGTTGATGACCGAATTCGCCGGGCTGGCATATTATGCTGAAGTGCCCGTCGTCATTTGGGATGTTCAACGCATTGGTCCTTCCACTGGTCTGCCCACCCGCACCTCACAAGGCGACTTAACCTTTACCTACAACATCGGTCACGGTGACTCACATTCCGTTATTTTGTTGCCGGGCGATGTATACGAATGTTTTGAATTCGGCTGGAAATCGTTTGATATTGCCGAACAACTCCAGACTCCCATTTTCGTGCTCAGCGATCTGGATATGGGCATGAACCAGTGGATGAGCAAGCCCTTTGATTACCCTGAAGTTCCCATGGATCGCGGTAAGGTTCTCTGGGAAAAAGACCTGGAAGAAATCAAAGGCAATTGGGGACGTTACCTCGACAAAGATGGCGATGCCCTCACCTATCGCACCATTCCGGGCAACAAGCATCCGCTTAGCTCTTACTTCACCCGCGGTACGGGTCACGATGAGTACGCCAAGTACACCGAAGACTCTGCCATGTACATGAAGAACATGGAACGCCTTGCCCGCAAGCAGGAGACTGCGAAAAAATACGTCCCTGCACCGGTTTTGCATAAGACAAAAGGCGCGACCATCGGCATCATCTCTTATGGCTCCACTGAGAATGCCATCTTCGAAGCACAGCACCTCTTGGAAAAAGAACACGGCATCAAATCTGATTTCCTGCGTGTTCGTGCCGTGCCATTCACCAAGGAAGTAGACGACTTCATTGCCAGCCACGACCAGGTCTTCATCGTCGAAATGAACCGCGATGCCCAGATGCGTCAGATCATGCTGGTGGAATATCCGCAGTATGCCATGTGCTTGAAAGCAGTTGCCTATCACGACGGTCTGCCCGCTGCGGCTCAATGGGTTTGCGATGGAATTTTGTCGCAGTACAGCAAGGCTGCAAGCGAAAAGCCGAAGGGGAAGAAAACTGTCGCGAAAGCAAAAGCAGCTCCGGTTAAGAAAGCGGCGGTGAAATCGTCCTCGAAAAAGACCGCCTCGAAATCCAAATCCGCTGTCAAGTCGAAGCGGAAGTAGTTATCGGTAAAAAGGAGTAAAACACAATGACTGAAACACTTCCCATGGCTGGTGCACCTGCAAATGTAAATGGCGCCGGTTTGAGCAAGAACGATTACCGCGGAGCGCCCAGCACCTTGTGCCAGGGCTGCGGACATAACTCGATCTCGAACCAGATCATTACCGCAATGTACGAAATGAACGTGCTGCCCGAAGATGTTATTAAGTTTTCCGGCATTGGCTGTTCATCCAAATCGCCGACCTACTTCATGAACCGCAGCTTCGGCTTCAACTCCCTGCACGGACGTATGCCCTCCATTGCGACCGGTGCGTTGTTCGGTGATGCGCACATGAAAGGCATCGGCGTCTCTGGTGACGGCGACAGCGCCAGCATCGGCATGGGTCAGTTCAAACATGCCATGCGCCGCAACGTGAACATGGTGTACATCGTCGAAAACAATGGCGTGTATGGGCTCACCAAGGGTCAATTCTCTGCCACGGCTGAAAAAGGCTTGCAGTTGAAGAAGCAGGGCGAGAATCCCTACATGCCCGTGGATATCTGCTCCGAAGCCTTGATCTCCAATGCCACTTTTGTAGGTCGCTCGTTCGCGGGCAACCCCAAGCAAGTGAAGGAACTTCTCAAAGCTGCCTTTGCTCACAATGGCATTGCCGTGCTCGATATCATTAGTCCCTGCGTGACCTTCAACAATCAGGAAAATGCCTACCATTCTTATGCATGGGGCAAAGATCACGAAGAACCTCTGCATGAAATTTCCTATATCGCGCCGCGCAATGAGATCATGCTCGAGCGCGAAATGAACGAAGGCGAGATTCGCGAAGTTGCCATGCACGACGGCTCAACAGTCATTCTTAAGAATCTTGAAAAAGGCTACGACCCCACCAACCGCATGCAAGCCTTGCAAGCCCTTGAAGAAGCCCGCGAGAACAACTGGCTGCTGACCGGTTTGATCTACGTCAACCCTGAAAAACCCTCGCTGACCGACATTTACAACCTGGTCGACACGCCTCTCAACCGCCTGACCCAAGCCGATCTGCGCCCCGACCGCACCATGATCGACAAGGTCAACGCGTTGATGTTCTAGCCCCCTCCGCCTTCGGCACCTCCCCCAAATCCAAATAGCGGATTTGGGGGAGGATTTTTTATTTTATAATTTCATCAGATGAAACGACTCGATAACGAAATTCAGTTGGAATATATCCGCGCATCGGGACCGGGGGGACAGAATGTAAATAAAGTAGCGACGGCGGTGCAACTGCGCTTTGACGTGGTCAACTCCCCGTCGCTCGGCTCCGACTTAAAGGGACGGCTGATCCTGCTTGCCGGGAAACGAGTTAACGCTGAGGGTGTGCTCATCCTCGAAGCCAAACGCTTCCGCACCCAGGAGGCGAATCGAGAAGATGCACTTGCGAAATTCTACGAGCTGATCCGCAAAGCAGGCGAAAAGCCGAAAACACGTCACAAGACCAAGCCGACGAAAGCATCCAAAGAAGATCGTCTGAAATCAAAAAAACAACGCGGTGTCATTAAAAAACTGCGAAGAGAAAGACCTGAGCGAGAATAATTCATGTCCACCCTAACCATTAGCACGGAAAATGCCGAATTTCAGATCATCCGCGCGTTAAAGTTAAACCGCACAAAACGCCACCAAAACGGCGAAGTTTTCGTGGAAGGGATCGAATCCATCAAACAGGTGGACAGAGCAAGTTTGGAGGTCACCCGCATTATTACACCCGATCTTGAGTCCTTATCCTCCTGGTCCAAAGACTTGATCCGCAAAAACCGTCAAGCCAAAGTCATCTGCATGGATCATGAATTGTACAAGTCAATATGTGATCGCGAAGAGCCTTCTGAAATTGTCATCACGGTAAAAATCAAGTCGACGCAGCTTTACGACTTGAATCTGCCGCCGAACCCATTCCTGCTGGTCTTTGACCGCCCCAGCGACTATGGCAACCTTGGCTCACTGATCCGTTCTGCCAATTCCTTTGGTGTGGACGCTCTTCTCATCATCGGTCACAGCGTGGATATGTACAACCCCAAGGTCATCCGTTCCAGTTTGGGCAGTATCTTTCACTCAACCCTGGTCGCGATCCAATCCATGCAGGAGTTTGAAATCTGGCTCAAAGCGGAAAAAGAAAAAAGCAGTCTTCGCATCGTCGGCACAGATTCAACAGGCGATATTTCCCTGCTGAACAGCCCACTTAAAAGACCCATTGCCCTTATTCTTGGGAACGAAGCCAAAGGGATGAGTGTGGCATTGAAGCATCTGTGTGACGAAATTGTCAGCATCCCGTTATCCGGCTCGGTCAATTCGCTAAACGTCGCATGCGCCGGATCGATCCTGTTATGGGATGTGTATCGAAATGGTCAATCCTGAAAATCAATAACAAGCTTCCATTCGATATAATCGGGGGATTATGCAAAAACATCACACATTCGCAGGGTTAATATCTGGTCTCATTGCCGCCTCGATCTGGGGCGGTATGTATGTTGTCAGCAAGGTGGTCTTGGAAGTGATACCGCCTTTCTCATTGCTCACGAT
>JAFLCF010000204.1 GCA_017303735.1 Anaerolineae bacterium
GTGCGCGGTGCGGCGCGAGAATGTGTTTGGCGTGCAGTTTCATCCTGAGAAAAGTCAGGCGGTGGGGCTGCGCATTTTGAAAAATTTTGTGGAGGCGTGATGTTTACGATCTATCCCGCGATCGATTTGCGCGGCGGCAAAGTGGTGCGATTGAAAGAGGGCGACCCCGTGCGGATGACTTCATACAGTGATGACCCTGCTGAGACGGCGAAGCGTTGGATCGACACTGGCGCGACTTGGCTGCATGTTGTGAATCTCGATGGTGCGTTTGGCGAAAGTGATAACGCGAATCGTGATGCGCTTGAATCGATTTTGAAACTCGGCACGCGTGTGCAGTTCGGTGGTGGGATGCGTTCGCTTGAGTCGATTGAGGCGGCATTGTCGTTGGGCGTGAGCCGCGTGATTTTAGGAACGATTGCGATTGAGCAACCTGAGATCGTGCGTGATGCGTTGAGTAGTTTTGGCGCGGAACAGATTGCAGTTGGAATTGATGCACGTGATGGGCTCGTGCGGACTCGCGGTTGGAAGGATAACAGTGGCGTGCCTGCGCTTGACCTCGCGCTTCAAATGTCTTCGTTTGGGCTTGCCAACGTTATCTTTACCGATGTCAGCCGCGACGGTTTAGGCAGTGGGTTGAATATCCCTGCGACGCGCGAGTTATCTGAGAAGAGCGGACTCGACGTGATCGCTTCGGGCGGCGTGCATACGATCGACGATGTGAAAGCAGCGAAGGATGCAGGGCTGGCGGGCTGTATCATCGGGCGGGCGTTGTATGATGGGACGGTTGATTTACAAAAGGCGTTGCAAGTTTAAATGTTGAAACGTTGGAAGGTTTTTGCTCTTAACGTGCAAACGTTCCAACCTGCAACCTTCGAACGATTGGAGTTTATTATGTTGGCTAAAAGAATTATTCCATGCCTTGATATTAAGGACGGGCGCGTGGTGAAGGGTGTGAACTTTGTGAACTTGCGTGATGCGGGCGACCCTGTGGAGCAGGCGCGTCTGTACGATGAGCAGGGCGCAGATGAGTTGGTCTTTCTCGATATTTCTGCCACGCACGAAGGACGCAAGACAACGCTGGAATTGGTCAGCCGTGTCGCAGAGACGGTATTCATGCCGTTGACGGTCGGCGGCGGAATCCGCGAAGTGGACGATATGCGCAATTTGTTATTGGCTGGCGCGGACAAGGTCAGCGTGAACTCGGCGGCGGTGAAGCGACCTGAGTTGCTTTCTGAAGGGGCGAGTCGCTTCGGGGCGCAGTGCATTGTGCTGGCAATTGACGCACGCAGAAATGGCTCAAGTTGGGAAGTGTATGTGGCAGGTGGGCGCACGCCCACAGGCATGGACGCGGTCGAGTGGGCGGTGCGAGGCGTGGAGTTGGGTGCGGGCGAGATCCTGCTCACCAGCATGGATACCGATGGTACGCTGGCAGGTTATGACCTTGAATTGACCAGTATCATCTCGAACATGGTGTCTGTGCCTGTCATCGCTTCGGGCGGGGCGGGGACTCCAAGTCACTTTGCGGATGTGCTGACGAAGGGCATGGCAGATGCGGCGTTGGCAGCGTCACTGTTTCATGATGGGAAGTTGAGGATTCCGGAGTTGAAGGATGAACTGCGCAAGGTTGGGGTTGTGGTGAGATGACGGCAGACCGCGGACGGTGGACGATAGAAAGTAATTGGTAAATGGTAATTGTTGTCCGTGGTCAATGGTCTATCGTCTATGGTCGATGTGAAGAGAGGAAAGATGAAAGACGAGTTACTAAGTGAGATTAAGTACGATGCGAATGGACTTGTGCCTGCGATTGTGCAGGATGTTTTCACAAAAGATGTGTTGATGATGGCGTGGATGAATGCTGAGTCTTTGCAATTGACTCTGGAGATGGGTGAAGCGGTGTTCTGGTCACGCAGTCGGCGGGAGATTTGGCAAAAGGGTGCGACGTCGGGCAATGTGCAGAAGGTGGTCGAGATCCGCGTGGATTGTGATGCGGATACGCTGTTGGTGCTGGTCGAGCCTGCGGGTCCGGCGTGCCATACGGGTGAGCGGACGTGTTTTTATAGAAATATGACGATGGACAATCGACCATAGACGATGGAAAGTTTATCTATCGTCCGTGGTCTATCGTCTACGGTCTAACAAGGAGAAATCATGAGCATTCAATGGTTGTTTGATGTCATTCAAGATCGAAAAAATAACCCCAGCGAGAAGTCGTACACGACAAGTCTGTTCAATGAAGGCTTGCCGAAGATTGCGCAGAAGGTGGGCGAAGAAGGAACTGAAGTGGTCGTGGCGGCGTTGGCACAAGAAGACCAGCGTCTCATTGAAGAAGTTGCCGACTTGACGTATCATACGCTGGTTTTACTCTCCGCTCGCGGATTGACCCCGGCGGATATTCTGGCAGAGTTGGAGAAACGTCATAAATGAAGAAAGTTGTTTTGCTCGATGTAGACGGTGTGTTAGTCACACCCGGCGGGTATCGCGCGGCATTGCATGCCACGTTGAATCATTTTGCGACGCTCATGGGTGCGCCTCATTTTGATTTTCATGAAGAAAAGATCGCCGAACTGGAAAAGCGCGGCATCTTCAGCGAGTGGGATATGGTCCCAGTTCTGCTCGGCGCGGCGTGGGATGCGCTCCTTGCTAAAGTGGGCAATGAAAATTTACCTTCGGATCTAAAAGGTGCTGCTGTGGAGATCGGGCGCAGAATGAACGGGTATGTATCTGAAGATCTCATCATTCCTGACTTTGAAATTTTGCCAAATATTTACCCAACCGAGTCCGCCCTTCAGCAGGGATGCTTCCCTCATCTGCCCGAAGACCTGTGCCGTAACCTTTTGCACGATTCGCGCAACGTCCACTTCTCACACACTACACGACTCTTTCAACATTTTTCGCTTGGCAGCCAGGTATTTAGCGAAGCCTATAACCTGCCTGCTGAGGTCGAAACAGAATCATTTTTGCAAACGCACGATACATCCAATCTCAGCCCGAAAACATTGTCCAAACTTCAGCAGCCAAACATCCACCTCGCTTCGATTACGGCGCGTCCGTCTGCACCGCCGCGCGATGTGGAGACCTCTCACATCGGCTACGCTCCCGAAGCTGAAGCCGCCCTCGAACTGGTCGGCTTGGCTGATATTCCACTCATTGGATATGGACGCCTCGAGTATTACGAAAAGCAACACGGAGTTGCTGCCGCCTCGCTTCTCAAGCCGTCGCCTGTTCAATCACTCGCCGCAGTTGCCGCCGCCTTTACCGGAGCGGAGTGGTCTTCGATCCAAGCCGCAGCGGAGTGGCAGGCATCGGGTCGACTGAACAGCATCTTCTCAAGTCTGCCGCGTGAGTTTGAACTCATCGTAGTGGAAGATACGATGGGCGGTATCCGCTCCACTCAAGCCGCTGGTGCGATCCTGACTCAAAATGGGTTTGGGGTGACCACCCATACTCTCGGTCTCACCTCTGGCAGTGCTTCAAAGAGCGAAGCCTTTCGCAAAGCCGATGTGCCTTATTTCGAAAATTGGGAGTCTTTGATAGAGGCGGCGGGGTTATAAATAGCGACGAAATGTAGGGCGGGTTTATAACCCGCCATGCTTTTGTTACATAAAACCGTCAGGCTGCAAGCCTGACCTACAGGAGTCTCCCCTTGAACAACTACATCGCCCTCGCTCTTACCTTCGCCATCGCGCTCGGATTTTTGCGCCTGATGGATTTCTTCGCCCATCGCGGCTGGATCGAAAGCAAGCTCAGCCGTAAGTTGATCCACATCGGCACGGGTCCGATCTTCGTTTTGTGCTGGTTCTTTTTCGACGATGCTTCCTCCGCCCGATGGCTGGCAGCGCTGGTTCCGTTTGCGATCACGATTCAATTTGCGTTGATCGGCTTTGGGATATTGAAAGACAAAGCCTCCGTAGATGCCATGTCTCGCACCGGTGACCCAAAAGAGATTCTGCGCGGACCTTTGTATTACGGCATCATGTTCGTGGTGTTGACCCTGGTCTACTGGCGTGAATCCCCGATCGGCATCATCGCATTAATGATGATGTGCGGCGGCGATGGCATTGCCGACATCTTCGGTCGGCGCATCCCTTCACCAAAGTTGCCGTGGAGCAAGGAAAAGTCGGTGGCGGGAATGGTCAGCGTGTTCGTGGGTGGTTGGGTGATGTCTGCGGTTATTTTGTTTATTTATGTGAACGCAGGCGTATTCACAGCACCAATGACCAATTACCTTTTCCCTCTCACTGTGATCTCTCTAATTGGTTCGGCAGTTGAGTCGTTGCATTATCGCGATATTGACAACATCAGCATGACGCTCGCGTCCGCACTGGTAGGGCATTGGTTCTTTTAGTAGGGCGACCCTCCCTTTATGTCAAAGAGTCTATAAATCGTGACGGGTCGCCCCTACTGATTTAATTAATTCTCGTGCTCTTCTTCTTTCTTCATGATCATCACGCGGTAGGACTCGGCGTACTCGAACTCTTTATCCTTCGCATCTTCCTTTGCCCAATCCTTCATCCATTTTTCCACTTCATCCACCGGCACTTGGCTGACGTGCTGCTGCAACGCCTTGACTTTGGTATCAATGGTTTCGGAAATGTCCACCCAAGTATCGGGCTTGTCCGTCCCATGAACATACAGGCGTTTGACCTCATGAGGCTCAAAGCCTTCTTCTAGGAGGTCGGCAAAAATGAGCCTGGACCCTGCGGAAGGGAAAACCGCCTCACAGGCAGCGCGGGCAGCGGCGCGATGGTCAGCGTGATTCAAATATTCATTTCCATAAAACCATGCTTCAGGATTACCCGCCAAAACCACATCGGGTTTATATTTGCGGATGAGGCGCGTGAGTTCCTTGCGCAATTCAATGGTCGGTTCCAGTTCGCCATCGGGCTTGCGCATGAAGATCGTTTCTTTCACGCCCAACACCTCATTGGCGGCAAGTTGTTCTTTTTCGCGTAAGTCAGCCAGCACCGGTTTGTATTCTGCGCCCTTGCTGGGGTCGTTCGAACCTGAGTCACCACTGGTAATGACAACCGTGATAAATTCACAGCCTGCTTTTGTCCATTTTGCGATCGTGCCGCCGATCCCAAATTCCTGGTCATCGGGGTGCGCCTGAATGCTCATGGCGATCTTGGGGATATATTCTTCACTCATAAAGTTTTCTCCTAATAATAGGTGACAGTCACTTTCAAAGTGACTGTCACCTGAAATTCGCAGTAGATTTTACATCACAAATAGAGTCGTAGTAAAATAGAACTTATATTCTATATCCTCCCTGTCACTGATTGATCCCATAATCGATCCTTAAATTGCGAGAGCCAGGGTCGCCTACCCTGGCTCTCTTACAAAGGAGGAGAAGAGATTTGTTACGCGTGTAAATTTATCACGCACGCTCAAAAGGCGCTTGACGCATGCCCTACGTTTGATACACGGAAATACAACGAACCACCTAACAGTTTATTAAGGAGAAATATGTCCGCTTCACTCGCAATCGAAACAAAAGACCTCGGTCGCATTTACAAACTGCGTGGCAGCAAGAAAGAAACGCGCAAAGAACTCGTCGCACTGGAAGGTGTGAATTTAACCGTGGAACGTGGTGAACTGTTCGGACTCCTGGGACCGAACGGCGCTGGAAAAACGACCCTCATCAAGATCCTTACCACGCTTCTCTCCCCGACCTCGGGCTGGGCACGCGTTGCAGGAGCCGACGTGAACGCTGCACCCGAGTCTGTGCGTCCGCGCATCAATATGGTGTCAGGCGGTGAGTCTTCGGGCTATGGTCTGTTGACCGTGCGCGAGAATCTGTGGATGTTCTCACAGTTCTACGGTGTGCCATCGAATGAAGCCAACGAGCGCATTGAAGCCCTGCTCGAAATGGTTGGCATGAAAGACCGCATGCATACCAAGTCATCGGACCTTTCTACGGGTCTGCGTCAGAAAATGAACATTGTGCGCGGATTCTTAACCGAGCCAGAAGTGCTCTTCCTCGATGAGCCCACACTTGGTCTTGACGTAGGCGCGATGCGCGATGTACGCCGCTTTATCCTTGAGTGGTTGAAAGCTGATAAGGAACGTACGCTCCTTTTAACAACTCACTATATGATGGAAGCTGATGAGCTTTGTGATCGCGTTGCCATCATCAATAAAGGAAAAGTGTTGGCTTGCGATAAGCCGTCTGTGTTGAAGCAAAAATTGCAGAAGGACGCGCTCTTCGAGATCGAAGTGAGTCCGCTCAACGGGTTGACCCAGCAAATGTTGGTGGACCAGCCCGAGGTCACGAAAGCGGCGATCTCAGAGACAGAGACCGGCGCGAAGTTGAGTATCGGCTTGGTCGAAGAATCCGCTCTGGCACGAGTCATCAATCTCTTTACCCAAAAAGATGTGAAGGTGATGAACCTGAGCAAGCGCGAGCCGACCCTCGAAGATGTGTTCGTGGATCTGGTGGGGCGCAGCATGGCGGAGGAGGAAAGCAATGGAAGCGGTGAGTAAAAAATACTCGCATAAGAACACGGGCTGGCGTTTGTTCTTGAGCACGATCTTTGCGCGGGCGTATCCGCGCATTATTGGGCAGCAACGTGAAGTTTCGTGGTTGGTGTTCGAAGTGGTCATGCCGATGTTGGCAGTGATCGCCTATGTATTTGTGTATCGCGCCTTGAATGCGCCCGAAGAATATATTGGCTTTGTGGTGATGGGCGGTGCGATGACCGCATTCTGGATGAATATTTTATGGAGCATGTCCAGCCAGTTGTATTGGGAAAAGGAGCAGGGGAATCTTGCTCTGTACATCATGGCGCCGAATTCGATGATGGCGATCTTGTTGGGCATGGCGCTGGGTGGTCTGGTGGCAACTGCCATGCGTGCTGTGGCTGTGACTTTGCTCGGCATTTGGATGTTCGATGTGACCTTTACCGTTTCGAGTTATGTGCAGTTGTTCCTGGTGTTCATACTGGCGATGGTGGCGCTGTATGGCATGGGCATGATGATGGCTTCTGCATTTTTGATGTTTGGGCGCGAAGCCTGGCACATGGCGAACCTTGCACAAGAACCGATCTTCCTGGCTTCGGGCTTTTACTTCCCGATCAAGTCGCTGCCGTTTTGGGTGGCGGCGGGCGCTTCGATCATTCCACTCACATTGGGCATGGATGCGATGCGTCAGTTGATCTTCCCAACCGGTTTTCAATTTGGCTTTATGACCGTACAAACAGAAATTTATATTCTTGCCGTGCTTTCGGTGGTGTTTCTAACAACGGCAAAGTTCCTGCTCGCCCGTGTGGAAAAATTAGCGGTGCGCGAGGGACGAATTACAGAGAGTCGGAGGTAGGGAAGTAACGAGTTGTAAGTAACGAGTAA
>JAFLCF010000205.1:0-3582 GCA_017303735.1 Anaerolineae bacterium
TTCTTGATGTTCTTTGACTCCGCTAAAAACGGAACCTTGGCAATGGCTTTATCGATGGCAAGCGTATTCATATGACTCTGTTCCTTCCTTTGGTGAAAGAATTTTTAGCGGATGAAGAACCCGCTTCCGTCTTAACTGAAACCTGCTTCTGCTTTCTCGAGCCTTTTCTTACCTTATGCTTTGATCCTCTCGTTCTTCGGATCCCACAATACATTTGCGGTCACTTCTGCGCCGACTTGTTCACCGAAGCATTCAATCTCAAGCTTGGTTCCCGGTTTGGAATATTCCATCGGCAAATACGCATACGCAATGGATTTCGCTACCGAGTAGCCAAATCCACCTGAGGCGACCCAACCCACGATCTTGCCATCCACGCGGATTGGTTCTTTGCCCATCACAATCGTGCGATCATCTGCAAGAGTCATCGTACAGAGTTTGGATTTAACGCCCTCTGCCTTCTGTTTGACCAGTGCTTCCTTGCCGATGAAGTTCTCTTTATCCAACTTCACGGCAAAACCGAGACCCGCTTCGTAGGGAGTGTAGTCCGGTGTAATCTCGCCGCTCCAGTAGCGATAGGCTTTTTCAAGGCGTAACGATTCAATCGCTTTGTAGCCACCAGCCACCATGCCTTCGGGCTGACCCGCTTCCCAGAGCGTATCCCACAAACGCAAACCATATTCCATCGGGCAATAGAATTCCCAGCCGAGTTCGCCCACATAGGTCACGCGTGCGGCGCGGACGGGGACATCGCCCACGTTGATATTTTTCGCGGTCATGTACGGGAAGCCCGCATTCGAGACATCATCCGTCGTGACTTTCTCAAGGATGGTGCGCGCCTTGGGTCCCCACATGCCGATACAGGCGTAGTTCGAGCCGACATCTTCCATTGTCACACTGCCATCTTCGGGCATTTGCAGCGAGAGCCAGGACATGTCATGTTGACCGAATGCCGTACCTGTCACGATGAAGAAGCGATCTTCCGCAAGGCGGGTGACGGTGAAGTCACATTCGATGCCGCCGCGTTTGTTGAGCGCTTGCGTATAGACAAGGTTGCCAACAGGCACATCAATTTGATTGGCGCAGACGTAGTTGAGGAACTTCAACGCGCCAGGTCCGCGCACTTCAAACTTGTTGAACGAGGTTTCATCGAAGAGCCCTGCATTTTCGCGCGTCATCAAATGTTCGTGACCGATGGCGCGGCTCCAGTTATGGCGCATCCAACCGCGCGGTTCGTGCCCGTGCGTGGCGAGTTCTTCATATTTACGGAACCAGTTCGGGCGCTCCCAACCCATCTTCTCGCCAAAGGTGCAGTTCAAATCGCGCAGGCGGAAGTAAGTGGGGGAGACGCGCACATTGCGTTTGGAGAGTCTTTCTTCGGCGGGGTAGTGAATGTCGTAATACTGGGTATAGGTTTCAAACGTGCGGGCGCGGGTGTATTCGAGGCTGTTGTAACTCGGACCAAAGCGACGCACATCCAAACGCCAAACATCCCATTCGGGCGAGCCGTCTACGATCCATTCAGCCATCACCTTGCCGATGCCGCCCGCGCCAGCCAGACCATGCGCACAGAATGCACACGCCACCCAGAATCCTTTGACAGAAGTGGGACCCAACAAGAATTCACCATCGGGCGTGAAGCCTTCAGGTCCATTGAGCAACAATTTCACGGGGGCGCTTTCCACGGCGGGTACACGTCGAATCGAGTTTTCCATCAACGGGGTGAAGCGTTCCCAATCGGGTTCGAGGAGTTTGAATTTGAAATCACGCGGAATGCCGTTCATGCCAAAGGTGGCGGGTTGACGTTCATAACCACCTGTGACGAGTCCGCCGACTTCTTCGCGATAGTAAACCAGCAAATCGGGGTCGCGCAAGTTGGGGAATTTATTGGTGACACCTTTGATGGGTTCAGTGAGGATGTACAAATGCGCCATCGGGATGACCGGCAGATTCAAGCCGACCATTTTGCCGACTTCGCGTCCCCACATGCCGGAAGCGTTAACCACGACCTCGGTCTTGATCGTGCCCTTGTCTGTTACCACTTCGGTCACACGCCCGTTGACCACATTGATCTTCTCTACATTGGTATAGAAGAAGAAACGTGCGCCGCGATTCTTTGCGCCAATCGCAAGGGCATTGGTCAGACCTGTTGGGTCAATCGAACCGTCATTCGGGGTATAAGCCGCGCCGACCACGCCGGTGATGTCCATGAGCGGGAACATGTCTTGCGCTTCTTTGGGGGAGATCAACTCCATGGGCACGCCGAAGGAGCGGGCGAGACCGACGAGGCGCTTGGTCTCTTCCATGCGCTCATGAGAGGAAGCGAGGCGAATGCCGCCGACTTCGCGCCATGAGGTGTCTTGTCCCGTTTCAGCTTTGAGGCTGCGATACAGGTCGGTGCTGTAGTGCATCATGCGGGTCAGGTTTGCGTCGGAACGCATCTGCCCGACGAGACCTGCCGAATGCCAGGTGGAACCGGAGGTCAACTCGTGGCGTTCAAGGACGACAACATCCTTCCAGCCGAGTTTTGTGAGGTGATAGGCGATACTGCTTCCACCCACGCCGCCGCCGATGATGACGACCTGGGCTTGTGTTGGGAATTCAGACATGTATGTCTCCTGTGATAGACGATGGACGATAGACCATTGACCATGGACGAACTTTTATCGTCTATCGTCCGCGGTCTGTCGTCGAATTTATTTTTGCCAAATCGAATCGGGTCTTGCCATTTCTGCCACAATATCAAAGGTGGAGATCGCGCCCAGTGGGAAGGAGTCTGGGTTTTCTTTATCCACAACGACTAAACGATGATAGTGATTTTGAATGAGCATATCTGCGGCTTCACGCAGACTGGCATTGATATCGATGGTAAGCGCGGGGTGCATCACATCGCGGACGGTTAGTTTTTCGTCCACGCCGTTTTTTACGAGGTGCATCAGGTCATGTCCGCTGACTACGCCGATGACTTTACCGTTCAAGTCCACGACCAATACCGAGCGCCAGCCGGAGGAGGTCATTGCATAGGCTGCTGAAAGAACAGGAGTCTTGCCGCGGCAAACGAGAATGGCATGCGACATCACGTCACCAACTTTCTCGCGTTTGGATTTGATCTTCTCGGTCAGGCTGGCAACGAAATCAGAAAGCGAGATCGTGCCAACGGGTTTTTCATTTTCTAAAACTAAAAACCGCCCAACTCTTTTCTGCATGAAAAGGTCGGCGGCTTCTGTCAGTGGGGTGGTGGCTTGGATGGTGTCTACAGGCTTGGTCATGATGTCTGAGGCGGTTAACTTCCGCATGGTGTTGAGGCTTTCGGGGTCTGATGAAAGCCATTCGCCCGCCATCAGGTCAAAGTCTGAAATGACTCCGACAATGCGACCATCACGATCTGTCACGAACAAGGCATGCACTTGATGTTGATCGAGCAGAGTTGCAACTTGCCCCAAGGTGGCATCGGGTTTACAAGTGATCACGCCTTTGTGCATCAGGTCTTTGACAAGTGTTATCATGAAGTCTCCAAAAAAGAAGACCCGACAGGTTTACATGATTTGGCTGTCAGGTCTACATAACAAATCCATTATAAGCAAA
>JAFLCF010000205.1:3632-7335 GCA_017303735.1 Anaerolineae bacterium
TCAGATGGGTAAACCCCTCATTCCCGCGCAACGTAGAGAAAAGATTCAAGAGTTTCTTGGCATTCATCAGATCGCGCGTACTGCCGACTTGATGGATCTGCTTGAAGCTTCTGAAGCTACAGTTCGACGCGACTTGGAATGGCTCGAACAAAAAGGCATTCTCGAACGCACGCATGGGGGTGCGGTATTAAATCAGCGTGTGATCTTTGAGCAGGAATATCAACTACGCCTCAAGAATTATCCCGATGAAAAGAAACAGATCGGTGAATTCGCAGCCACCTTCATTGAAGAGGGTGATATTGTTTTCATTAACAGTGGCACCACGGCAACGCAAGTGCTGCAACATGTTCCGCGTAATCCGCGCATTACGGTCTTTACGAATAATGTGAGTGCCTTGGTGGATGTCGGCGACCCGGGCTTTTCTCTCAATTTGACCGGAGGCGAATTCCAGGCTCGTTCCAACTCTCTATCCGGTCGCTTCGCACTGGACAATTTGAATCTGGTCTTTGCCAACAAAGCGATTCTCGGCGTTGACGGAATCTCCCTAAAACACGGGCTGACGGTTCCCACCAACCCTGAAGCAGAAGTGGTCCGCAAGATGATCGAACGCACCAAGGGACAGGTCATCATCGTTTCGGATCATAGCAAGTGGGGCGCGGTTTCAAACTTCCATGTTGCAAACATTGATGCCATGGATAAGCTTGTTACAGACACCGGTTTTAGCAAGCAAGCGAAGAAGGAATTGGCAGAATATTCGATTGAAGTGTTTCTTGCAAATGGCGCGAAGGTCTAAGTACAAATACAAAACACGTTTCAAGAAATTAATATCTCTTTGAACGTGTTTTCTTATTTTATACACAACCAAACTACGGAGTTGATATAAATGAAGACTCATGCAGAGATCGTGGTCATTGGCGGGGGAATTTATGGGGCACAGGTTGCATATCACCTTGCCAAGAACGGACGCAAGGATGTGGTCATTGTAGAAAAAGGGGAGATCGCCAGCGGTGAGTCTTCGCATGCGGCGGGATTGGTGACTCAGTTCGCTACGTCGCAAGCCATGTTGCGTTTCCGCATGTATAGTGTGCAGTTATATAAAGAACTGGGTTTATTTGATACGGTGGGTAGTTTGCGCGTGGCTTCGAGCAAGGAGCAGTTGCTTGAAATGGAACGCAGCGTCAGCCGCGCCAAGGCATTGGGGTTGGATTGCGAAGTCATCTCACCCGAAGAATCAAAAAAATACATGCCGCAGATCTCAGATAAAGATTTATTCGGCGGCATTTACCTGCCCGGCGATGGTCAACTTGACCCGTATACCGTCACTACGTCGATGGCGCGTTTTGCCAAAGAACTCGGCGTGGAGATTTACACCAATACTCGCGTGACCGGCATCAAAGTGTCAGCGAAGGGAGAGGTGGAGGCGGTTGTAACAGATAAGGGCGAGATCCGATGCGAGATCATCGTCAATGCCGCAGGAATGTGGGCACCACGTATCGCTGCCATGGCAGGGTTGCACGCCCCAACCACGCCAGTGGATCATCAACACATTGCGTTGCGAGCCGTGCCTGGGCATGAGTTCAACGATCAAACGCCGTGTCTGCGTGACCCGGATAATTTGGTGTATATGCGTCAGGAAAAAGGCGGCTTGGTAATTGGTGGTTATGAACCGAAACCGTTACCGCGCTGGATCGATGGCACGCCATGGGAACATGGCAGCAGAAGTTTCCCCGGTGATATGGATCAATTTGAGATGCTGCTCGAAGGTGCGATTCGACGTCTGCCGTTTTTGGATCAGGCTGGCATCATCACCTTGGTTCGTCACCCCGGTGCGTATACCCCAGACTGCCAACCTCTGCTCGGACCGATGCCCGGCGTGAAAGGCTTTTGGATGATGGCGGGCATGTCGCTCAATGGTTACGGCGGTGCAGGCGGCATGGGTAAGCTGATGGCAGAATGGATCATGGACGGCGAAGCGCCGATGGATGTGTATGGCTATCGCGCCACCCGCTTTGGAAATTATTATTCCGATTTCAAGTATGCGGCGGAACGCACGATGGAAAGCGTGAAGTATTACTATCGTTTGCGCTTCCCGCATGACGAACACGAAGAGGCACGTCCGCATCGCACCAGCCCAGTGCATTATCGTTTGATGGAAAACGGCGCAGTCTTCGGCGAGAAATTTGGTTGGGAGCGCGTGAACTATTTCGACCCCGGCAATGAATGGCGACGCATGGGGGAGGATCAGCGCAAGTGGGGTTGGGCAAAACCACCTTACTTTGAACGCATGCGTCAGGAACATATTGCCACCCGTGAGCGTGTGGCGTTGTTTGACCTGACCTCGTTTGGCAAGATCGAATTAAAAGGTAAAGGCGCATTGCCTTTGTTACAGAGACTGACCTCCAGCAATATTGATAAACCAGTTGGGAGCGCGATCTACACCCAATTCTTGAACAAAAATGGTGGCATTGAATCCGATTTAACCGTGACCCGCTTGGGCGAGGAACATTTCTGGGTCATCACTGGCTCGGGCTTCATCGCCAACGATCATGCTCGCATTTTGATGAATGTCAATGAAGCAGATGGTGAAGTGTCCATTCGCGATATTACGCAGGAACATGCCTGTCTCGCCTTGTGGGGACCCAAGGCTCGCGACGTGTTGAAGAAGATCACCAGCAGCGATGTCTCGAATGAAGCGCATCCATATTTGATGACCAAGCCCATCGTTATTAATGGCGTCAAAGTGCTGGCACAACGTGTGAGTTATGCGGGTGAGTTGGGTTGGGAGTTGTACATTCCCAACAATCGCGCTACGATGGTGTGGGATATGCTGATCGAAGCTGGTAAAGAATTCGGCATGGAACTCGGCGGGTATAAAGTGTTGGATCCGCTGCGACTTGAGAAAGGCTTTAAGTATTTCACAACAGATATTACGCCCAGCACTTCGCCTTACGAAGCCGGACTTGGCTTCTGTGTGGACTTGAACAAGGGCGACTTCATCGGTCGCGATGCGCTGGTGAAGCAAAAAGCCGATGGGCTGACTCGTAAACTTTGTACGATGGTGTTGACGGGTACAGAAGAGTTTGTGCAAATTTATGGCGGTGAAGCGGTCTATCACGGTGATAAACTGGTTACCCGTGTGAGAAGCGGCGGATATGGCTTTACCGTGAAGAAAAATATCCTTTATGCTTATCTCCCCATTGATCTAGCAGTGAAAGGCAATCGTTTTACCATTGAATTGATCGAAGGCAATCTTGAAGCTGAAGTGACTTCCAATGTGTTGGTTGACCCGAAAGGCGAGAAACTGAAAGCATGAATCTTTTTAAACACAAAGGACACAACGGTCACGAAGGAAGTGCTATTAGAGGGTTTTCCCTTTGTGTACTTCGTGTCCTTAGTGTTTAGTTTTTTATGGCAAAACGACTTTCTCCTCCCGCATACATTGGCTTTGGCATGTTAACTCCGG
This sequence comes from Anaerolineae bacterium, assembly GCA_017303735.1. Next base: position 7,096 of record JAFLCF010000205.1, read on the forward strand.
TGTACATTATGTCGCTGGATAAACTGCCCAAGCTCAACACGGGTGCCATCGTGCATCAGGTCAGTGAGTATGTCTATGACGATGCGGCGATCATCGCCTGTAATTTGAGTCAATGGGGTGTTTCATCTGGTATGATCGGTACAGCGGTGGGGGATGATCTGCTTGGGCATCACGTCGCTTCGACATTGAAAAATATGGGCGTGCAAGGGGATGTACGAATTACCAAAAAATATAAAACGC
>JAFLCF010000206.1 GCA_017303735.1 Anaerolineae bacterium
GGAGTTGGTACGACACCATGCACGCCATCGCCATGGGAAGAGCCAATCTAGATCCGCTTTTCACATACTATTCCCATAACGAGAAAGAATACCCTGCCGATGTAATGCGTATGTTGTTCGTAACCAACCACGATAAAAATTCGTGGGAGGGGACCATGCATGAGGCGTTTGGTGATGCCCTCGAAACGGTTATCGCCCTATCATTCACCAGTGAAGGGATGCCCATGATGTATAACGGACAGGAAGCAGGTGAACCCAAGCGGCTTGCCTTTTTTGATAAAGACCCAATCACATGGACAGAGCACCCCATTGGCTCGTTGTATAAAAAACTCCTAGCCATGCGCAAAAAAAACACCTCGCTTTGGAATGCAAAATGGGGCGCGCGGATGACCCAGGTGGTTAATTCTGCGCCGACCCAAGTCTTAAGTTTCGTACGCCAAAACAGCTCAGATAAGGTTTTTGCTGTCTTTAATTTTTCAGCCAAAACACAGAGCATTACATTCAAAGACACATTATTTCATGACAACTATGTTGATTTTATGAGCGGTAAGAAAATCATAATGAATGAGGCGAGTCATCTGGACCTTGCACCGTGGGAATATCATATCTTTATCAAATAAACTTTCAGTACTGTAGCGGCAGTCTTCACTGAAAATACAATAAATTACGAGTACATTTTGCCGATATAATTGCAGTTCGCTTTACACGCCCAAACAGGCGCAAGCTTTGAAACTCGACCTGCTCGCCCTGGATCGGCATCTTGGCTAAAAGATAAAGGCGACAATTTTTCAAGATTGGCACGCAAAGTGCATTATCTAATCAAAATCAAGAGGAACATACATGACCACACCCGAATGGGTAAAAGACGCTGTCTTTTACCAAATCTTTCCAGATCGTTTTGCTAAGAGCAACAAGCTGCCCGACATCGGCTTTGAAGCCTGGGACAATGCACCGACCTACAATGGGTTCAAGGGCGGAGACTTATACGGTGTAATCGAGAAACTAGATTATCTTCAAGATCTTGGAATCAACGCGATCTATTTCAACCCGATCTTTGCGTCGGCATCCAATCACAGATATCACACTTATGACTATTATCAGGTGGATCCGTTATTGGGCGGAAATGAAGCGTTCAAAAAGTTACTGGATGCAGCTCACAAGCGGAACATCCGCGTGGTGTTAGATGGCGTATTCAACCATGCCTCACGCGGATTCTGGCAATTCAATCACGTCCTAGAAACCGGCGCAGATTCGCCGTACAAAGACTGGTTCCACTTTGATGAAGAGCGCCTGAAAGGGCACAAACATTGGGGAACATTTCCATCTCACCATGAACAGAAATTACTGCAACATGAAGATAGTCTGACCGCCATTGGTTATCGTGCCTGGTGGAACTTGCCCGCCCTGCCAAAATTCAACACCGATACGCCTGCTGTTCGCGAGTTTCTGTTCGATGTGGCTGAATACTGGATCAAGTTCGGCATTGACGGCTGGCGACTGGACGTCCCCGGCGAGATCGATGACGACGATTTCTGGCGCGAATTCCGACGTCGGGTGCGAAGCATCAACCCAGATGCTTATATAGTCGGTGAGATCTGGCACGAGGCGCAACGCTGGCTGCAGGGTGATCAGTTCGATGCAGTCATGAATTATCTTTTCACAGCCGCTTCGTTGAATTTCTTCGCGCATTCGCATTTGAATATGGATATCATCAATCACGCGGGTGGATTGAAAGATCGCATCCACCCGATGAATGCAAACTCCTTTGCAAATGAAGTAGACCGCATATTAAATTTGTATCCGCAAGACATTACCTTTGCTCAACTTAACTTGTTAGATAGCCACGATATGCCGCGCTTTCTCTCTTGCGCCAACGGTGACAAAAGTTCACTGAAACTGGCTTGGCTCTTCCTGTTAACCATGCCCGGTGCGCCCTGTATCTATTATGGGGATGAAATCGGCGTGGATGGCGGGCACGACCCCGAATGCCGCAAAGCCTTCCCCTGGGACGAATCGAAATGGGATACAGACCTGCTTGCTTTCACCAAAGCCTGCATTGCCCTGCGAAATAAACACAAGGCATTGAGGCACGGCGCATACAAGCGTATCCATACGGAAGATCATGTAATGGTCTATGAGCGCGAAACGAAAAACGAGAAAATTACAGTCATGTTCAATGCATCGACAAGTGCAAGAAAAGTTGAGCATAACTTGCACAACGATCCCAAGATACTGTTTGGGTTGCTCACAATAGACGGGAATCACATCACGCTCCCGCCGCGCAGTGGGGTTGTAATTAAATAAGTGATCTTCCGCACTCACATCCCAACCCCTCTCCAAAGGGTTGGGATGTGAGTAAAAAAACACTTTTCCTGAAAATTGAATAAAGTAGGTACAATAACGTTCAAAGCAAAGTCCTTTAGTGATGCTCATCTTTGTTACAAATGTTACCAATTTACTTGCGATGTCCATCTCGCTTTGGATGGCGTTCTATCTTTTTGCGCGTGGATATCCCAACCGCATCACACTGCGTGTTGTATTGGCATTATTCGCAATCGCCATTTTTTTTCTCGACACCTACAACCATATCCAAAGTACATCATCAGAAACTGAGAATCTCCGCATGGCACTGCTGGTCATTGCACTTGCCTGCTGGTATAGCACAACCTTCGCCCTCCTCACACCGCAAAAACAAGACCGCTACCGCTGGGTGGAGTTTGGCATATATGCCTTGGGCGCCGTCTCCATTGCATTACTTGTCACAGCCGCAAATGGATCCATACGCACATCTGAAGATATTTTATTTACCGTTAAATTAGAGGGGAATTTTGTAAACGTACTATATGGGGCAACTCAAATTCTTGGCGCTGCAGGTATTCTTTTTAATCTGGCAGCGCAGCAACGGGTACGTCACACAAACGAGGGAAAATACATCTTTCTTGCTTCGCTATTTTTGGTGCTGGCACTTGGTTACGGCATACTATCTCTTATCATCGAGTCTAGGTTCCCGCGCGTCATTGAAGATGGGTTGGTCTTCGTTGGTATTTTTCTTCTCGGAATTTCAGTGGCACGCCACCAAAGCCTTATGGAACGGCGTACGATCTGGCAGGATTTTCCAATTGCAATGTTCGGCATGTTCGTCATTGTCTTTTTTTATCTGGCGATCTGCGTATTGCTTGATGTCCCACAGCGTCTATTGGGATACATTATTGCGCTCGTGATAACAAGTCACTGCATGTACGATCTAGGGCGAGAGGCGGTGGAACGCTGGAGAAGGACTGAGGAAAATCGCTTCAGACGAAAACCTAACCCACCTCAAATATACGGGGATGAAGAAACGCTTCGCTCATATCTGGACATGGAACTGAATCTGCTGCTACAGGTTTTGAATTCCGCCGCGGGCTTGATCGCCATTCGGCAAAACAACAAACTAACAGTTGCAGCAACTTCGTGCTCACTGCCTATAAACAGTTATTTGTCAGATGTCCTAGAGTCCAATGAGGGAGCATTTCGCATGGAGGGTGCAATTCCGGAATTAGCCTGGGGCTCACAGGCGTTCGAAGGGATGGAACCCGTTGTACTGGTAGCCATCGGACCGTCAAACACAAAACTGGAATATTCCGCTGGAGATCTTGAGATTCTCGACGAATTTACCGAACAGATCGGAACTCAGATATCGATCAGTCGCCTACGAAAAAGTAAAGTTCAATCTACAAATGATAGTATTTCAAAAAATCTAAATTCTTCCCCAGGGACGGATTGGATAAAAATGGTGGATGATGGTCTGCGTCACTTTGCAGATACTGTTTCGCTTGGGCAATCTCCACTGGCAGACTGGATACATATCGGCGACGGTTCTCATATTGAGCGCGGCAAACAACTGCAAGCGTTGTTACGCGAGGCGATCCAATCCCTACGCCCAGAAGGCGAGCGTCCGCCCGAGCCGCTTCCCCGTGAATGGTACAACCATGTTGTATTACATGATGCCTATATCAAGGGGGTTCCCAACCGCGAAGTGATAGCACGATTGTATGTTTCAGAGGGAACGTTTCACCGGATTCGCCGCCATGCAGTACGCGGTGTGGCACGCTATTTGGCAGAAAAAAAATTGATAGAATAATGCCAACTTAACAGTTTTTGACAGTTTTTTTCTCAACTCGGGGGAAATAATACCAATGTGCCAAAAAACAAAAAAAAATCGCTAAAAAAAGAAGAGCGTCCCGACGACTCGGGTGGTTTATTCTATCTTTTCACAGTCTGGCTATTGTTTTTTATGCTATTTGCATGCATATTGTCAGGCTCCTTGCTGTTAGCAATTTAAAACTATATGTGGAAATTAACAGTTTTTGACAGTTTTCACACTGCAAACCGGGCAAAATAAGGCAAAGGAGAACTTTATGAATCTTGAACAACCACTTTCAGAAACAAAACCATCAACCAACAAGAAATGGATTTTCATAGGTCTGGGCGGGCTGGCGTTTGTATGCATCTGCCTCATTATCGTTGGGGTCTTTGCAGTTCCCGCAATCATGCAATTTGTCAGCAATGGAGGCGAGACTTATTCCGGTATCGCTGACGAACAACTCCAATCAGACACATTAAATCTCATCATGCAATACGAACAAGCACAAAACGGCTGTAACGATGTGACGCTGTTTCTGGGTAATATGATGCTCCGCCCCGAGCAGACCAGTGACGGCTCATGGAGCGAAATATGGCAGGTTAACGCCTGCAGCGCGTCGCATATGTATAACATTACGTTCACGCCAGATGGGGTCGGCGGCACCTATATTTCTGTATCACCAATCGACCAATAAATATAACCAAAGGAGAAGCACATGAATATTAAACGTTCACCCATCTTATTATTGATCGCCATGATCACAACCATCAGCCTCGCGTGCGCGGGATTCTCGTCTGCCCCGACTGCCGCACCAGAGTCAATATCTACCGCCACCAATACACCCAAGCCATTGCCCACGGCTACAGCAACAACAAAGCCAACAAATACACCGCGCCCAACCGAAACCTCCATCCCCGCCACAGCGACAGCCATCTCGATGGAATTACCCGCCATCAACGCTCAATATGAAGTAAAAGTTCTCTATGCTGCTTATTTTGCGAAAGTCTTTTCGGGAGGTCTTGAATATACCCCCCTGGGTTTCGGCGGGAAGTTCCTTGATATCGGCGTCCAGATCAAAAACCTACAGCCGGGTAGTCCACTAACAATTCCGTGGCAATACGTTTACACCATTGATTCGAACAATGATGCCTGGTATCCAAATTTCGGTGGAAGTTACGCCCCGCAAAACAAGGATGAAAAATTCGACCCTGCCACCTTGTTCATTTACCCGGAAGACGCAATGGAAGATATTACCTTTACCGATGTCGTATACATCCGCGGCATCTGGGCAACCGACGGCGCCAAACCAGCCACCTATCTTTTCGGCTTCGATACCTCCCCTCTAATCGAAGTGGTCATTGACTAAGTTTCAACAACTGACCAGTAAAATCAAAAACGAAAGAAGGAAAATATGAATACCAAAAAAGCCCCGTTCTTATTTCTGTTATCCATGCTTCTCATTGCCAGCCTGGCTTGTTCCTCGATCTCGGAGTTCTCAGCGACAGCCACACCCGTCCCTACTCAAACCTTTACCCCCACGCCGCCTCCCACTAGTACCCCAACCCCTGCAGGACCGATCGCGGCTGATGGGTCCACCCTGGTGACGAAATTTGGGACTTTGGAACTCTCTAGCGAACTCTACGAACACCCCAACGGCTGGGTTTCTTTCTACCCGATGAAAGGCTGGGAGATCGAAGCAAATGATTTCAGTGTTGTAATGTACGAGCCATCCACCAATGTTAGCTTCTATATCACCGCTACAAACACGGGTTACGCGCTAAATGAAGAAGCCTACACTAATTTCCGCAATAATATGGAAGAGTTCTACTTCTATCAGGATCAATACAAAGAACTCAACAGAGGTAGTAACGAAGACATCAACCTGTATTTCGTCGAAAAACAGTATGCGCGGGTAGACTCCAGCGCTCAGATTTACGCCGTCTCGATCTACCAGCAATTTGATGAAGTCATCTACACCATCGAGATGGTCGGCAACACAGAGTTTGCAACGGGCGCCTCAGACAATCCCTATCGCGTTATGTTCGACTCGTTTTCGCGAACCATCGAAACAAATACCAAAGTCGCTGCCACTTTGCCGCTTTACCAATACTCTTGGGAGTACGTCTCACCAACGATCAACGCTACCATCAGCGCCCCCTGGGCATGGAGTTTCTTTGTAGTTGAAGATGACAAGTCATATATTGCTGCATTTGAATCACCAGATACCGTCGCTGGCAGCCGCTTGATCAATTTAGAAACGGTGAAGATCACAGATGCAACGGCAAAAAGCCTTGGCAAGGACCTTACACTGGCATTCCTGTCGGGCTTTACCGGCGATACAGATGTCTACATCATCGAGGATGGAGAAGTAAAAGACAAGGCACCGGGTCAATATATTTATGCTTGGGAAGCCCCAAACAGCAACATTAGCGGGGTACTCTTTTACGACATCAACATTGCCAACCAACTGGTCATGGTAATCGTCTACTCTCAAACTGACCAGTTGCCCGTCTATGGAGACTTACTCACAACGATCGGCGATAGTTACATCCCTGCACCATAAGGAATTCGCACATATGTAACACCCCGCGTGGCTTGCCCTTCGGGCGGGGTGTTACATATCCATCCTTCGAAAGCAGTTAGAATAAGTAAAAATTCAGAACAAGTTTAATAACCTTATGAATCTTGAAAAAGAACTTTCACTCGCAAAAGCCCCATATAACTGGTTACGTGTCTCGCCCATCGTTACGATCGCTACCTTGTTTTTTGTTGCCAGCTTTGGCATTGGGTCAGCGGTTTGCTACGGCGATCTGTTTTCCTGTAGCAGTGACGATGAGATGTATATTAACATCGGGGTTGGCATCCTGGTGTCTGCTATCTGGCATTTGCTTCTGCTTCAATATGCAAACAACAAAGATAGTGAATTTATCCGCATACATGGCAGGCGCGCATTAACCTTTGCCGGAATACGCACTGCCATTGCAATTCTTATCATTGTTTTCGATTGGATACTAGGAACAGGCGGCGCTTTAATCTGTCCCGGAATTGCTATATTGCTAGTGGTTTGGGCAATTCAACAAGCCATACCCAAAGACATTAAAGAACGAGAAATCGAATCGAAACAAACTGTGTCTGATTCGTTTGTTTTAAAGGAAATGCCGATG
>JAFLCF010000207.1 GCA_017303735.1 Anaerolineae bacterium
CCGGCGTTATTGAAGTGCAGCGCATTTCCAAACCGTACAAACTTGCCTCGCGCCAATTCCATGAACAAGATTCTGTTTTTGAATTTAACGGCTTCACCATTGGCGGCACCGAAGTGCCCATCATCGCGGGTCCCTGCTCCGTGGAAGGTCGTACGCAAATTCTCGAAGTAGCGCAAGCTGTGAAAGAAGCAGGCGCGAATGCTTTGCGCGGCGGCGTCTTCAAGCCGCGTACATCGCCATATGCTTTTCAAGGCTTAGGCGAAGAAGGTCTCGAATACATGGCAGAAGCCCGCGAAAAAACTGGTCTGCCGCTCGTGGTTGAGGTGATGGCGGTCTCGCAAATTGAGATGATGGAAAAATATGTAGACATCTTCCAACTTGGTGCGCGCAACATGCAGAACTTCAATCTGCTGCGTGCCCTGGGTGAAACCCGCACGCCCGTGCTTTTCAAACGCGGCATGTCTGCCACCATTGAAGAAATGCTCATGGCAAGCGAATACATTCTCAACGGCGGCAATCACAAGGTCATCTTGTGCGAGCGTGGTATCCGCACATTCGAAACCGCCACTCGCAACACCACCGACATCAACGCAGTGCCCGTTCTCAAGAAACTGACTCACCTGCCCGTCGTCATCGACCCATCGCATTCAACAGGTGATGCTGAGTACGTCCAATCGATTGCCCGTGCAGGTGTCGCCGCTGGAGCCGATGGTCTCATCGTCGAAGTTCATCAAGATCCGCCGCACGCCGTCTCCGATGGCAAGCAATCGCTCACACCTGAAGCCTTTGCCAAGATGGTGAAACAGGTCAAAGCGGTGGCTGAAGCGGTGGACCGCAAACTCGTCAACTCCCATGTCACAGCCTGACTTTAATCTCGCAGAGTCCAAGATCGCCATCATCGGATTGGGCTTGATGGGCGGATCGCTGGCATTGGGATTGCGTGGAAAATGCGCCGCGCTCTATGGAGTCGACCCGCATCTTCCCACGCTCGAGCTTGCTCTGTCTCAACACATCGTGGACTACGCTGACAGCGACCCTGCCAAACTGCTCCCCGAAGCGGATCTGGTTATCCTATCTGCGCCCGTCCCTGCGATTTTGACTCTGCTGGAAAAGTTGCCTTCGTTCACATCCAACTCTTGCATTGTGATGGACTTGGGTTCTGCAAAAAAACAAATTGTCGATGCAATGAAGAATCTGCCCGAGCACTTCGACCCCATCGGCGGACATCCTATTTGCGGCAAGGAAAAACTCTCGCTTGCAAATGCAGAAAGAACTTTGTACTACGCCGCGCCATTCTTGCTTACGCCGCTCGAAAGAACTTCACAACGTGCCGTCGCTGCCGCCAATCAAATCATCGAAGCACTGGGAGCCAAAGGTAAAATTCTTGAGGCTTCAGAACATGACCGCATCCTTGCCGCGACGAGTCATTTGCCTTTCTTGATCTCATCTGCGCTGGCATTGGCAACCCCTGAAGAAGTCGCTCCCTTTGTTGGACCAGGCTTCAAGTCCACGAGCCGACTCGCGGGCACATCCTCCTCCATGATGCTGGGCGTTTTACAGTCAAACCGCGAGAATGTGTTGGAAGCATTGCATCGAATACAAAATGAATTTGCTCAACTCGAAGCTGCACTAACCGCTGACGATTTTGTAAAAGTCGAATCCCTGCTAAACAAAGCGCAGTCCAAACACCAATCCTTCACTGGTAACTAATTACTGGATAATTCTTTCCTCTTTCTTCTTTAATGCCCACTCTTCCACCTTCCCTCCGCATCACTCCTATCGATCACCCGCTGAACGCCACCGTCCGCGTCCCCGGCTCCAAGTCATTGACCAATCGCGCCTTGCTGATTGCATCCTTGGCAAACGGCACAACCCACCTCACCAACACTCTCTTCTCAGATGACTCGCGTTATTTCGCTAAAGCTCTGCAAATCCTCGGCTTTGATGTTCAACTCGATGAAGAAAATTTTTCAATGTCAGTCGCGGGCATGGGTGGAAAAATTCCTGCAAAGAAAGCGGAACTCTTCATTGGTAACGCTGGTACTGCTGCGAGATTTTTATCTGCATTCCTTACACTCGGACACGGCGAATACATTTTGGATGGCGAACCGCGCATGCGCGAACGTCCGATAAGGGATTTGGTTGATTCGTTGACACAACTTGGCGCAAAACTCGAACCGACAAATGACTGTCCACCCGTGAAGATTTCGGCAAATGGCTTACCTGGCGGAAAGACAACTATTGCTGGTGATATTTCTTCTCAATTCTTATCTGCACTGCTAATGGTCGCTCCATACGCTAAAAGCCCCATTGAAGTGACTCTCTCCACTGACCTCAACTCCAAACCCTACGTGGACATGACCATTTCCATCATGAAAGACTTCGGCGTGGAAGTTGAACGGGATGGGTATGAATATTTCAAAGTGCCAGTTACCAGTTATCAGTTACCAGTTACCAGTTACCCAATTGAAAGTGACGCCTCCGCCGCCTCCTACTTCTTCGCCGCCCCTGCTATCTGCGGCGGGACTGTCAAGGTGGAGAACATCTCGCGCAAATCGGTGCAAGGCGATGTTGCCTTTGTGGATGTCTTGAAACAAATGGGCTGTATCGTTGAGGAGAACGATAATTCGATACTCGTGACTCGTAACTCGTCGCTTGTCGGCGTAGATATTGATATGCGCGACATCCCCGACACCGCCCAAACCCTCGCTGCAGTTGCGCCCTTTGCTAATTCTCCCACCACCATTCGTGGAATTGCCTCGGCGCGAGTTAAAGAAACAGATCGAGTATCCGCCACCTGCACAGAATTGAAGCGACTGGGTGTTGACGTGGAAGAACACGAAGATGGCATGACCATCTATCCATGCAAAACGTTCAAACCTGCTAACATTCAAACCTATAACGACCACCGCATGGCAATGGCATTTTCCCTCATCGGCTTGCGTTTCGATGGCGTCACCATTGAAAATCCATCCTGTGTATCCAAGACCTTTCCCAATTTCTTTGAAGTGCTTGAACAATTGCGTACCCAAGGAAACAAGTAAACAGGTGATGATGAATTATCAACTTGGTTTAATCGGTTACCCCTTGGGACACTCACTATCGCCAAAGATTCATACAGCGGCTTTAGTCGTTTGCGGCTTACAAGGAACCTATTCCCTATTTCCAATTCACCCTGACGACAAACAAGGCTTGCACAACCTGCTCGCCCAAGTCCGCAACGGCGAGATTCACGGACTCAACATCACCATTCCGCACAAACAGAATGTCATCGAATTTATGGATGAACTGATGCCCACTGCAAAAGCCATTGGCGCGGTCAATACGATTTATATGCGAGAAGATAAGTTAATTGGGGATAATACAGATGCGCCAGGGTTTCTCTCAGACCTCAAACGGGTTTCAAATTCATCATTCAGCACTCCGCATTCTGCACTGGTCCTCGGTGCGGGAGGTTCTGCGCGAGCTGTAGTATATGCTTTAGCCAATGATGGTTGGAATGTAACCATAGCTGCTCGAAGACTCGAACAAGCCAAACAACTTGCTCAATCCTTCCTTAATTACCAATTACTAATTACAAATCTCGATGACCTTCAACCTTTGACTTTCGACTTGATTGTAAATACCACGCCTTTAGGAACGACGCCCAACATCGAAACCTCACCTCTGCCTGAAAACATCATCCTTTCAAAAAACACTTTTGTTTATGATTTAGTGTATAACCCACGCGAGACGAAACTTGTCCGCGACGCACGCGCACAGGGACTGAACGCTTCTACAGGATTAGGTATGCTGATCGAACAAGCCGCCCTCGCCTTCGAGAAATGGACAGGTCACAACCCGCCGCGCGAAATTCTTTATCAAGCTATTGAACCCTAATTCTTTCTTCTTTCATCTTTTATTACTGGTTACTACTCACGGGTAACTGGATACTGGAGACAATTATGCCCTTACGTTTTCTCACTGCAGGTGAATCGCACGGACCCTCACTCACCACCATTCTGGATGGTCTCCCCGCTGGGCTGCCCCTCTTGCCAGACATCATCAACAAAGAACTCGCCCGCCGTCAGCAAGGCTACGGCTCAGGCGGACGCATGAAAATCGAAAAAGACACCGTGCAAATTCTCGGCGGCGTGATGGGCGGCGAAACCACAGGCGCGCCGATTGCATTGCTTGTTCAAAACGATGACCATGTCAAATGGAAGGGCAAAGCCATCGAGCCGATGACCGCCCCACGCCCAGGTCACGCGGATTTAACAGGCGCGGTCAAATACGGTTACAAAGATTTGCGCCCTGCACTGGAACGTGCCTCCGCTCGAGAGACCACCATGCGCGTCGCGGCTGGTGCAGTCTGTAAGCATTTCCTCGCGCAGTTTGGGATCATCGTCGGCGGATATGTCGCCTCCATCGGCGAAGTCTCCGCCGACTTTGGCGACATGCCCTACGAAGAACGCTTCATCCGCGCCGAAGAGTCGGATGTGCGTTGCCCAGTCGAATCCTCCGCTGACAAAATGCGCGCTGAAATTGAAAAGACCATCCACGGCAAGAACACCCTCGGCGGCGTGCTGGAAATCATTGCGCTCAACCTACCTGTTGGCTTGGGTAGCTTCGTTCAATGGGATCGTCGCCTGGAAGCCAAACTTGCTCATGCCATCATGTCTGTCCAAGCCATCAAAGGCGTCGAAGTTGGTGATGCCTTCGAAAACGCAAAACGGATCGGAACAGAAGCACACGACCCAATTCAATTACGAATTACGGATCACGAATTACGTAATACGCAATCCGTAATTCGTAATTCGAACCGCGCAGGCGGCACCGAAGGTGGAGTGAGCAACGGTCAGCCCATCGTCATCCGCGCCGCGATGAAACCGATTGCCACAACCCTCGTCCCGCAGCAAACCGTGGACCTCGCCAAGGGTGAAAACGCTCCCACCAAATACGAACGCTCCGATTTTTGTCCCGTTCCACGGGCTGTACCAATTTTAGAATCCATGGTTGCCTTCGTCCTCGCTGATGCCCTGCTCGAAAAACTCGGCGGCGACTCCATCAACGAAATGAAACCGCGCTTTGAAACTTTGAGAAAAGCCACCCTCGAAGATTTACCAATGGATAATATTCCACATATTTTTTGGGAATAAATACCTCGTCATTGCGAGGGCGGTGCTCTTCCGCCCGAAGCAATCTCATTATTAAATCTGGGATTGCTTCGTCGCAACCCCGATTTACATCGGGGCAAGCGAACAAAACGCTCCTCGCAATGACGAATGGAGAATTATGACTCACCTCTTCCTATACGGTCCTCCCGGCACGGGCAAATCGACAGTCGGTAAAAAAATCGCCCACAACCTCAAACTGCCCTTCATTGACCTTGACCGCGTCATTGAAACGAATGCAGGCATGTCCATTCCGCAGATCATGGAACAGCACGGCGAGACCGCGTTTCGCGATATGGAAACCGCCGCGTTGAAATCGCTAACAGCCGAAAAAGAACATGTTGTAGCTCTTGGTGGTGGCGCACTTCTCCGTGATGAAAACCGCGCCTTTGCAGAATCGAATGGCAGAGTCCTTTTGCTCATGGCGGAACTCCCCACTTTGCTTGACCGCATTCAACATGAGCCAGGTAAACGTCCGCTGTTGGCGGGGGATTTAAAGAACAAGCTCACGACGCTGCTTGAAAAACGCAAAGAGCATTACGCTTCCTTCCCACTTCAACATCATGTTGATAACAAACCCGCCGAACAAAATGCGCGTGAAGTACAGATCAAACTTGGCAGGCATCACCTCTCTGCCATGGGTGAGTACGATGTTGTTGTGGGTTCTGTATTCAATGTGCCTGATCTGCAAAACTCTATCATCGTCACCGATGAGAACGTGGCAAAGCATCACCTCGAAAAAATTCAAAGTCTCTTCAATGCCAAAGCCGTGATTGTGCCTGCGGGTGAAGAACATAAAAATCTCGAAACTGTCTCACACTTGTGGAAAGCCTTTCTCGAAAATGGACTCGACCGCAAGAGCACCGTCATTGCACTCGGCGGCGGCGTGATCGGTGACATGACGGGCTTCGCTGCTGCGACCTACATGCGCGGCATTGATTGGATCGGCATTCCCACAACTCTGCTTTCGATGGTGGATGCTTCGTTGGGTGGCAAGACTGGATTTGATTTACCCGAAGGAAAAAACCTCATCGGCTCATTTCATCCGCCGAAGCTGGTCATTGCAGACCCAAGCCTTTTGCTTACGCTGACAGAGCGTGAACTACGCTCCGGCATGGCAGAAGTGGTGAAGCATGGAATCATCTCAGCGCCCGATCTGTTCGCCATGTGCCAGCGCGGCATGGACTGGGTGAAGGCAAATCTCGAAGAAGTGGTCAAACATGCGATGGCGGTGAAGATCAAAGTCATCGAAGAGGACCCGTACGAAAAAGGATTCCGTGCGGCGTTGAATTTGGGTCACACGGTTGGGCACGCGGTGGAACTGGTCAGCAAGTTTGAGCTGCGGCATGGCGAGGCGATTGCCGTTGGCACTGCGGCTGAGGCGAGGTATGCGGCTCGGGTTGGGCTGACAAGCCAAAGCACGGTCGAAGCGATTGAGTCCACGCTTGAGGCGTTGGGTTTGCCAATCCAAATCCCTGTAGATATGCCGCGCGAGAAAATCATCCAAGCCATGCGGGTGGATAAAAAGAAGAATGCGAAGTCGATTCGCTTTGCGTTGCCGGTGGAAATTGGTAAAGTTGAGTTGGTGAATGTAGATGATTTGGAAACAGTATTGGACGATGGACGATAGACCGCAGACGATGGACACCATGGTCAATGGTCCATCGTCTATGGTCGAATATCAAAGCGAGGAAGCATGAAAATCTTAATTCTGCACGGACCGAATTTGAATTTGTTGGGTACGCGCGAGCCTGAAGTCTATGGCTCGATGACATTGGATAACATCAATGAAAAGATGATTGCGTTGGGCAAAGAGTTTGGCGCGGAAGTGATTTGCAAACAGTCGAATCACGAAGGCGCGTTGATCGATGCCCTGCACGATGCGCGGACTTGGGCAGCGGGCGTGGTCTTCAACCCCGGCGGGTACACGCATACGTCGGTGGCGCTGCGTGATGCAATTTCGGCGATCGTGATTCCGGCGATCGAAGTGCATTTGTCGAACGTGTATGCGCGGGAAGAGTTTCGGCATGTGTCGTTCGTTTCGGCGGTTTGCAAAGGCAAAGTGACCGGCTTTGGCTGGCGCTCATATGAATTGGGTTTGCGCGGGCTCGTTGATATAATTA
>JAFLCF010000208.1:0-2298 GCA_017303735.1 Anaerolineae bacterium
TAGAAACAGACCCCAAAACATTAGCTCCACGTTTAATTAACTTAATTGCACCCATCGGTAGAGGACAGCGCGGCTTGATCGTTTCGCCGCCCAAGACGGGGAAGACCACCATCCTCAAGCAAATTGCCAATTCAATTTCAACCAAATATCCAGATGTTCACTTGATCATTGCCCTCATCGGCGAACGCCCTGAAGAAGTGACCGATATGGACCGCTCGGTAGATGCCGAAGTGGTCGCTTCGACCTTCGATGAGCCGGTCACCTCGCACGTCCGCACGGCAGAGCTTGCCTTAGACCGCGCTAAGAGATTGGTGGAGATCGGTCGACATGTAGTAATCTTAATGGACTCGATCACCCGCCTCGCGCGTGCCTACAACCTGGTGGTGAACCCCTCCGGGCGCACGCTCTCCGGTGGTATGGATCCTTCTGCGCTCTACCCGCCCAAGCGTTTCTTCGGTGCGGCTCGTAACGTGGAAGAAGGCGGCTCGCTGACCATCATCGCTACCTGCCTCGTCGATACCGGTTCCCGCCTCGATGATGTGGTCTTTGAAGAATTCAAAGGCACCGGCAATATGGAATTGCATCTCTCCCGCAAATTGCAGGAACGCCGCACCTTCCCCGCCGTGGACCTCGAACGCTCGTCCACCCGCCGCGAAGACCTGCTGCTCGGACCCGACCTGCTTCAACGTGTTTGGCTCTTACGCCGCATGTTTGTGCAGATGACGTCCTCCCAGCCCGCAGGCGCAGGCATGGACCCGTCCGTTGCCACAGAAGCTATTTTGACTCGTTTGGAAAAATCAAAGAACAATATCGAATTTTTGGAAAACCTTACTAAAGAAGCATAACTACAGATTAAGTCTTTTATTGAATAAAAATGAATCTAATCGAAAGAATCAAATCCATCTTGCCTGCGAAAAAGAAGGAAGAAGCTCAGTCGTCTGAACCCGTTCCTGCAGCGAATGAGCCCATCACTACTCCGCGCAAAGACGTGAAGAAGGCAGACCGTTTCAGCCTAATCAGTTGGGTGGTGACGATCTTTGTGGTTGCCGGTTTGTTGGGGGGAACCCTGTATTACAAAAGCACACTTCCGCCCGTTGTTGTGACCGTTCCTGCAGCAACAGAAGAAGCTTCGAGCGGCAGCGTGCCCGTTGTAGTAGACCCAGGCACGAGCGCGGAAGGAAGCGGTTTCTTCCCAACCATCTTTCGTAAATTACAAGTCAAGACCAACATCCCCGAACGCCCACGCTACGACCCGACGATCTACCGTGTGGTGCGTGGTGATTCGATGTATCGGATCGCAGAAGAATACAAGATCAAGTCTGAAACCATTCTATATGTCAACGACCAGTTGGAAGATAACCCGCACAGCCTGCGCCCAGGCATGGAGTTGACCATCCCGCCGGTGGACGGCTTGTATTATGAATGGAAAGAAAGTGACACCTTCGAACAGGTGGCAGAAGAATTCTTCACTGAGCCAGAAGAGATCATCAACTTCCCCGGTAATCAGATCGACCTGACTAACCCCGCTATTGAACCCGGCGCAACAGTGTTCATCCCGGGTGGTTCGCGCGAACTTCGCAACTGGTCGGCAGATTTGCAAACAGCGGCTCGTGGTGTGAATACCGGCACAGGCGGCGCAAATGCCACCAATGCCTGCGGCGGCGGACCTGTCGGTAGCGGCTTCGGCTGGCCCGCAGATGATCACACCCTCTCGGGCAACGCCTATGGACCTGGCCACTTGGGAATTGATATCAGTGCGCCCGAAGGGGCAAATGTGTACGCGGCTGGCACAGGGGTGGTGACCATGGCGGCAGGCGGCTGGAATTACGGCTACGGCAATGTAGTGCAGATCGATCATGGCAATGGCTATGTGACGGTCTATGCCCACTTAAGCACGATCCTCGTTTCGCAATGCCAGACCGTTGGGCAGGGCGCTGTGATCGGGCTGGCAGGCAATACAGGTAACTCGTTTGGTGCGCATTTGCATTTTGAAATTCGCGTCGGCGGCTCGAATATCAACCCATACGATATTGTTCAATAAACATTACTCTGTCATTGCGAGGAGGGCGTTCTTCCCGACGAAGCAATCTTGTGATCGAACCTGAGATTGCTTCGCCGCAAAGAAAAAGAGCGCGGCTCGCAATGACAGAGAAATTCCTATGAACGAAACATCCCTCAAAAAACAACTTGCAAAATTGAATCTTGGCGGCTTGCGTTATTTCGATTCCATCGGCTCGACAAACGACGAAGCCCTGGCATGGGCAGCAAGCGGCGCAAAAGATTTCTCCCTCGTCGTTG
>JAFLCF010000208.1:2398-7239 GCA_017303735.1 Anaerolineae bacterium
TCCCTCAAAAAACAACTTGCAAAATTGAATCTTGGCGGCTTGCGTTATTTCGATTCCATCGGCTCGACAAACGACGAAGCCCTGGCATGGGCAGCAAGCGGCGCAAAAGATTTCTCCCTCGTCGTTGCAGATGAACAAACGCAAGGGCGCGGGCGGCTGGACCGGAAATGGTTCACACCGAAAGGCAGTGCTATCGCGATGAGTTTGATCCTGCATCCCACCGCGCCCATGCGCCCGCATCTCTCGCGGACTGTGGGGCTGGCAGCCCTCTCATTGGCAGATGCCTGTCTGACGCTGGGTCTGTCTCCCAAGATCAAGTGGCCCAACGATATTCTTTTGGATGGCAAAAAGACGGCTGGGATTTTAGTAGAAACCGTTTGGTCTGGCGATGAAGCAGACACCTTGGTGATCGGCATGGGAATTAACGTGGAAAAATCGGCAGTGCCGCCGGTTGAGTCATTACAATTCCCGGCTGTAAGTTTGGAAGATAGGCTTGGCACTGCTCCCAAACGCGAAGAAGTCATATCACTTGTTTTAACGTCTCTTCTTCGCTGGCGTGAGCAGATCGGCTCGGATGGCTTTATCAAGGCTTGGGAGGAGAAACTTGCCTTTCGGGGCGAGGCAGTTCAAATTTGGGCGGGAGGCGAAGAATCCATGCATGGGCGGTTAGACGGATTAGAATCCGATGGAAGTCTGCGCCTGCGCGACGAGCATGACAAATTTGTAATCGTCCGCTTTGGGGATGTGAGCCTGCGCCCTGTCGCGTGATATATAATACCCACGGTGACACACTGCGCTCTCAATCTTCAGAAAGAGCGCAGTGTGTCACCGAGTGCGGTATACTTTTGAAAAAGTATACAGAGGTTGCCCATGTTTGATGATCTTCGAAATGATGCTTCAAAACAATATGAAGAGGAGGCGCAGGCAGAATATCAGCCCGCCGCCGGAACGACCGCCGCACGCGGACGTTCGCCCCGATTCCTGGGCATGACTTCTGTTCAACGTTTTGTCCTTGTGTTCCTGCTCATGCTGGCGACGTGCGTGATCGGTTTCCTCTGCCTTTTCGTAACTGGCAGAATCGCTTTCTAAACACTACCATTCATTTTTTACGGTGTTAAATACCGTGAAAAACCGATGAACAATTTCCCTGCCCACCTTTTTACCAGTAATCGCTTATTTGATACCTATAAGCGTCTGGGGCTAAAGAAGACTGTCTTCTTTTTCTCTGTGATTGCGTTCTTTTCGGTTACCTTGCTTGTCGTTCCCATCAATATGCTTATGGGTGGCAGTATTCTAACGGGGATGGTCATTAACCTTGTGGTTTGCACTACCTTTATGCCATATCACCTGTATCAGGTACTAAGTCTAATGGTGGAGCTGGATAAATTACGCGGGGATATGTATGAAAAATCCATTCGTGATGAATTAACAAAGGTCTATAACCGCCGTTATTTTTTTGAAGCCTCACAATTGCTCGAAAATGGGTCAGAGCTTATCCCCGAAAACACATCGCTTTTGATGGTCGACATCGATGATTTCAAAGTACTTAATGACACCCATGGGCATCATATTGGTGATTTGGCGCTTACAAAGCTCACAGAAAACATCTCATCCATGCTGCGTTCAACGGATGTCCTTGCCCGATATGGCGGAGATGAGTTTATCTGTCTGTTGCCTCAAACAAAACGCGATCAAGCGCTTGAGATCGCCAAACGTGTGATAAACAGGATTGAAGGGATAAAGTTAAAAGAAAATAATCACGACATTCCTCTACATATCAGCATTGGGGTGACGACCTCTGAACATGAGGTCAAAATAGAGGAATTAATTGCATTGGCAGATGAGGCATTGTACAAAGCCAAACAAAGCGGAAAGAACCAGATCAAATCAATTTAATCGCATCAAATAAAAAGTCCTGATGAGTTTCATCAGGACTTTTTTGATCATACGAGCTTGGGTTGTGGCTCGGCTTCTTTTTCTTCGATCTGTGCGCCTGCCTTCTTCAAATCTTCGGCAGAGATGCGCGCCACCGATGCGACACTGTCGCCTTCCTGTGGTTTGATGAGATGCACACCGCGCGTCGAACGCCCAGATTGCTTGACATCCTTCACTTTGAGACGAATGGCAACACCGTTGGAGGTCATGATAGTCAGATCATCGTCCATTTGCACCACACGTGCTGCGGCGATCTTGCCGATCTCTTTGAGGGCTTTCTGGTCAATAGTGGAAATACCACTCGTGGCACGTCCTTTGGGCGTGTATTCCTTGAGCGGAGTCTGCTTGCCCACCCCACCAGATGTGACGACGAGCAATGCGCCTTCTTTTTCAACGACGTCCATGCTGGTGACCACATCCTCTTTCTTCAGCTTAATGCCCTGCACGCCAGCAGCTTGCCGCCCCATTGTGCGGACTTTATCTTCACTGAAGCGTAACGCCTGTCCATTTTCGGTGACGATGATGATCTCATCTTTACCAGAGGTCATGCGTGCCCACCCTAGGGTGTCACCATCATCCAAATTCATGGCGATCAAACCAGAAGGGCGCACAGAGGCGAATTCTTCCATCGCCACGCGTTTGATGCGCCCACGCCCTGTCATCAACATACAGTATTGATTGGGAGAGAATTCCCGGATCGACATGGCAGCGGTCACTTTTTCGTTGGGGTCCAGTGAAAGAATGTTGACCAATGGAATGCCTTTTGTGGCACGGTCGAGATCGGGGATCTGGTAAACCTTTTCAGAATACACCTTACCCTTATCTGAGAAGAATAACATCGTATCGTGGCTGCGCGCCGGAATGAGCATGACGACTTCGTCTTCTTCTTTCGTCGTGTGTCCCTTCACACCACGTCCACCGCGGCTCTGCGAACGGAAGGCAGACGCAGCAACACGTTTGATGTATCCGCGTTCGGTGAGGCTGATAAGCACCGATTCATCGGGCACGAGGTCTTCTTCGTGGATGTCTTCGCGGGCTTCAGCAGAGATGCGCGTACGGCGGTCATCGCCGTATTTTTCTGCCATCTCGTTCATATCGTCTTTGATGAGCGCAAGAATCTTCTTGGGGTTGGCAAGCAGGTCTTCGAGGTATTTGATGGTCTCTGAAACCTGTTTATGTTCTTCTTCGATCTTCCAACGCTCGAGGGCAGCCAGGCGCCTCAACTGCATATCCAAGATCGCCTGTGCCTGCAACTCGCTTAGTTTAAAGCGCGTCATCAACGCAGACTTGGCTTTGTCGGCATCTTCGGCTTCGCGGATCACCTTGATGATGGCATCGATGTTATTCAACGCAATGAGATAGCCATCCAAAATATGCAGGCGGGCTTTGGCTTTATCCAGGTCAAACTGCGAGCGGCGGGTAATGACCTCATGGCGATGGTCGATGAAAATTTGCAACAGCCGTTTGAGCGGCAGAGTGCGTGGTTCCCCATCGACCAATGCCAGCATCTGCACACCAAACGTGGATTGCAGCGCTGTATATTTATAAAGCTGGTTCAAAACCTTCTTGGGCTGGGCGCTGCGCTTCAATTCGATGACGATGCTCATACCGCGTTTGTCTGACTCGTCGCGCAGGTCTGAGATCTGGTCAATTTTGTCTTCACGCACCAGCTCTGCGATACGCTCGATCAACGTGGATTTATTGACCTGATACGGAATCTCCGTAATATTGATCTGGTAGCGCCCGGCTTTCGTCTCTTCGATGTGAGCAATGCCGCGCATCACGATACGACCACGTCCCGTGCCATACGCCGAGACGATCCCTTCGGTGCCAACGATCATGCCGCCGGTTGGGAAGTCCGGTCCCTGCACGAACTTCATCAGGTCTTCAACGCTGATGTCTTCGATCGTGTCGTAGTTATCGATCAGATGATTGATCGCCCCAGCCAATTCCCGCAGGTTTTGCGGCGGAATATTCGTTGCCATGCCCACGGCAATACCTGAAGCGCCGTTCAACAACAAGTTTGGCAGGCGAGCCGGAAGAACCAACGGCTCCTGAAGTGAATCATCAAAGTTGGGACCGTAATCCACGGTATTCTTTTCAAGGTCCGCCAGCATCTCTTCTGCCATTTTTTGCAGACGTGCCTCGGTATAACGCATCGCAGCAGGAGCGTCACCATCCACTGAACCGAAGTTCCCCTGACCATCCACCATTAAATAACGCAGCGAAAAATCCTGAGCCATACGAGCCATCGACTCATACACCGCCGAGTCGCCATGCGGGTGATACTTACCCAACACCTCACCCACAATACGCGCAGATTTCTTATACGACGTGTTCGAGCGTAATCCCAACTCATGCATGGCATACAAAATGCGCCGATGCACCGGCTTCATCCCGTCACGCGCATCGGGCAAGGCACGCGCCACGATCACGCTCATGGCATAATCCAGATACGCAGAGCGCATCTGGGCGTCGATATCTACCGTCTCGACATTTCCAGTGGTTAAATTTTCTTCAGCCATAATAAGTCCTTTTTAAGAGCCAAAATCCAGCAAAAAGCCACCTTTTTCACGCAGAAATGGCATAAAAAGACACGAAGATGGGGGAAACTTCGTGTCGCATTAGATGAAAGAAGCGTATTTTTATAGTGCAATTATACCACCCTAGTCCGTTTTTTGCCCTGTGGATTAAGCTCCCAGCGTGGCACCAACCCAAAACGGATGAAACCGCCTCCTCCCCCGCCCGAGCCGGGTTCCATCCATCAAAAAAGACCCGCGTCTGCGAGTCTTTGTGTGCCGAAGGAGGGACTTGAACCCTCATGAGATTGCTCTCACTACGCCCTGAACGTAGCGCGTCTGCCAATTCCGCCACTTCGGCATGTTCTATTGATTGGCGGGATGTAT
>JAFLCF010000209.1 GCA_017303735.1 Anaerolineae bacterium
TAAATTGGTTTTAGTCCGCCATGGACAAAGCACTTGGAATCTCGAAAACCGTTTCACCGGTTGGACGGATGTTGACCTGACCGACCTCGGTAAAGCCGAAGCTGCTGAAGCTGGTAAGTTGTTGAGCGATGCAGGTTATGATTTTGATATCGCCTACACCTCTGTTCTCAAACGCGCCATCAAAACGCTTGGCATCATTCAAGATGTGATGAACCGCGACTGGCTGCCCGTCGTCCGCGCGTGGCAATTGAACGAACGCCATTATGGCTCATTGCAAGGCTTGAACAAAGCCGAGACCGCCGAGAAATTTGGCGAAGACCAAGTGAAGGTTTGGCGACGCTCGTATGATGTGCCGCCCCCAGCTTTGGAATTGAGCGATGATCGCCACCCAAAATTTGACCGCCGCTACGCCTCATTGACTCCCGAACAGTTGCCAGCCACCGAGTCGCTTAAGATTACGCTGGATCGTGTTCTGCCTTATTGGAACGCCACCCTCGCACCTGAGATCAAAGCAGGCAAACGTCTGCTCGTTGTGGCGCATGGGAATTCCATCCGCGCTTTGGTGAAATATCTCGATAACATCTCTGAAGCCGAGATCACTGAACTGAATATCCCCACCGGCTTGCCGTTGGTCTACGAACTGGACAAAGACTTGAAACCGATCAAGAATTATTATCTTGGTGACCCAGAAGAAGCTGCTAAGAAAGCCGCGGCAGTGGCGAATCAAGCCAAAGCAAAGTAGTTTGTCGTAGGGCGGGTTTTCAACCCGCCAATCGTGAAATTCAAAGTGATCGTCACGCTGCAAGTCTGACCTACGATTAACCTAACAAGAGTTCAGTAATAATTCAGCTCAGAGGACAATAAAGGTGAATAACCTTTGTTGTCCTCTTTTAATTGCCCAAAGGAGATTTTTATGTCCCTCACATCTCGCGAACGTGTTTTAGCTACCATCAACCATGAGGTTCCAGATCGGGTTCCCATTGTGATTGGGGCAAGCAATGCGACTGGGATCAAAATGCCGACCTATCGGCGTTTGAAGAAACTGCTCAATTTCGAAGCGCCCGAACGCTATTTGTACGACTTCCCCGAACTCGGCACGGCACTTCTCGATGAACCCATCCTTGAGCGCTTGCACGTGGATGTGCGCGGCGTGCTCGACCGTGAACCTCAACATATTCTTGAACGCAACGCCAACCGCGAACCCGACTCGATGTATGTCAACTCGTGGGGCGGCGGCGTGACCAAAGCCGGAGTCGATAACTGGTTCCCTTCGTATCATCCACTGGCAGAAACTCATTCCATTGAAGACCTCGAGAAATACGCCTGGCCCGATATGGACGATCCCACCCGTGTGGCGCACGTCCGCGCCCATGCGCAAAAACTGCATCAGGAAAATCAATATGCTCTTATGGGGACGCCCTGGCTGGCATTCCCTGTAGAGCGTGCATACGAAATGCAGCGCATGGACAAGTTCTATCTCAATATGGGGCGGCATCCTGACTTTGTATGTGAATTACTCAAAAAGACAGGAGAATTATGCAAAACCCTAATGGGACATTTCCTCGACGAATGCGGTGACGTGATCGACATCGTCAAGATCGGCGATGACCTCGGCATGCAGTCCAGCCTAATGCTTTCACCCAAGATGTACCGCAACTACGTCAAACCGATCCATGCCGACTACATCTCATTCATCAAATCGAAAACCAAAGCCAAGGTCTTCTTCCATACCGATGGCGACGTCTTCCCGCTTTTGCCAGACTTTATTGAAATGGGCGTTGATATTCTCAACCCCATTCAAACCTCGGCTGGCAAAATGTCTAACCTGCCAGAGCTAAAGAAACAGTTTGGCAAAGACCTCATCTTCTGTGGCGCAATCGACACGCATCGTGTTCTCCCCTTTGGCACGCCGGAGGAAGTCCGTGCGGAGGTGAAACGCATCATTGACGTCCTTGGTGAAGGTGGCGGATATATGCTAGCATCCGTTCACACCATTCTTGAAGATGTGCCCGCCGAGAATGTGCTTGCCATGGTCGATGCAGTGGAGGAATTCGGGTGGTATAAGAAATAGCTTTGAGGGGAAGCCCTATTTTCATAAAGCATGGCGTTTTTCATCACCCCTGTTTGGTAGAATCGAACCTATAGGTGCTTTGTGAAAAAAATTCCCCCGTTTCTTCAATGGCTGATCTTGGCGTCTGCCATAGCGCTTCCGTTTTTTATTATCCGGATCTTTCCCACTCTCCATCATGTGTACGATCTAAGCATATTTCGAACCTGGGCTGATGCATGGGGCTGGGGCTGGCAGGACATCTACATAAATTGCAAAAGCTGCAACTACCCGATCCTGGGTACGGCATTTTCAGGCGGCTTGTTTAGCAGTATCGATTTTAAGAACGAACTTCGGGTGATCAATCGTTTCCGGTATTACCTAGCAATGGTCGATGCGTTGAATGTTCTGATGATGTACTGGATCTTCTCCCGCTTAAAGATCCAAAATGCCCCGCTTTGGGCTGGTGTTATCGGATTATTGCCCTCTACGTGGATTAGTTCCTCAGTATGGGGGCAGATCGATGGCATCGGACAGTTCCTGATCTTACTGTTCTACATCTTGCTTATTGAATTTAACATGATATACCGGAAGGGACTCACCTATTATTTGTTTCTTGCAGGGGCTGGTAGTTTGCTGGCGTTAATGCTGCTTACCAAGCAATTGATATATTTCAGCATGGCTGCATTGGGATTGGTGATGTTAGTTAATATTTTTTGGATATCGCAAAAGCCGAAACATATCATCTTCTCTTTGTTGACCGTGTTTGGTGCCTTTATAACGCCTGTACTTATTCTCGACTCTTTACTATTTCTTAAACCACCCTATATTTCTCATCTTCAATACGTCCTTGCTACGGGAAGCCAGCATGGTGATCAGATCTCATCTTTGGGGCTTAATATCTGGGTGTTTTTTTACTCCGACTTTATTGCATCCTCCCATCAAACTTTGCAGATCGGATCACTTTCTCTGACGCCACTCTCGCCGTTCTCTGTTGGCATTGGCATGTTCCTGCTTCTCAACATTATGTTTTTTGTTTTATTACTTAAAGACTTGCGCCGCTATGCTACAAGTGAACAGAATTTGCTTAATACCAATCAACTGATATCGGTATTTCTTTACTTTTCATTCGTAAACCTTTCTTTCAACCTGATGCTAACCGGTACACACGAACGATACTTGTATCACTTTTATCCATTTATTCTTATTGCGTGTTTGGGAATGCTTCCACGATCTCGTATCTTTGATCGCACAACACTTATTGTTTTGTTTGCAGGATCGTTATCTTATGGCTGCTTCCTTTTCATCTACTTGATCGGCTGGATTGAGCAAACAAATTATTCCATAATTCGCGGCGCAGCTGTTATTCACCTTGTGCTCTTTTGTTACCTGTTGTTTCTCTGGTATAGGAATTCCACCTCTCAAAATGTGGGTGTCTTGTCAGCATGAGTCTCCTTTCTGAATTTATTCACGACCTGAAAAAACGCTTCACAGGCGACCTGCGGCTTGACTCCGCTTCCAAGGTTTTATACTCCACTGATGCTTCATCCTATCAGATCGAGCCGTTGGGTGTTGCGATTCCTAAAACGCAAGAAGATTTGCATGCTGCAGTTGAATTGGCGGCAAAATATCAGATCCCGATTCTCCCGAGAGGGTCGGGGTCTTCGCTTGCCGGGCAAGCCATTGGCGCGGCATTGATCTTGGATTGTTCGCGCTATCTTGACTCTATTGTCGCAATAGACCCTGAAGCTCATTCTGCTATTGTGGAGCCGGGAGTCATTCTTGCGAATCTCAACCGCGCCGCCGCCAAACACGGACTGACCTTCGGTCCCGACCCAGCTTCGGCAGAGCGTGCCACCATGGGCGGAGTTATTGGCAATAACGCCACCGGCGCACACTCCATTTTGTACGGTATGAGTGCAGATCATTTACTCGAAGCTGATGTAGTCTTGAGTGATGGAAGTTTGGCGAGATTCGATAACTCGATATTCGATATTCAGTCTTCGAATACTCGACTATCGAATATCGTTTCAGCTTTTCAAGAGATCAGGCAAAAATATGCTGATGCCATAAAACAAAACTACCCCAAATCTTGGCGCAACTCGGCAGGCTATCGACTCAATTATCTTTTGCCGTGGAGCCCGTCCACACCGCCGCGATGGACGGGTGATACGTATCCCGCCAACCTGAAACCTGATACTTGGAACCTGGCACCGATACTAGCAGGCTCCGAAGGGACATTGGCAGTCATCCGCCGAATAAAAGTTAACCTTGTACAAAAACCAAAACATACTATTTTGGGCATTCTGTCGTACGCCAGCATTGCCGAAGCCTGTGATGACGTTCCTCGCTTGCTGAAGATGAACCCCAGTGCCGTGGAATTGATTCCGCGGTTGATTTTGCAGAATGCCAGGAGTATCCCTGCGTATGCACGGCAAATGGGCTGGGTGGTGGGGGATCCGGCTGCAGTGTTGGTGGTGGAATTTAGTGGCGAGCAGCCGTCGGCGTTGAAAGAGGCGGTTCGTCGTCTTGGTGGTGTATTGGCAATTGCTGAAACAGTTGAGGAGCAGAGTCGAATTTGGGATATCCGCAAGGTTGGGCTGGGAATTTTAGACTCGCGCCCACAGTCGACGCGCCCGATTGCGTTTATTGAAGATTGTGCCATCCCGGTTGAGAGGCTGGGCGATTTTGTACGTGAAGTTGAAAAGATATTGGATGCGTACGGAACCTTCGGCGGAATTTATGCACATGCCTCGGCGGGATGTTTGCATATTCGCCCCGTGTTGGATTTACAGCGTGGCGAAGCCGTGCGGGCAATGCGCGGAATTGTGGAGCAGGTCTTTGCGTTGACCATGTCTTTGGGTGGCGCGATGAGCAGCGAGCATGGTGACGGACTTGCCCGTGGTGAATTCATCGAGCGGACGTATGGGCGCGAAGTGACTGATGCCATGCGTATGTTGAAACAAGCGGCTGACCCTGATAATCTTTTGAACCCGAAGAAGTTATTCCATGCGCCGCCCATGGATTCGAATTTGAGATACGGTACGGCTTACCAAGTAAAGGCTTGGAATTCTGTTTTGCATTTCGAGCACGAGCGCGGACTTGAAGGTGCTATCGAGTCCTGTAATGGGCAGGGGGTATGCCGAAAGACAACCGGTGTGATGTGCCCATCTTTTCAGGCATCAAAAAATGAAGCATTTAGTACCAGAGGGCGAGCAAACCTTTTGCGCGGGCTGATCACATCGAATATTGAAGATTCGAATATTCGATATTCGGAACTTGAAGCAGCAACATATCAAACGCTCGATCTCTGCCTCGCTTGCAAGGGCTGCACTTCTGAATGCCCAAGCGGCGTGGATATGCCGAAGTTGAAATATGAATTCATGAATCAGTTTTACAAGAGTCATCGCCGACCCTTACGTGACTATTTGTTTGGATATTTTCATGTGGCGGCGAAGGTTCTTAGTCCGTTTGCGCCGCTGACAAATGCGTTTATGCAAATGAATTGGTCAAAGAAGCTCATTGCGCGAATGCTGGGGATTGCAGAACAGCGACCTTTTCCAACATTTGTAAATCACAGGCAGGTAGGAAAGCATACAAGTAGACATATAGATAGGAATAAAGCGGTCATCTTCCTTTCAGATGTTTTCTCGCATTATATTGAGCCGGAAGTGGAAGAAGCCGCGATCGAAATTCTCAACCGACTTGGCTACGCCGTGCATGTATTGCCGATCATTGGTGCAGGCGCATCTTTGCTCTCGAAGGGTTTTCTCGACTCAGCGCGTAGCCATGCAAGGCGAGTTCTCAGCGAGATTCAACGTTTGGATGGGGGAGCAGGCATGAGCGTGGTTGGATGCGAACCGCCTGAGGTGTATTGTCTCAAACATGAGTACAAGTCCCTTTTGCCAGAACTTCGCAACGAACTTCAATCCATCACCGAGCGGGTTTGGCTAGTAGATGAATTTATATTGCGTGTAGCCAATTTGGATAAAGATATAAATTTATTCAAGGAAGTTTCATTCAAAACGGAAAAAGAACGCCTCACCCTCCACCCGCACTGTCACCACCGCGCAGAAGGTCCTGCCGCCGACGGC
Source organism: Anaerolineae bacterium (assembly GCA_017303735.1). Next base: position 6,142 of record JAFLCF010000209.1, read on the forward strand.
TTGCCCAGCGGTGTGGCTGCAACCGTGGAGATGTTGAAGCTGTTTGGTTATGAGCCCGAGGTGATCGATGCAGGCTGCTGCGGCATGGCTGGCACCTTTGGTTATGATGCCGAACATTATGAGCTTTCAATGCAGGTGGGGGAGTTGGGGGTGCTTCCTAAAATTAGGAATGCAGAAGGCGGAACGCAGAATGTTATTTCAAGTGGTGCAGCGTGCCGGATGCAGATCAAGCAAGGCGCCGGTGTGGATGCGTTGCATCCATTGTTGTTGGTAAAAGAACGACTTCAAATCTTGTGAGGTGATATGTTCAAACGGCTATCGAATTTTTTTTTATTCTATTTCTACGGGTTGGCTCACGTTGCTCGGACTGTTGGTCTTTGTGCTTTTTATGATCTTTGTATTGCCTCAGCAATCTCAAAAAGCGGAAACCTACAGTGGCGGGACTTCGCCAGATACTTCCTATTTCTACTCTGCAGGTGACCTGTATCAAATGGCAGAATCTTATGGTGCAGGCGGACGTGCTGCTTACATTTATGCCCGCTTCACATTTGATCTGGTCTTTCCGCTGGCGTATTTATTTTTTCTCACCACTTCGCTCAGTTGGCTCCTGGCGCGCGCGCTTGTTGAAACCTCCGACTGGCGGTTGCTAAATCTCTTTCCCTTCGCGGGGGCGGTGTTTGATTATTTGGAAAATATCTCCACCTCTTTGGTGATGGGGCGTTATCCCGACCTGACACCCGTTGTGGATGGATTGGCGCCAATCTTCACACTGCTGAAGTGGTTTTTTGTGAATGGCAGTTTTGTAGTTTTGATGATTGTTTTGCTCTTGGCTTTATGGAAGGTGCTGAGAAAATAGACCTCAGGCTAAAAGCCTGACCTATTCCTTATCTCACGACGCCGACCTTTAGTTCGCTAAAACCACCACGATCAGGCGACTCACTGCCAGAAAAGAGAATCCAGATCCATTGCCCGACAACATTGGGAGTGATTTGAATATAGGGGTCTGGCGTTCCAGTCAGGCTGACCGTCTCTTCGTAAGCAAGTTGGTCTTGTGCGTCATATACTTGAATTAACACCGATTCAAA
>JAFLCF010000021.1 GCA_017303735.1 Anaerolineae bacterium
AAAGAGATGCAGACACGTAATCTGTTACAGCAGGAACGTGACTTGCTTGAGCATCGTGTGGGGGAACGGACACATGATTTGCAGGAAGCAGAAACTAAGTTTCGCACACTGGTTGAGCAGTTGCCAGCAGTTTTATATCGAGATGATGCGGATTCAGGCGGAAAAAACAATTACTACAGTCCGCAAGTAGAGAAGATGCTTGGGTACCCCATGTCGAATTGGGACGCGGATAATTTTCTTTGGCATGAAATCCTTCATCCAGACGATCGAGAGCAGGCAGTATCCACGATTGCAGAGACTCTTGCTACTGGGCATTCCCTAGCTGAATATCGTTTATTTGACGTGGATGGGCGGGTGGTGTGGGTGCGTGATGAATCTCTCGTTGTACGTGACCCAGCCGGAAAACCGCTTTTCGTGCAAGGGATTATGCAGGATATTACGGAGATCAAGAAGGCTGAAGAACAGATCCGAAAACTATCGCGTGCTATTGAGCAAAGCGGAAATTCCATCATTATTACCGATACAAATGGCGATATTGAATATGTAAACCCAACCTTTGAGAAAATTACAGGCTATTCCTTTGAAGAAATAAAGGGTAAAAACCCAAGGATTCTGAAATCGGGCAGGCAGCGCCTGGAATTTTATGAAAAATTATGGGACACGATCTCATCTGGCAACGTTTGGTATGGAGCGTTCCATAATAAACGCAAGGATGGGTCATTGTATTGGGAAAATGCCACCATTGCTCCTGTAATCGACCATACTGGCAAAGTGACAAATTATGTAGCGATCAAAGAAGATGTTACTGCGCGCAGGGAAACTGAAGAACAGTTACGCAAGTTGTCACAAGCCGTCGAGCAAAGTGCAAATACGGTCATCATTATGGATCGTGAAGGGTTCATCGAATACGTTAACCCGACGTTTTCTGCGATCACAGGTTATTCCTCAAATGAGGCGATCGGAAAAACACCACAGAGCTTGATGAATCCTTTGTCAAACCCAGATCGTTTCCGTGAGGAGGAATGGTGGGTAACTGTCAATGCAGGCACGATCTGGCGCGGCGAATTTCGTAATTTTCGCAAGGATGGCTCTGTATTTTGGGAGTCGGCCAGCATAGCCCCGGTTTTTAATGGCGATGGTTTGATCACGAATTTCATTGAGATCAAACAAGATGTTACAGAACAGACATTATTACGCAACCAGTTGCAAAAGCGAAATGAATATCTTTCGATCTTGCATCAGATCACATTGGACCTTTTGGATCGGCGCAATTTGGACGACCTCCTTCAGGTTGTAGTTGATCGTTCTTCAGTTTTACTAGATGCGCCTTTCAGTGAACTTATGCTGGAGGAAGACGGCGATTTGGTCGTAAAGGCATTTACTTCCAACCAGCCTAACTTAAAGGGAGATCGTGTCAAACGTGGGCAGGCGATCCTTTCTTGGCAGGCTTTTGACAAAAAAGAACCCGTGGTGCTTGAAGATTATGCAACATGGGAATTCCGGCGTGATGTTTATAATCCAGGATCGATTCATGCAATTGCAGATTTTCCCGTCATGGCTGGGTCTCGTTGTCTAGGCGTTCTTGCCTTGGGGCGGGACCGTATTGGGCACACCTTTACAGATGAACAGATCCAGACTGGTATTTTATTTGCACGCCTTGTAGCACTTGTGTTGGACAATGTTAATTTGTACGACTCCGCAGTGCGAGAGATTGCAGAACGTCAACGTGCGCAATTATCTCTCCAGCGTTCCATCGAACAGCAGCAGATCATCGATTCGATCTTGCGCATTGGGCTTGAGAATAAGACCCTCGATGAGATCCTGGAAGTGATTTTGGATGGCATCCTTACTGTTGGATGGATGAAATTGACCCCCAAGGCTGGCATCTTCCTGATGGATGAAGTAACGAAGAAGTTACGCCTGAGTACCCAGCGCAACCTTTCATCACCTCTGCTAAAATTATGCGCTCAGGTCGAACTGGGGCAATGCCTGTGTGGACGAGCCGCCTTACAACAACAGATCCTGTTTTCAGATTGTCTTGATGATCGACATGAGATTCGATATGAAGGCATCGAAGAACATGGACATTACAACGTGCCCATCTTGCAAGGCAGGCAGGTCTTGGGGGTGATCGTCCTATATCTACCGCATGGATATGAACGGAGTGCAGATGACGAGACATTTCTTTTGGCTGTTGCCGATGCCATCTCCGGCGTTATTAGCCGCAAACGTATTGAAGCCTTGCTGCAAGAAAGTGAAATTCTCTTCCGACAGATCGTTGAAAATGCCAGCGACATTATTTATCGAACCGACCTAAAAGGGATGTTCACCTATGCAAACCCTGCTGCACTCAATATGATGGGCTTTAAGAGCGAGGAGGAAGTGCTTGGCAAAAGTTATTTAGATCTGACGACTCCTGAAGCACGCACGCGGCTGAAACGAACATATGATCGCCAGTACCTCAGTAAAACAAATAACACCTACTATGAATTCCCTGCTATTACAATGAATGGGGAGATCATATGGGTTGGTCAGAATGTTCAGCTCATTATGGATGGTGACAAGATCATCGGGTTTCAGGCGTTGGCAAGGAACATTACCCAATTACGGCAGGCACAGGAAGCCTTACTTCTCGCCCGTGACCAGGCATTGGAAGCCAGCCGCTTTAAGAGTCAGTTGGTATCACGTGTTAGCCATGAATTGAGAACACCGCTTGGAGGAATTTTAGGCTTTGCTGAATTGTTACAGCATGATACCTTTGGCGCGCTTAATAATAATCAGCAACAGGCTGTTTCGAATATTATTGAAAGTACCAACTACCTGTCTAACACTGTAAATGACCTATTGGATCAGGCACAGATCGAATCAAAATCGATCAGCCTACATAATATATATTTCAGCCCCTCCGCCTTAGTGGACAGGATAGCCATGACCATGTCTGTACTGGCTGCCAAAAAAGACTTGGAATTCCATACCGAGGTTGCTCCTGACTTCCCGCTGGAGTTATATGCCGACGAGAATCGTTTGCAACAGATCATTGTAAACCTTGCTGGCAACGCCATAAAATTTACTGCCAAAGGCGGGGTGCATCTTCGCCTCGCAAAACCTGATAACAAGCATTGGTCGTTGGAGGTAAGCGATACCGGGGTGGGTATTCCGGAAGAGGAACAAAAGAATATTTTTGAGCCTTTCCAGCAGTTGAGCAACTCGATCACCCGCGAGAATCGTGGGTCTGGGTTGGGGCTTGCCATCGTAAAACAACTGGTTGAATTAATGGGTGGGGTGATCTCCCTGCAAAGCCAAGTGGGGCGCGGGAGCAAATTCACGATCACTTTCCCATTGATGCATGCTCCTTAAGAATAGCATGGGGCATATCGCATTTGTGTAATGAAAATAAAGAAATTCATTTAAGGAGATCTATGTCAAAACCGCTTGCTCTTGTTGTAGAAGATGATCCACTTCAGAATCAGATCTTTGCGCTTGCACTTTCAGGTTCTTTTGAGATCAAAACTTTTGTCGATGGCTCGCATGCCATTGCCTACCTCGCAGATGAAACACCCAAATTGGTCCTTTTGGATATCAACCTGCCCGGCGCATCGGGCGCACAGGTACTTGAAGTAATTCGAAGAGATGAACGCTTTAATGCCACCCGGGTAATCCTGGCAACTGCCAACTCGCAGGAAGCTGAACTCCTTCGTGAAAAATCTGATATTGTGTTGTTAAAACCGATCAGCCCAATTCAGCTTCGTGAATTCGCCGAACGAATGAAAACTTGATGCTATAACTCGATGGTCTGCCCGATCTTTTTTGCCCTTGCTTTTTCATATACCAAATTTGCAGCAACCAGATCTTCCATGGCATGCCCCATGGATTTATAGATCGTCGCCTCGTTCTCCGACCTTCTGCCTGGTTTTTGTTTCAGCAGCATTTCACCAAGCTCGGTGCCAAACTCTGGGGCCAGACCTTGTAATTCGCTGCACCCCACGGGCGGAGCGTTGAATGCGACTTTCGATTCAACAAAGATATGACTCGCTTCAATCAGATCACGCGGTAATTCACCTCCGGGCGGACGATATCCAACGGACGTGACATGCACGCCCTCTTTCAACCAATTGGCTTGAATAACCGGCTCTAGTGATGATGTGCACAGACAGACGATGTCTGCGTTGGAAACGGCTTGATGGATAGAATCCACTGCATGGGCGTTTGAAGCGCGCAGTGCCAAGGCTTGGGCGTTGGCAAAATTTTTGGAAGCGATAAAAATCTCATCGATTCCACTCAGAGTCCCGATCATCCTTAAATGGGCATCTCCTAATACGCCTGCACCAATAATGGCGAGCCGTTTGCTGTTTTTGCGTGCCAGATGTTTGATGGAAAGAATGGCTCCAGCGGCGGTACGCATGGCGGTGATGTGTTCGCCATCCATGAATGCCAAGGGAGTGCCGGTTTCAGAGTCGAAGAGGGTGATCGTGGCTTGGTGTGCAGGGACGGTTTTGTTCTCGTGAAAGACAGTGACAAGTTTAACAGACATGAGTTGACCTGGCATATAAGCAGGCATGCCTACTAAAATACCTTTGGGTGCAATTGCCTGATTGCGCGGCGGCACATTGAGTTGACCGGCGCTCAATGCCTTGAAACCATTTTCAAGAGCGGAGAGTAGTTCTTGCGGGTCGAGCAGTTCTTCTACTTCTTTGCGGGAGAGAATGAGCATATGAGTTCCTTGGTCAATGGTCTATCGTCTATTTACCAAATATCGCCAACTGTAAATCCATTCGGGAATGGGTCGCTGGGATCAACTATGAATTGATTGATGCCCGTAATCCACGCCGTGCCGCCGATGGTGGGAACAACGGCTTTGTATGGACCAACCTGTGTCTCTTCGATGAGCCGACCGGTGAAGAGCGTGCCGAGAATGCCTTCGTGGATGAAATCTTGATTCAAGCCAAGTTGACCGCGTGCGTATAGCGTTGCCATTTTTGCACATGTGCCTGTGCCGCAGGGTGAGCGGTCTATCACGCCTGCCCAAGTAGATGGTTTATTCCAGTCAATTTTTCCGGTTGAGACGGTGACAACATTTTTGCGATGCGCCTGCGGATGCACAGGCGGCGCAGAAAGCTGCCCGATGGTTGGACCGGTGATCTCCGGGTTATCAGGATGCACAACCGGGTATTGCTCTGCTGTGGCGGTTTTGACCATCTCGGTGATGCGGGTGATGTCTCTACCTTCGTCGGGGGTGAGTTGCAAACCGAATTGCGAAGCATCTGCAATCGCATAGAACATGCCACCCCAAGCCACATCCACTTTGACGGTGCCAAGTGTGGGTACTTCGACATTGAGGTCGAGATGCACGGCAAAAGCAGGGACGTTCTTGAAAGTAACCTGAGTAACCTTGCCATCTTTACACTCGGCGCGGATGCCGACCAGCCCGGCGGGCGCTTCAAGCATAAACTCGGTGACGGGTTCTTGCATGGGAATCATGCCTGTCTCGAGCAGTGTCGTTGCCACACAGATCGTATTCGTGCCAGACATGGGCGGATATTCGGTTTGTTCCATAATGATGAAACCCGCGGCGGCATCGGGATGTGTAGGCGGCATGATGACGTTGCAGCACAGCGCAGGATAGCCGCGCGGCTCGCGCAACATGCGCAGACGTAGGTCGTCGAGATTCTTTTCCATATATTTCATTTTCTCGAACATCGTTTTGCCGGGCACGTCGAGCACGCCGCCGGTGATGACGCGACCGGGTTCGCCGCAGGCGTGCAGGTCAACAGCGGTGATGAGGTTGGTGAGGCGCATGAGTTTGCTCCATGGAGAGTAGAAAGTGGTGCGTGGTAGTAATGAAAGAAGGAAGATGAAAGTTTTTTTTCCAAGTTTACCTTATTTGATTTCTGGCTGATAAAATATTCGTATGGAATATAAACGAGAGCAATTCGTAATTTCAGATGATATTGCCAGGCTGGATTTGGACGCGATTTGTGAATTTCTTTCCCGTGCCTACTGGGCAGATAAGCGTCCGCGGGGCGTGATCGAAAGGTCGATTCAAAACTCGCTCAACTTTGGGGTTTATGATGGTAACAAACAAATCGGCTTTGCCCGCGTGGTGACAGACCGTGCCGTCTTTGCCTACCTTTGCGACGTTTTCATTCACGAAGAATATCGTGGACATTCCCTTGGTAAATGGATGATGGAATGTGTGATGGCGCACTCTGACCTGCAAGACTTAAAACGCTGGTGTCTGCTTACCTACGACGCGCATGGGCTGTACAAGCAATTCGGCTTCACCGAATTAGGCGACCCATCTCGTTGGATGGAGAAATTCGACCCAACGAAATAAACCCTGAGAATATTGGGGGATGTGTCTTTTGTTCCTGTAAAAGACAACCTCAATTAAAATTGATCTGTTAATCACCAACTACCAATCTCTTTCCAAAGGACTCTTATGCTTGAAGAACTCTTTGCCAAACCTGTAGGCTTTTTCCTGATCGTGATGGCAATCATCCTCATCACGCCGCTGATCTCAGAACGGTTGAAACTCCCCGGCATCATTGGCATCATTATCGGTGGCATGCTCATCGGTCCGCATGGCTTTGGCTTTCTCGAAGATAACGACCGCATCCAATTCCTTTCGACCATTGGCTTGGTCTACCTCATGTTCAGCGCCGGTCTCGAAGTGGATATTAACCAGTTCATGAAAGTCCGCGCGCGGGCGTTGGTGTTTGGTCTCATCACTTTCACCTTTCCACAGCTAATGGGGATGGGGTTGGGCTACTTCCTTGGGCTTGATTGGCTTGGCATGATCCTGCTCGGTTCCGCTTTCGCCTCTCACACACTCATTGCCTTTCCCATTCTTACCAAACTGGGCGTCACCCGCAACGAAGCTGTGGCAGTCACCACGGGCGCAACCGTGCTCACAGATATTGGTGCATTCATTGTGCTGGCGGTCGTCCTCGGTGCCGATAAAGGCGGTCTGTCTTTTGGCTACTTCGCGCAATTATTTGTCTTGCTTGCTCTCTTTACTGCCGCCATCATTTTTGGCTTACCGCGTTTCGGCAAACTTGTGTTTCAAAAACTTACCGGGCGTGCAGTTGAATTTCAATTTGTGATTGTGGCGCTTTTTGTCGCAGCTTTCTTTGCTGAAGTGATCGGCGTGCATGAAGTCGTTGGTGCTTTTCTCGCGGGCTTGGCGGTTAACTCCATGCTTCCGCGTCACAGTCCCGTGGCGGGGCATGTGCTCTTCATCGGCGAGTCATTTTTTATTCCCGTCTTTTTGCTTTATAGCGGTCTCATCACCGATCCATTGACATTTCTCAAAAGTCCCGAAACCATCATCGTCGCGGGTGGCGTTACCGTGGTTGCCTACGTCTCCAAATTCGTCGCGGCGTGGCTCACCTCTAAAATTTACAAATACACCAAAGCCGAATTCTGGACCGTCTACGGCTTATCCCATGCGCAAGCCGCGGTCATCATCCCAACTCTCGTCATTGGTTTGGAAACTGGACTGTTTGACTCTACGCTGTTCAATGCAGCCATCTTGATGATTCTCCTCACTTCGATCACTTCGCCTCTCATCGTCCAACGCTTCGCCTCTGACCTTCAAACTGCCTCCGCCGACGATGAGCAGACTCCACTCTTCGGGCGGATTCTCGTCCCTGTTTCGGAGGCGAATTCTGGGAATTTAGTTGGGCTTGCGAGCCTGCTTGCCCGTAGTTCCAAAGGAAAAGTGCTTGCCGTCAGCGTTGCCAAAGATATGGGACCAAACGAGCATAACAGTTTAATGATGCACAAAGAATTGTTAGGAAAGGTCAACGAAAATCTGCACGACCCCGAATCTGAACTCGAACTGATCCCACGCCTCGCCGCGACTCATGCACAGGGTATTTTGCACACAGCCAATGAAGAGAATGCCTCTCTCATTGTCATGGGCTGGCGTGGCAAGCGGACTTTCCGTGAAAGCGTGCTCGGCTCTGTGTTGGATGAAGTGATTTGGGGTTCTGATACGCCCGTAGTGGCTGGAAAAATATCTCTACCCCTAAACAGCATGCAACGTGTGATCTTTATCGTCCCAGCCAAAGCCGTCCCGCCGATTGCATTACGCCGTATGCTTGAAGCCAATCTCGCGATTGCCAAGGCGCTCAACGTGCCATTGCTCGTCCGTGCTGATAAAGGTTACGTTCAAACATTTGAAGCCTTATTTGCTGCGCTGGAGCCAGAGCAGAAATGGGAGTTGGAAACGATCACGAATCAACTCAAACCAGAAAACCTTGAGCACGAAGCCGTTAGCGATTTCATTATTTTGCCTGGATTTGGCTCTCGTAAGCGCGTGCAGGATACCCTGGGTAATATCCCTGAACAAATTGCCAAGTTCTTTGACGGGAATCTAGTGATCCTGCATTTTGATAAGTAAATCGTTTTGACGATAGACGATGGACGATAGACCATGGTCTATCGTCCATCGTCATTATTACTTCAAATAAATATCAAAGAACGCGATGGTCTGATTCATCGCTTGGGTAAAATATTTTGAAATATTATGATTGTCGCCATCGTAGGTATACAAATTAACGATCTGCCCATATTGTCTTCCTAACTCTGCCAGCCGAATGGAGAACTCTACGGGTACATCATCATCAGCGGTGCCGTGATGTAACTCGATGGGTCCAGAAAGATCTGCGAGATAGGATGTGGCTGAAACAGAGTCCCAAAAGGCTGGGTTCTCTTCAGGGGTGCCGTATTGCTCGATCCATGTCGAGCGCCAGCCTCGCCCAGTGGAGCTAGGTGACGGGGTGAAAGCGCCTGTTCGCCGCCAGTTATACAACAGGTCCGGATAGGAGGCGACCACGCCTGCCCAGATCACACCGGCTTTGATGTCGCTGGAAATGGTCATGGCTCGCAGGGTTAAGTATCCGCCCATGGAATGACCCCACATGCCGATCTTTTCCGGGTTTACATCTGGATGTTGCTTGATCGAAGCCACAGCGTTCATCACATCCACTTGATAGCCTGGGTCGCCGTAAGCGCCGCTGGCAGGACCTTCAGACTGGTCGTGCCCACGATAGTCGATGCGGAAGACCACGTAGCCAGCGCGGGCGAGTTGATCCACATAGGCGTTGTACCGTTCGGTAGTTTTATACACATCAGGTGGGATGTAGCCATGGTTGAAGACGATGGCTGGGAAGCCGCCTTCGGGCTTCTCACCATTTGGAATGGTAAGCAAAGCATAGATTTTATACCCCTCTGAAAGATAATAAACATAATAACGACGATAATTAACGCCGCGGTCTAATTCTTTCACAACAGTGACCGCACTGCCGGGGTATTCCTGATTCCTCAATGCGACGATGCTCATGGGGTGCGGAACAGGAGTAGCCGTTGGCGCGGGTGTAAATGTCGCGGTCGGTTCGGGCGTGGACGTTTGTGTGGGCGTATCTGTAGCTGGGATGTGGGTGTTGGTAGGTAAAGGAGCTGCTTCAACGGTTGTACAGGCAGTCACCGCTAGCGACATTGCCAAGAATACCAATAAGGTTTTCTTCATAATTTCTCCTTAGTAAATCTTTTCATGTACTTGTAATATAGAAAACAAAAAGAGGCAGTCTATTACTGCCTCTTTATACATGGTTTACATCAGTAAAAGTTAAGAGAAGGATTTACTTCCTTGCCCAATTGCTCACTTCGTGAATGTGACCTGGTGAGGTGCGGCAACATCCGCCAATGAGGGTGGCGCCTGCCTCATACCATTCTTTGGATTGCAGTCCGAATTTATCGCTGGAAGTTTCACCATGCCATGTATTGGTGACCGCATTATAGTGCTCACCGGAATTCGGGTAGACAATGATGGGCTTGCTTGAATTCTTCTTGATCTCACGCACCAACGAAGAGATATGCAAAGGCGAGGTGCAATTGATGCCGATCGCTGCGGCTTGGGGTTGCTTATCAAGAAATGCAGCGATATCTGCGATGCGCTCGCCATTGCTGATATCCTCACCGTCTTTGGCGGTGAAGGTAAACCATGCAACTGAATTCGGGAATTCAGCAAGTAGGCGGATCAAAGCCCGGGCTTCGATCCCGCATGGGATGGTCTCGCAGGCTAGGAGGTCCGCGCCTGAGGCGATGAGCGCTTCAATGCGTGGACGATGAAACGCGATCAGTTCATCCTCAGTCAAGTTGTAGTCGCCGCGATATTCCGAGCCATCGGCAAGATAAGCGCCGTACGGACCAACCGAACCGGCAATGAGCGGACGTACACGCCCGGCACGGTTTTCTTCTTTCGCCCAAAACTCATCCCGCGCTTCTTGTGCCAGCCGCACAGACTTTTTCATGAGGTCTAATGCTTGCTCGCGATTGAGCCCGCGTTTTGCAAAACCATCTACCGTGGCTTGATAACTGGCTGTGATGGCAATGTCCGCGCCGCTGTTGAAATAATCAAGATGCACCGCGCGGATGAGCTCGGGCTGCTCCATTAACACGCGTGCTGACCAAAGATCATCGTTCAGGTCGCAGCCGCGCGCTTCAAGCTCGGTTGCCATTGCACCGTCAATAATGGCGATGCGCTGATCGTTGAGAAGGGTTTGGATCGGATTCATTTCACTGATGTATCTATGCTTTTAAGAATCGTAGTGCCGTCTCTGCCAGCAGCGCAGTTCCAATTGGAAGGGCGCGTTCATCGAGATCGAATTTTGGGTGATGCAGTTCGTATAATGGGCGGTCTTCGATTCTCACACCAAGCATGTACATGGCACCGGGCGCATCGCGCAAGAATTCAGGGAAATCTTCTGCGCCGAGGGTCTTGTCCATTGGGAGGACTTTACCTTCTCCGAGCAGGTCTTTGCCAACAGCGGCAATCGTTTCGGAGACGAATTTATCATTCATAATCGGCATTCCGCCGAAGAGAAAGTCTAGTTTGTATTCACCGCCCAAAACTTTGACGATCTCGAATACCTTCGTCAGTTCTGCGCGAATTTGCTTTTCAATATCCAACGAGGTAAAGCGGATGGTTCCGATCATTTCCACTTTATCGGGGATGACGTTCTCAGCAAAACCGCCGTTGACTGCGCCAATGCTGATGACCGCCGGTTCAAACGGATCAAGTCTGCGTGAGATGATCGAGTTGACACCCATTATGACATGCGCCAGCATCACGAACGGATCATTGGAGGCATGTGGATAAGCTCCATGCCCGCCCTTGCCATAGATGGTCGCCTTCCATGAAGTCACGCCGCCGCCGCTCGGACCTTCATTGATGGTGATGGTTCCGACCGGGTGGCTTGGGTCTACATGTTGGGCGATGACAAAGTCCACGCCTTCTGTGGCACCTTCGGCGTACATGCGTTGAGCGCCGCTCTTGCCTTCTTCGTCTGCCGTCTCTTCGCAAGGTTGAAACAGGAAGCGCACGCGCCCGTTCAGTTTTTCTTTTGCCAGGATCTTTGCCGCACCCAATGCCATGGCTGTATGCGAGTCGTGCCCGCAGGCATGCATTTTGCCTTCATTCTGCGAGACGTATTCGGTCTCGTTCTGTTCAAAGATCGGAAGGGCATCCATATCGGCACGGATGGCGACCAGCTTGCCGCCTTCGCCTATCTCCGCTACGACGCCTGTTTTGCCCACCCCGCGCTTTACTTTGTACCCCATCTTTTCAAGTTCATCTGCCACGATCGCTGCGGTGCGATGCAGGTCAAAACCTGTTTCAGGGTGCATGTGAAAATCACGCCGCCATTCGATGATGTCTTCTGAAATTGCATGTGCTTGTTTGATCATTGTTTATTCTCCTATTGATAAGTATACAGGGAGTTGTATACAGGTACACAAGTAGACAAGTAATCTTACCTGTGTACTTGTTTTCTATTTACTTATCTATTTCTTTTTCGTCGTTTCGCGTTCTGCTGCCGCAAGGATCTTATCCAACTCGGCTTCCTGCGCTGCTTCCAACGGGGGCACTTGGTGTTCGCGCAAGATGCGCTCGGCTTCATCAATGGCATGATCTGCCATTTGTTTGCGTCCCATTTTATCTTCCCAGGTGTCCCAGGAATTTCGTTCGGCGAGTTTGGTCAACGCCATTTCACCGGCGCGTAAATGTTTGAGAGTGTGTTTGCTGGCAAGGTAATTACGATTGGAGTCCATCACATTACCAATGATCTCAACCGCCAAGTGCTCTGCATCCGCGGACAAGCCCTGGCGCTGGCGATGCACGCTTTTTGCCAATTCATTATCCAGCACCATTTGAGCGAAGGAGCCCATCACACCGGCTTCCATTTCGCCAATGCCTGAGAGTTCATCGGCTCCAGCCAGAGCGGGGAGAGAGGCGTTGAGTCCGCGTTCAAAGGCGTTTTGGGCATCGAGTGTGTGGGCGTTGGTTGAAAATCCATAGACGTTTACCGCGAACCCGTAATAATGCCCAAGTTGAACGGTCGCCGCCGAGGAGATGCCCAGCTCCACGCCGCCCCAGATCAGCCCTGTGCGCGGCTCCAGCATGCCCAATCGCCCGCAGTACACTACTCCACTGCCGGGGTTGAGAATCTGTGCCAAAACAAGCGGAGCGAGCGTCTCGGCGCTTTGTTGAACAAGGCTGCCTGTGATCGTCATAGGCGATGTAGCGCCACCAGTGGGCGCAGGCAGATTAGCGTGAATGACACCCGCCTTTGCCATATCCATGATGGCTTGTGCGGCGATGTCGTGCATGGTCAACGGGCTGACGGGCGAGAGCGAGAGCGTGATTTCATGCGGTTCAATACCAAGGACAGCCGCCATCTCGACCGCGTATTTGACCTCGTGCCCGAATTGAATGCCCGGTCCTTGCACAGGCTTGACCGTATTCGATAAAGCATGGCGGAACATGTGCAGCGCCATCAACTCATTGGAAACATCTGGCGGGGTAAAGAACGGTGTGACGTTGTTGCAATTCGGAAGCGCATCCAAGACGCGGGTGGCGTTGATGCAATCTTCATTCGTGGCGGCGTGATGTGTCCCCGTACGCGCATCGAAGACATCGCGTGCGCCGCCGAGGTTGTGGAAAAATAAAGTCCCGCCACCCAACTCGTTGACTGTGCCATTACGTCCGCGGATCTTCGGACGTTTATTTGCCTTGGCGACAGAGTCCATTACCAGGTCGGCGGGCATGCAAACCCGGTTACCGTTCATAGTACAACCGGCTTGCAGCAAAACATCCAGGCTGGGTTTATGCGTCCAAATGATGCCGATCTCGCTCATCACTTTTAACGTGGCTTCGTGCATGGCTTGTACATCTGCGTCTGATAAAAACTTAAGTGGCTCCATGTACTCTCCTCTTTAAGATATCTGACCATGGACGATAGACCATTGACCATAAGATCGTCCATCGTCTGTGGTCTATCGTCCGTCGTCCAGAACTTTCGCTAAAAACTCCAACCGTTTCACTTCGGCATCGACTACATTCTCGATCTTCAAGAAGGAATGCCCTTCATCTTCATACAGATGCAATTCTACTTCTTTGCCCAACTTCTTTAACTCATCATATGCATCCGTTGACTCTGAAGCCGGGCAGCGCGGATCATTCCCTCCGCAGATCATTTGCACGGGCGCGTTGACCTTGTCCAAAAAGAAATACGGCGAGCGGGCGATCCACAAATCTTTGTTCTCCTCCGGGTCGCCCATGTTCTCAATGTTCCAATGTTGAAGGTCTTCGCGTGAATTTTTATGTGACTTGACCCAGTTCAGGAATGGAACCACTGCCGAACCACCTGCAAACAGATCGGGATACGAAGTCAGGCAGGTCATCGTCAAATACCCGCCGTGGCTTCGCCCTGTTACTGCGATCTTATTTACATCGGCAAGCCCACTCTCGATCAAATACTTTACGCCCGCAGCGCAATCATCGGTGTCTACGCCGCCCATATCGTACCGGCTAGCGTTTTGCCACTTCTTGCCGTATCCCGTCGAGCCGCGATAGTTTGGCGCAAGGACCGTCCAACCTTGCGATGCCATATAACTCATTAACGGATTCCACATAAACGAAAAATGCCAGTTCGGTCCGCCATGAATATCGATCACCGCCTGCCTGCCGTCACCGCGATATAGCAATGCCGGAATCTGTACGCCGTCCATGCCGGTATACCAAACTTCTTCCGGCTGTTTAAAATTCAACGTCGCATCAATTGATTTCGTTAGTTGCTGAGCCTTCCCATTTTCAAGATCCACCTTCCACAGATCCGTCGGGCGATTCACATCTTCATACAACAGGATGACTCCATCCGCTGTGAATTGCGGAAAAGAATGCAGCCCATCGCCAACTTTTATTGGACGAGGTTCCGCGCCTCTTTCCTTAAACTGAAACCTGGTCTTTGCGCCCTCCGCCTGTACCCAGCCGATACCTTCTCCGCTTCGCGACCACACCGGCTGAGTCTTATCCCCAGCAGACTGATCGACCCAAGTGATTTCCTGTGTTTCAATATTGAACAAGCCAATATCATGCCATTCGTCCACTTCAGCAGAGAAAGCAAGGAATTTGGAATCAGGCGACCAGGCAGGGTGCTGAGCATTTAATGCCTTGCCTTCCCACATCAGTTGAACTGTTCGAACCTTGCCTTTATGACGTCCCACCGGCACGATGTGAATACTGCGGTCACTCGCTGCCGCCTCAGACTCAACCGCGATCCACAGCCCATCTGGCGACCAGGCTGCATCCCAGCATGGATGGAAGATGTTGCGGATCATATGTTCGCCGCTTCCATCAAGGGGCAGAATAAAAAGAGCAAACTGCCCCTTGGCTTCAGAAAGTACAGCTAGCAATTGCCCATCCGGCGACCAACTGATATTTGGCTGGTGTGCGTAAAGAATATCCGAGGTCAGGTCGGTGGTTGTATCGGTTTTGAAATCGTGAATGGCAATATGGTACGACTCGCTACCGTCCAGATCGAGTGCAAAGGCAAGTTTGGAACCATCTGAAGAGAACTTGGGAGCGAATTGAGCGCCGTCTATTTTTAGTGATAAGGGAGAGGGCGCTTCACCGTTCAGGGATTGCCATAATTCCCAACGCCCGGTCTTGTTCCATGAGAAAATGACCCGATCTTCGATGGGGGAGATGGTATAGGGTAAACCAGAGTCTACATATGGAATACGCAAGAGTTGATCGATTGTTTGCATCAGGCGAATACTAGTTCCTTTATGGGTGAGGCGTGTTGACTAACAGTTTATGGTGTTTCCAAATCTTCCAGTGTTGGTAATTCTTCAAGACCGGCTTTCTTTGCAAGGTCACGCATGTACGAGTGGAGACGAGCCATCTGGTCAGAATCCAGTTCTGGGCGGGTATAGGAGGCGAGCAATTCCTTCACGCGCAGTTTGGCTCTGCCGAAGGCATCCAGCGAGCCAGACTCCTTCCACTGGCGGGTCGAGTTACGGTCAATGATGTCACTGGGCAGGTGCTGTTCCTCACGGAAGAGTTGCATGGTGATCTTTTGTTTGAGGAAGTCGCCGCCTTTGAAGTTGATCTTGTCATCGTAGAAGCCGGTGGCGAGGGTGTCGGTGTGTTGCTGGACACCCTTGACCATGCGCTTTGCCATGGCGATGCCTTCCGCATCGATGACGAGCTTCTCGGCGCTGTGACAGGCAAGGAAGTCCAACATGCCGGAGCCGGAGATCATATTGATTCCACTGAGCGCGCCGACCATGGCGGTGATGCCGCTCTCGAGCCCGGCTTGCGCATCGACCAGTTTAGAGTCGGTGGCACCGAGGTAGGTGTGAGTGGGCATGCCGAGAGTCTTTGCCACTTGGGCATAAGAACAATCGAGCATGGCAGTTTCGATCGCACCCATGGGGGTGGCGCCTTTTTTCATGTCGAAGATGGCTGCCGCGCCGCCCCAAACGATGGGCGAGCCGGGATGTGCCAGTTGGTGAATGGTGATGCCCGCCAGACATTCTGCTGTGTGCTGTGTGACCGTCCCAAGCATGGTGACGGGAGCCGCCGCACCCGAGAGTGGAACGGACACGATCTCTGCTGGGATGCCGGCACGCGCCAGTGCAATGAGATTTCCTGCGCCGAAGTTGCTCCAAATGAGCGGTGGAGCTGGGCAGACATCGAAGATGGCGCGAGGTTTTTCTCGGGCTTCCTTTGCATCACCCGCAAACAATGCGAGCATGTCGATCATCTCTTGCACGGTTTTGTTGGTGAATGCGCCGGTGACGATGGGTTTCTTGGAATAGAGCAGCGCCAGATACAGGCGATAGGAATCTTGAATGTCTTTGGGAACATCATGACAGATCACGGCGGTAGATTGCGCGTCGTATTGGGGAATCTGTTCCGCGACCTTCAATAGGCGGATGAGGTGTTCGGTTTCAGTCGTGTCATGCTCAAGGGTATCGGGGTTGAGCATGGTGATGCCGGACGAACCCGGGTCGAAGTGAACCGAGTCGCCGCCGTAGTGGACGGTGGGGTTGCCGTGATAGTCGTACAGGTAGAACTCACGCGGCACACTTTCCAGAGCGCGTTGGACGAGCGATGCAGGGATTTGTGCGACATTTGTTTCGGGGTCTATTACCACACCTTCGTTTCGCAGCAGGGCACGTGCTTCTTCATTCTGTACCTTGATGCCAGGGCGCAGAAGCAATTCATACGCCTCTGCCAGAATACGGGCAATGATGTAGTCGCTGAGCAGGGTTAACTTTGGTCTCATATGACACCTCTAATAAGTGGAATTAAATTCTCTTTGACGAAGAGAATAGAAACGAGCAACGAGGGAAAAGAAATGAGTTTTCTCATGCCTCGTTACTCGTTTCTCATTTCTTGTTATTTCTTTTCTACCGACTTGATAATTCTTTCGAACTCCAAACTTATCTTTTCATCCAGCGGATCGGGCTGATGTTCTTTCAATATCTTTTTTGCCTTGGCAGTTGCCCAATCTCTTGCATCATCCTTTTTATCTTCCCACATCGTATACGGACGGCGATCTAAGAATTGCGGCATGAACAAGTCGCGGGTGTGCTTGCGGGTGTGCTTCTGTGCCAGGAAGTGACCGCCGGGTCCGACCGCGGCGATGGCGTCCATTGCCAGTGTTTCTTCGTCCACAACGATGCCTTGCATCATTTTGTAGATGATGGAGAAGATCTCGCAGTCCATCATCATCTCTGCGTAGGACCAGATGCGGCTGCCGTGTAAAAATCCGCAACCTAAAAGCATATCAGACATGACCACACTTGCCATGAAGGTCGAGAGTCCGCCTTCGAGCCCGGCTTGCCAGTTGGGCTCTTTTGCTCCAGTAGCGAAGGAACCCATCGAGAGTGGAATGTTATAAAAATCTGAAAGTGCGTTGACTGCGGCGCCAAAGAGGAAGTCTTCCGGTCCGCCGCCAGTGTAAGCGCCAGAGCGCGGGTCAGTAGCAGTTAGAGCTGCGGCATAAAAGACGGGCGTGCCGGGATATGCCAGTTGCAGCAGGGCGGTGGCGGCGATCACTTCTGCGTTGCCGACGGCGAGAGTCCCAGCCATGGTTGCCGGTCCTGTGGTGAGGCAGGAGGACATGGTCATGAAGCCAGTCGGCACTCCGTATTCAGCGGCCATCAAGGCTGCGTCGAGCGAGCCACCGTCGTGCCCGAGTGGAGGCGCTGTGCACTGCATCAAAGAGAGAATTGGGCGTTCGCGTAGCTTATCCTTGCTGCCTGCCAGGATCTCCAGCATTTCCATCGAAGCTTTGGCTTCTTCCACGTTGTAAATGGACTCGGTCTGCACGTGTTTGGTGGAGTTCTCCCAAACGGCTTTGAGTTCATGCAGCCCGCGCGCTTCTGAAGGCATATCTTGCGCGGAGACGGGCACCCAATGGAATGCAACTTCTTCGGTGGCGTCGGCAACTCTGGAGATGTCGCGCACATCCTGCAACTCCGTGGTGCGCTTCTCGCCAGTGTGGATGTCGATGACTTCCACGCCGCATCCATCCGTGCCGAGGCAGACGTGATTGCCGTCGAGAGGTAAATCTTGCTGTGGGTCGCGCGCCGCGAGCACGTACTTGGGCGGGCATTGCTTCAGCGCATCTTCAATGAGATACGGCTTGACCTTGACGATCTTCTTCTCGCGGTCTACGTCTGCGCCGACGGCTTCCCAGAGGTCGAGAGCACGATTTGAAGGGAAGCAGATGCCGACATTTTCGATGATGTGCAGTGTCGCTTCGTGAATCTTTACGACTTCTTCTTTTGGCAGTACCTCAAGTTTTATCTTGGGATCGCTGATGGTCTTGATCTTTTTATGAGACATAAAGCCCTCCCAGGCTATGCCTCTCTCTTCTCTGAGTTGTCTTTTGTCATTGCGAGGGCGGAGCCCGAAGCAATCTCAGGATTGATAATGAGATTGCTTCGCCGCGAAAGGCAAGAGCGCGGCTCGCAATGACGATATTACGCTTTTCCAACCAACTGTTTCGCCAATGCCACCGCACCGACGGCATCTTCCGAGGTGCCATCCGCTTTGATCTTGGTCGCCCAATCACGGGTGATCGGCGCGCCGCCGACCATCACTTTGATGCGCGGGCGCAGGTTTTCTTTATCCAATTCTTCGATCAACTCGCGCTGACGTACCATTGTGGTGGTGAGCAATGCGCTCAGACCGATAATGTCAGCATTCCATTCCAATGCCTTGCCGATGATCTTCTCTGCGGGTTGGTCCACGCCGAGGTCGGTCACTTCAAAACCGGAGGCGCTCAGCATTGTTCCGACGAGCGTCTTGCCGATCTCATGGATGTCACCTTCAACGGTGGCAAGCACAACTTTGCCCATGGTTTCGCGGGCTTCACCGAGTTTGAGCAATTCCGGTTCGAGCGTGGCGACAGCGGCTTTCATCGCTTCGCCAGCCATTACCAACTCAGGCAAAAAGGCTTCACCCGCGCCGAACTGATCACCGATGTAATTGACGCCCACCACGAATCCTTTGGTGATGGCATCCAAAGGCGGCATATTAATTGCGATCGCCTTTTGTGCAAGTTCAACAGAAACATCTGAGTCCCCGTCTATGATGCTTTGCGCCATATCCTTGTATAATTTCTCGATATCTTCCGACATACTGCCTCCTGATTACTTTGTTTTTTTGATCAAGTGCGAAACTTGTTTTTCTTTTTCTCTCAATGACTTGGCTGGGATATTACGATACAATTCCAGCCATTTGCCTGATTCCATCACATGCTCAAGTGAAACCTTTACAGCCAGGTCTGGGTCGTGTTTTTTGAATGCATTCAAAATGGCAGCGTGTTCATCATGAGTTTGCGCCACACTGCCTGAAACCAGTTCCGGCTTGCGATAAAGCGCTTCGTACAGCAGCCAGTCCGGGAACGCGTTGGAGACGATGGCATACAACTGGATCAACAAGTTATTCCCTGAAGCATCAGCAATTGAAGCATGGAACTCACGACTCAGTCGTCGTTCCTGCGGCATTTCGCTCAACTCAACATGCCGGTCCATTTCGTCCATGATCGCTTCAAGATTTTCGATTTGCTCAAGAGTGATGTTCAACGCCGCTTCTTTTGCGATCATTGCTTCCAGGAACAGACGCATTCCGTAGGCTTCCACCACATCCTTTTCAGACATTTCGCGCACGCGTACACCGCGATAGGGCACACGTTCTGCAATGCCTTTGGCAACCAAAAGATCCAATGCCTCCCGCACAGGCGTCATGCTTACTCCCATCTGGCTGGCGATCTCCTCCTGCCTCAGCCAGTCACCTGGAGCATACTTGCCCGCAATGATCTGCCGGTGCAGTGCATCGTAGATTTCTTCTTTTAGGGGTTTGTGGGTGAGTTCTTTTATTGGTATTGACGCCATGATTGTATATTATATATAATCTGGCGGGATTTCGGAAGTGCCGCGTGTCACACAAATTACACACTTTCTCTTGACGAAAATTTCTGGCAAATGTGATGTGGGTAAACTGCGGCTATATCGGATTTTATCCTTATATAGCCGCAGGAAGTTTAGATACTGAAAGTAACCAACTACTGGTCTTGAATTTTTCGAAACGTTCAAAACATCTGGTGCCGTTGTTGCTGTTTTTATGTCGCCATTACGCTCCTGTTGCTATGGCTAACATTACGAAAGCAATGAGCACACATATAGTCAGTATTCCACCGCTAACACACCCAATACCGCCGCCGATTAAGTCTGCGTGTTTTGTACCTCTGCGTTTGAAGAAATAACCGATCAGCCCGCCAAGGAATGTAATAATAGTAATTGTAAAACCGGGGTTGATGTATCCTAATGGAACGCCATTGATGTCAAACAGGTAGAAAGCCTCGAGCCCCCAGAAAATAAGCCCGCCCAGCGCTGGTCCGAGACCAACTCCCCATGAATTCATGGCGAGAGCGATCCAGATGGTCACAAGAAAGATACTGAGGTAAATAAAAATTCCATTATTCAAAAGCCATAGGAACTTTAGAGTGATCGGATCGATAAGCGGAATATCTGTTCTTAGCATACTGACATCATCTGTTCGCATCATGTAAAGATTACCATCTGGTCCGATCTCAATATCTCTAATCAGATTGCCAGGTTCGCCAAACATATATCTCATCGTCGTGCCATCCCACACTGATAGCACGCCGCCCTCGGCAGGCAGCGCCCAAACACGGTTGGACGAATCCACCTCAATATCGTTGATTTGTTTACCGCGCAATTTTGAATTTTCACTGTTGTATGTACTCCATTGAGAGCCGTCGTAAGAATACATCCCTCCATTTCCACCTGCCCAAATTGTGCCATCGCTGCTCTCGGCGAATGAATAGGTTATGCCACTTCTGGGGGTGGAGTCTGGCAGTGGTTGAAAATTTCCATTGTCGATCATGGCTATGCCGTCACCCGTGCCGATCCATAGGCGTTTCTGACTGTCTACAAAGAGCGTGTATATCCATGCGCTGGGCAGGGGGGAATTATCGGATGTAAATGTTTGCCATTTACTTCCGTCGTAATGAATTAATTCGCCAATTCCCCCGATCCAGATGTCATCCCGTGAACCTGCAGCAAAGGCATTGACAGGTGGAGCATACTCGCGAGTAAATGTTGTCAATTCGTTCCAGGATGTGCCTTCATTTGTCATAACCCGAATTTCTGAACTTCCAATCTCTAACACGCCAAACAAGTTCCCTTGAGTATCCATTACAATTTGAGATGGGAAATTCGGTTCGTTCTTAATATTGAAGGTTTGCGTCAAATTTCCATCTTTATATACCTCCCATCTTGCGTCCTGAGAGTTCGAATCTGCCCAGGGCTGAATCCAAAGTTGATCTTTTGAATCAACTAAAATCTTTGACGGAAATTCTTCAGATATCAGCTCCGGTTTTACCTGTGAGCGGAGATAACTTCCCCATGCAAAACTACCAATCGCTTGGGCAATAATGAACAAGCCAAACAGAGCAAGAAAAATTTTCTTTATCATCATCTCTCCAGTATTTGAATTCTTTACCGGCAGTCCGGTTGAGTTTTTCTTGTTTCTTCGGCAAGATATTCAGTCGTCATTCATCCATTTGTTTTCATGAAAAAAATATGGCATTATTGTGCGGCTACTATAAAAAAAGTAATGATGCATGCCACAATGGTGCCCCCGCCAAGGCAGCCAATGCCACTGCCGATTATGTCGGCATGCCTCGATCCTTTGCGCTTGAAAAAATAACCGATCAATCCGCCAACAAATATAAATAGGGTCAGCGCAAAGCCGGGGTTGATCTTTCCAAGCGGGGTATATCCAAGCGGAGACAAGAAATGAATGTCAAACAGATATAAAGATTCAAAGCCCCAAAAAATAATTCCGCCCAGTACAGACCCAAGCCCGATCCCCCAGGAGTTTAAGGCGAGTGCGATCCAGACGATCACCAGAAACATGCTGAGGTAGATAAAGACACCGCTTCTTGACATCCATAAGAATTTTACGGAGATCGTGCTAATTAGCGGTGCATCGGCATTAAGCTTGACAATGTCATCCTGCCGGAGGATATAACGTGTGCCGTCTGCCCCGATCTCAATATCATAAATCTGGTTGTCGTTGTTTCCAAAAACATATTTGGTTGTTGTGCCATCTAAAACCGCCAAATCGCCATGGTCGGTGAGGACCCAAACGCGGTTTGATGGATCCACTTCAATCTCGTAGTATTCGAAGCCTGATATTTTGGCGTTGTATAAGGTCCACTGTGATCCGTCGAAGGAATATACACCGTTGTTCGTGCCAGCCCAGATTTTTCCATCGATACCTTCGGCGAATGAGTAAACAGTAATTCCCGGTAGAGCAGAATTCGGCAATGATTGAAAGTTTCCATTTTCAATCACGGTTATACCGTTGTATGTGCCGACCCAGGCACGTTTACGGCTATCAACAAAGAACGCTTCGATCAGAAGGGGCGAATTGGATGTGATGGTTTGCCATTCATTACCATCGTAGTGAATTAGTTCGTATCCCCCAAACCAAATATCATCCCGGGAACCTGCGGCAAAGAATAGAGATGCCACATCATCCCTGGGAAATTCCGCCAGTGTTTTCCAGGACGTTCCATCATGCGTCACGACCTGAATTCCTAAATTGTCGATCTGCCGAATTCCAAATAAATTTCCCTGGGGGTCTATTGCAATATGATCGGGGAAGTTCAATTCATCCTTAAAATAGATGGTCTGTGCCAAATTCCCATTTTTGTAAATCTCCCACCTGGTATCCTGAGGATCAGCCGCCCACTGTTTCACCCAAAGTTGATCTGTTGAGTCAACCAGAATTTCTGTTGGGACATCATCCGATAGGATTTCCAGTTTTTGTATAGAGCGCAGATAACCTCCCCACGCAAAAATGCCGACAGCCTGAACTGCAATAAAGAAACCAAAAAGAGAAAGAAGAATCTTTTTCGTCATCATATCTCCAATAAATTATTCAACTCTCTTGTTTTATGGAAAGGTGGCGGCGGAAATTGTAGTCACTGCCACCTTTCTCGATTCAAATGGTTATGGGATTTGGAATTCGATTACAACAGGGAGATGATCCGAAATATGCAGGGTGTCTTCCATTCTCACAGAGTATGAGCCGATTTCGATATTATTCGGCAGGAAGAAATAATCCAGCGTGCGGTCGGGTCCTTCAATGGATGGGTCATTGGGCCAGCGGGTGAGCCATTTTTCAAACTCAGCCCCATTGGTGTCCTCAGTGGTTGGAATGACCTGATATTTATCCGTCAAGAATTTGATCTCACTCTGAGGGTTGTAATATTTTTGCTGTTCAGGGGCGAGGCGTTGATAAGCGGCATCATCAAACGGGAGTAGGTTGAAATCACCGCCGAGAACCCAGGGAATTCCAGCCGCATCGAGTTCACTCAAAACTTTGTCGGTCTCTGCGAGTTGAATGTCCTTTGCGTCCGTGCCTGGGACGTACAAGTCAAGGTGTAAAGTCAGCGCCGCGAATTGACCGCCATCCGATGTCGGCATCATTGCCTTCAATATTGCAGGCTGAATCTTGAACTGGTTATTTACGAAACCGCCATCCGCTGTGCTAAGTTGGATGCGTTCCGCTTCAGTGATCTTGTATTTTGATAGGATCGCTACCTTCCAGCCGACACTGCCCATAATGCGTGGATGCGGCACAAAAGCAGACTTCCAATCGAAGACCGAGGTGTAGCACGGATATTCAGGCAACATCTCGGTCAGGCGCGCCATTTGATCTTCGGAATAAGTGCGCTCTTCACCGTCGGCAATTTCCTGGATCAGAATGATATCCGGGTTTTCAACTCGAATGACGCGCACGGTCTCTTCGAATGTGGCAGTGATGTCCTCCTGCGAAGGCTTGTCATCAGGTCCGTCACCGTTTGGCAGGTCACTCCAAAAGACATAGTTTTTGGAGGACATGGTTTGTACATTCCACGTAAGCATTTTTACATTTTGCCCCGCTTCAAGTACAGGCGCATTTTCTGGGCAACTTACCGCTGCGGATTCCACAGGTTTGGGGTGGTAGTTACCAAACCGTAGAAAACCAGCCAGGGCAATAACGATGACAAGCAGCAGGATGCCCACTACTTTTGCCAGGTTTGCAAAAAACTTTTTCATATTTGTCTCCTTGTAAAATTTTGTGTTCTTGATTATCTGCCCATAAGAGCGAACAGAACTACCGCTCCAAAACAGCATGACACGATCAATACACCTGAAAAATAACCTACCAGACTTCCAATAACCGCCGATCTTTGAGTTTTTGATCCTTTCAAAAAGTATCCAAACATGCCTCCAGTGAAGGCGGTTAGCGTTGTTGTGAACCCGGGGTTTAGATATCCATGTAAATCAAAGAATGCAGCGACGATATACGTTGCCAGCCCCAAGGCTATCCCTGCGCCCATTCCCCACGTCTGTATGGCGGTCAAAATCCATACACAGGCTAAGAACAGAGTTGTAAATACGATAAAACCATCATCGTACAAATTTTTCATGGAATATTCGAATTTATCAAGCAGACGAGTGTCTTGTGAAACGATATGCACCTTGTCAGAATCATCGATATAAACGAAGCCATCTGGAGCAATGAACATATTCCATACCTGATCTGTTGGACCCCTGCCAAGATATTTTTTAGATTGCCCGTCAAAGATATAAAACTGGTCGGTTGCTACATGCACCCAAACCCTTCCGTGTTTGTCTGTCAAAATCGCTTCTACTGCTTCGTAGCGTTCTGGGTTTTTGGCGTTTGCTTTTACTGGATAACGAGTCCACGTAGTCCCTTCGAAGTGAAATAAGCCGTCAGAGAAGCTACCCATCCATAAGTTGCCGTTTGGTGCAAATGCAAGGGAATAGACACTGACAGCAGGAGACCCGGGTGGGGTTTGCCAATTCTGACCATCAAAGTAGGCAACGCCCTTTTCGGTTCCAATCCAAATGCGATCATTCGCATCCACCGTAATAGTGTTAGCACCGTCTGTAATGATGTTTGAGTTGGATGTGTCGAATTTATGCCACTTGCCGTTTTCGTAAAAATAAACGGCTGTTGCGGCTGCCAGCCAAACCCTCCCCTGGCGGTCTACTGCGGCATCGCTTGCAAACTCATCTTCAATACCATTCACAAATGTCCATGACTGACCGTCGAACATGGACATACCGCCTGAAATGCCCCCCGGAATGTTCCAAACCTTGCCTTGAGGACCAAGTGCCAGCATGTCGGGCTGCGAACCGATCTCGTCGCTCGTAAATTTACGGACGAATTGCCCGTTTTGATATATATCAATGTGTGATGTGTAGGAAGCCCAAAGTTGATTTTGGTTATCCACCAAAATATCATTGCGTGATGAACGTTCAATAAAATATTCCACCTGTTCCACTTCAATCGTGGGACTTAACCAACTCATGACGGCAACGCTTATTGCTGCCTGTCCGATCGTTACAATGGCAAGAAAGAAAAGAATAATTTTTCGCAGCATATTTTTTATCCTTGGATGATGGCGTAATTTCACACGCTACGGCGAAATTCCTACCCGAATCATACAAGCCAAACCTGGAAAAAAACTGCCAAAAACCGCCACTTTTCTGCACAAGGACCAATAGCCCTGTTTGCTATACCCCCGAAAATTGCCTCCCACTTCCAAATTTCTCTACCACCCAACGCGCCACCCCGCGCAATGCAGTCCGCCGGGTGCGGTTGAACGTCCCTTCAGAAATGTACAGCCTTGCCATCACATCACGATTTCGCGCCCCCTCCAAATACGCATCATGCAAAATGATATAGGCATACCACGCGCGCGGTATGACATCCACGGGTCTCGTCGCACTTGGGCGTAATGCATCCACTGCCTGACGAAGAATTTCCTGCAACCGTTTGCCGCGTTCAACCTGCGTGTGTCCATCTAAATTTGCTATATCCACCAATGGCGATTGCCCCAACGTCACAACGTCGGGGAACTTTCGCAGCGCATCCTCCACCAGCGGCGTCAGATCGGTTTCGGTTGCGCTCGTCAACGTCTGCATCATATCTTCAGCCGCCGAGTCTAATTGCCTATTTTCATCCGCAGGTTGATTTTCTTCGACAAGATTCGCAAGCGAAACAAGCGCCCCAACATGATTCGCAAATTCATCCAACAACTCCAGGTCGCCACTCGAAAATTCAACCTTGTCTTGAGAGACCCCGATCCCCACCAGCGCTATTTGCCTTTGCCCTTCAAAGATGGACGAGATCCACTCGATGTTTGGAATGCCGCCACCAGCCCGATACTGCCCTTCATCCTCTTTCACTTCGAGGAAAAGTTCGCCTCCCACTTCGACCGAGTTTCGGGCAGCCAGAACCCGGGCTTTTCCCTGCGCCTGAACCGCCACCACTCCGCTGGACGTGTGTAGTGTTTCGCAAAGCAAGTTTAATCCATCTTGCAGCATCCTTTGAAATTTATCCCCCGTGGCTCCATCCACCGTGCGCAATTTCCGCCGAAACTCCTCTTTCTCGCGGCTTCTACGTCGGTCAATGACCTCGCGCGTAAAATCATACAACCCCAAGGTGCTAATCAATAATATACACAAATTCCCAAATGCAGAAAAAGGCAGGTCAATTAAAAATCCACCCACGCAAAATACAGCAACAGTAACCGTAACAAAAAGCAGGGTTAATGGAAGCTCCTGCAACACGGTTCGGCGTTCCAACATACTTTGATGTTTCGCCACGGCAATGCCCATCGAAAAAACCCCTGCGAAAAATAAGCCGTCCTGCATGATCCGCGGCATGATCTGCGGGTCGGTCATCTCAGAAACAGACTTGTACATGGTCGTGAACAAAGGGAATGAAGAAGTCAGAAAAATATACAAGCTGTCTTTCGTATTCCGCGCCTGCTTGTTAATCCATGCCGTGCCCGCCATACTAAACGATACAAAGATCAGTGTAAACCCATAAACAGAATATGCCAGTCCTTTGCGCATGGGCGCGGCGTACGTTGTTGGCAAGCTGTTATCAAAGGCTGTACGGTCTGTCAATAACAAAAAGATGGAGGCGATACACAGCGCATAAACCGCGTACTCCAGCCAGTACAAACGTGCCTTGCGCTCGTTTGGCAGCAGGGCAAAGATAGCGCTGTACCAACAGCCCATACCGATCAAAAGCAGGGTGGCACGAAGCGCAGCAAACCCTGAACCGTAATAGAAATGGCTATTGAAGGCTCCAAGAAAATAAACAGAGACCGCCATCAAAGAAAGCGCGATCCGTGCTGTGATGCGATTTGGGTAACCGCGCGTAAAAAGATAAAACCCAAACCACAAACTTATTCCTAATTCAATCAAATTTGCTGTGATGGTCATTTGAGTAAACATGGTGGTCTGTACACCTATTTTAACAGAATCGAATGTATCCCTGTTTTTTGCCATGCGGCGATTATTTTTTATTTAACCTGTTTTTCCCTTAAACATGAATTGAAATGGTCAAAGGAATAAACTAAAGTAAAATTTAATCCCATGAATTCGAATCCGTTTAATCCCGTTGGCGTAAATATTAATCGTGAAATCCGATCACGAATGATCCGCACAATTATTATTGGCTTGATGTTCGCCAGTGCTTTGTTTGTGATAGGGGCGCTAATCGGTTTTCGTGAAATACTCGCGCGCTCACTGGTCTTTGGATTGGGGGTTGTGCTGGTCGGTGCGGTAGCCCTGATTTTGCTTCATAAGGGGTATCAAAGACTGCCAACGTTCATGGTCGTAACCTTTCTTTGGTTAATCACATTTGTTGGAGCGTGGACAGTCGGTGGGCTCCATGCACCTATATTTATGGGAAGTTTGGTCGTGATCGTGGTCGGCTGGGCATTAGGGGGCAAGCGCGGCGGTCAGATTGCATTGATTGCCTGCCTTGGTTCTAGTAGCATTCTCTATTTTGCCGAAACGAATGGGATGCTTCCCCCTCGTCAGGAATACTCACCGCTTGCGCTTTTTGCCATCACCCTTTTTTTTATAATAGCTATCTTCGTATTTCAACGCGCTCAGGAAATGATCGTGAGCGATGCGCTGGCAAGGGCGCGCAAGAGTGATGAACAGTACCGCTCTTTGCTTGAAAATATCCCGGTTATTACCTATATCAATGGGTTGGAGGCTAGCGCACCCACCTTGTACGTCAGCCCGCAGGTGGAGCAATTGATTGGCTATTCACAACGCGAATTAATGGAAGATCCCTTGCTTTGGCAAAAGATCATTCCCGCAGAAGATCAGTCCGTAGTCAATGCTGAGGTGATCCGCACCACAGAAACCGGCGAGCCATTCAATATGGATTACCGTTTAATAACAAAAGGCGGAGATACGATCTGGGTACGAGATGAAGCGCAACTGGCAAGGGATTCGGAAGGCAAAGAATTATATTGGCTTGGGGTCTGGACGGATATTACCAACCGAAAACTGGCAGAGCACATCCGCGAAGAAGTGGTCGGAGATCTTACCGCCCGCACCACGCAGCTCCTAACCGCCAGTGAAGTATCTTCTGCCGCCGCATCACTGCTTGAATTGAATGAACTACTCCCAAAAGTGGTTGAATTGATCCGCGATCATTTTGACTATTATTATGTTTCCATATTTCTTGCTGACTCACAAAATGAACTGGCGATCTTAAGGGCAGCCACCGGAAAGGTTGGCGAAACACTGCTGGCTGCCGGGCAAACCCTGCCGGTCGGTAATTCTTCCATGATCGGTTGGTGTATTGCCAATAATCAGGCACGCATTGCACTGGACGTAGGAAAAGAGGCTGTTCGCTTCAAGAACCCGCTCCTGCCGTTGACCCGATCTGAGATCGCACTTCCCCTGCGAACTCGCGGAAGGGTCATAGGCGCAATGGGTATTCAATCAGAAAGGGCAGAGGCGTTCACCGAATGGGATATACAAGCGCTTCAAACCATGGCAGATCAGGTGGCGAATGCCATTCATACCGCCCGCCTGTTCGATGAACGCAGCGACCTTCTCAAAGAAATGGAAGAAAAAAATGCAGAATTGGAACGATTTACCTATACCGTTTCCCACGATCTGCGATCTCCGCTGGTGACAATTCGTGGCTATCTGGGATACTTGCGCAGGGACGCCGAAAAAGGCGATATGATCCGCTTCGACCACGACCTCGAACGAGTGATTCGCTCTACAGAAACCATGCAGGAGCTTTTACAAGACCTGCTTGAGCTTTCGCGGGTTGGAAAGACCATTAACCCGACAGAAAATTTATCTTTTGGAGAGCTTGCAGAAGAGACGATCCATCTCATCATGTCACCTGATCAGCAAAAAAAGATTCCGGTCGAGTTACAGCATCCTTTCCCCAATGTCCGAGCCGACAAGACCCGTATGATCGGGGTCTTGCAAAACTTGATCGCCAATGCCATCAAGTTTATGGGCAAACAGGAATCCCCCCGCATTATGATCGGAACATCGGGGCGCGATGAAAAAAATGGCTTCCCAATCTTTTTTGTGCGTGATAACGGGATCGGCATCGATTCCCAATATCACGAACTGGTTTTTGGCTTATTCAACAGACTTGATTCTTCATCCGCTGGCACAGGCATAGGGCTTGCTTTGGTCAAACGGATCATCGATATTCATGGCGGTAGAGTATGGGTGGAATCAGAGGGCAAGAATCAAGGTAGCACATTTTATTTTTCCCTGCCTCCCGCAGCATAACCTGGCTCGAAAAACAAAATTGGATTAATCTATGACCAAGCCTTATCACGTTCCGTTGATGGAGATCCGCCGCGAACAGACGGTGGTTAACTCGCGCTTCATTGCCACGCTCGCACCTGCTTTTTCCATCGACGAAGCTCGCGCCTTCATGAAGCGGATTCGCGAAGAATTCACAGACGCATCTCATAATGTGCCTGTCTACATTATTGGTGGTGGAAATACTGTGACAGAATATTTCTCAGACGATGGTGAACCCAGTGGGACTTCAGGCAAGCCTGCACTGACCGTATTGCGCGGCAGCGGATTGGGTGATGCGGTTTTGGTCATCACCCGCTATTTCGGTGGGACCCTACTGGGCACTGGCGGATTGGTGAAAGCCTACACTGAGTCGGCGCAGTTGGTGGTCAACGCCGTCGAGCGTGGGCAACGGGTATCCGTCCATGTGGCGATGGTGGCGATCCCGTACAACCTGTTGGAACGGTTGCGTTTGCTGGTTACAAAAAATAACGGCAAGATTTTGGGCGAAGAGTACGCCGCGGATATTACAGTGACGCTTCAATTTCATGTTGAGACATTCGACACTTTTGAAGCGGATCTGCGGGAATTATCTGCTGGGAAGATCAAGGTAGAAGTGATCGAAAGCAGGGAAGAGATCGTAAAGATTTGAAATAACCAGAATTAAAGATGACAGTCACTTCAAAAGTGACTGTCATCTTTAATTGTACCTAATCTTTTTTTACCCTGCCCACATATCGAACATGTACATGGCGCACATGACGCCCATAAGCAGTGTGCTGAGAATGGTCCAGGTGCGGTCGAAAATGGGATTTTTACCAAGGCGGCTGAGGAACAGGAAGACGGGCGGTGCGGCTAGGACGTAACGATACATACCTTGAGCAGGTCCGCTGGTGAGGGAGAGAAAGACAACAAGAGTGCCAAAGATGGCGAGTTCGGGGTGGCGTTTGAACCCGGCAATACAAGCAGAAACGCCAACGATGATTCCCAGCCATTCGACCATGTAGTAGGCAGCAGCATTTGGATTGCTGCCAAACATGGCTTTGAAGCCTTCAGACCAGGTGATGAAACTCACGCCCAACGAAAGCAGACCTCTGCCAAAGAATTCTTCTTCTACGCGGCTGAATGCCATACCGTAATAGGATACACGCCAAAGAAAGAAAGCAAGGATTGGTGCTACAGCAGCCAGCGCATTGAAGACAATCTTCCACGGGATGCCGCGATAATATAACTGCCGCCATTCCATGTCGAGTTCCATCCATTCGCTGGTGCGGAGCCATGCCATGAAAATGGGAATGGATAGGGCAACGCCGACCGCCCGCGTGAAAGTTGCCAATACCGCAAAGAAGATCGCCCAGCCGAAACTTCCGCGCCGTAGGAGCATCAGGCTGGAAAATGCCAAGCCGATGAAGAGTCCTTCCGTATAGATCTCAGCGAAGAAAAAGCTGCTTGGGAAAATGAGCAGGTAAAAGACAGAGCGAAGCGCACCGTCTTCTCCTAACTCGGGCAAAGCGAGTTCATATAGGGCGAACATGGCGGCGAGAGTCCCAAGCATCGAAACAAGAACACCTGCCAGCGTTGCTGTAGCGATGGGATTCATCCCCAGCAAAGAAAGCGGGAAGGACATCAGCCGAATCATCATCGGATAAAAGGGAAAGAAGGCGTAACTTTTTGAGATGCCCGGTATGCCAAGCGCTTCCTGCGGGATGACGAAGGGCCAGTAACCGGGACCTGTGGAGGCACCAAACTCGCCGGGAATGCGACCGATGTTCGGGTCTTCGTATCCGCCGATGGCGATGGCAAGATAGTATTCCGAATCCCAGGAGACGTGACGATTCAAGAATGGTTCGTTGAGATAAATTTTGCCATTCTGACTACCAGGCATGGTTTCGGTAGCTGTCCATTCAAGGGCGCGGTCTGGTGGTTGGATGGTGAAGCGGGCTGGCAGAAAGTTGTGATAGGCGAGCATGATGACCGCCCAGCCGAGCCAAATTCCAAGTATGGTCTTGTGATGAGGTTTGCGAAACATTTACTTCTCCATTCCAGTTACAACCACATCGCGCATGAAATAGCGTTGTGAGATCAACAACACAATGACCGGGACGATCATCAATATCAATGCGCTTGCCTGTAATTGATTTTGAATGGGCGCAAGGCTTTGGAAATTCTGCACACCAAAGGAGATGGGAATCAGATCGCGCCGGGTGCTGAGATACAGAGCCGCCTGTCGGGTTTCATTCCACATATAAAAGAAGTGCAGCAGAGAAACTGTGATGATCGTGGGCCACGATTGCGGCAGGATGATCTGGAACAAAATCCGCAGTGGGCCGGCACCGTCTAGCATGGCAGCTTCATCGAGGTCTTTGGGAATGCTCTTGAAGTTTTGCCGTAGAAGAAAGATATAAACCGCATTGCCAAAGAAGAAGGGCACCAGAATCGGCAGCCAGGAACCTTCCCAGCCGAGAATGCGCACAAAAAAGAAATAGGTTGGGATGAGCGTGATCTTTTCTGGGATAAGAATCGTGCCGATCAGAATATAGAAAAGCAAATTGCCGCCGGGCAATGGATAACGTGAAAACCCGTATGCCACAATAATGGACGAAAGCAAGACACCAACTTCACTGATGAGCGCCAAGACCAGGGTGTTTTGGATCAGGTCTGTCACCCGCAAAGACTTGAACATCAGCGTGAAGTTTTCAAGTGTGGCGTGGAATTCATACACGCCGATCAACTTACGCCAATTGCCCTGCCATTCGAAGATGCCTGCTTCAGGGTTTTGGGGATCAACAAGCATGCTGGCTGTGCGCCCCGGTGTGACGAGTGCCAGTTCTCTGGTGCTGCCATCTTCAAAGGGGACGTTATAAACAAAATATTCCTTGCCTTCATATTCAAAACGGACCTGCCGGGCAGGATAGACAGGCGCATTTCGGTCGCTCAGTTGCGGACCTTCCATGAACGCCGTTGAGATCATGGAAAGCATGGGGAATAAGTAAACGAACAAGATGCCAAAGATGAAGAGATTTAGCAGCCTTGCGCCAATGGCTTCCCAGGTTTGTAGGGAAATGAAGTTTCGAAGCCTAATTTTTTTGCTCTGCATTTCTAAAACTCCCGATCTGGGTAGTAAACCCATTTTCTGGCGCTGGCGAATAAAGCAATGGTGACGATCATGACTAGAATAAAGAAGAACCACGCCAGGCTTGCTGCATAGCCCAGGTCTAAATTCTCAAAAAGAACGTAGGTTATATAGCCATCGAAAGGCGAGAAACTTCCGCTGAAGGCGTTGCCACGGTCGAGTAGGATCACACCGCCAAAGATGGAGATGAGATTGATGACAATGGAGAAAAAGATCGCCGGAGTAATAAGCGGCAGGGTGATGTAAAAGAAGCGTACCATCGGTCCGGCGCCATCCACCCGTGCGGCTTCCTGCACTTCGGGTGAAAGTCCCTGCAAAGCGCCGAGCATGATTAACATGCCCGGTCCGATAGACCAGAGCGAACTAATGCTGTATAAAAATGCCACAGCACCTTGTGAATACAAATTATCAAAGCCAGCCAAGCCGAGCGGCTGCAAGATCAATTTATTTAGCCAGCCCGTGGAGGGGTTCATGAAACCGATCCACATAAAGAAGATCGCCACACCGGGAATGATGCTCGGTAAAAAGAACAACGTCCGCGTGAGGTTGCCGTATTTCAATTTGGCATTGTTCAATAAAGCTGCCAGCAAGATCGAAGTGACCAACTGCAATGGGATGGTCGTAATACCCAATGCAATCGTCTCAAAAAGAACATACCCTGCTGCTTCATCTTGTAATAGTTGAGCATAGTTATCAAGACCCACAAATGTGGTTTGATCTGGCGTGAGCAGGCGAAAATCTGTGAACGAGATGCCCAACGAAGCCAGAATTGGTAGAAATTTGAATAACAGGAATCCGATCAGCCAGGGCGAGATGAGCGCAAGACCGAAAAGTTTGTCATACCGTAAACGTGTTTTTTTACCAGTCATGATTTCCTCTGTAAAGTGTATACTCCAGGCGTTCTTATGAAAAGCCAACTTACTCCAGCATTCAACGATCTATTTTTTGCACGCGCTTACTATTTCACGTTCATGGGCGGATGGGGTTTCATCCTGCCGTTTCTCAATTTGTTTTACATCAACCTCGGTTTCAGCGGCACCCAGATCGGTTTGATCTCATCGGTCAGTGCAGTGATTGGCATGGTCGTTTCACCGTTCTGGGTCAGCGAAGTCAAGAAACGTCCAAATGCCAACCGGATCTTGCAGGTCGCTATGCTTATCGGCGGCTTGGGTTATCTCACCATCGGTTTTCAATCCATCTATGCGTACATCCTACTTATCGTCATCGTCCATTCGCTGATCGCTTCGGGCATCATGCCGCTTTCCGATTCGATGGTGGTGACTGTAGCGTCCGAGTCAGGTCAGGGATATGGAAGTGTGCGCGCCTTCGCATCTCTCGGATGGATCGTCTCGCTTCTTTCTTCGGGATGGCTGGTTGCCCGCTTCGGCTTTATCGCTGCCTTTATCGGAGTCTTCCTTATGTGGTGCATGGGCGCACTCACGATCTTTTTCATCCAGCCGCGCTTTTTCAGCGCCGCACCGCAAACCGACCAACCCAAACCCAAACTACGTGACACGCTCCGTACAGTGTTGCAAGACCGCACTTTGCGGGGCTTTGCCATTGCCATCATCTTCATTGGCTTTTTGAACAGCGGCGTGCTTCAATTCGAGAATGTCTTCCTCTCCGAATTGGGCGCATCCAAGCAGCTTATTTCTGTAGCGGGCATCCTCAGTGCCATTGTGGAACTGCCCTTCATGGTCTATGCCGATCGTATCGAAAAACGAGTCGGCGCCGACAGGTTGATGTTGATGGCGCTGGTCTTGATCTTTGTGCAACGCCTGATTGTATTCTTCCTGCCAGGGATTGTCACCATCATGGCGATCCGTTTTATTGGCGGAGTGGCATTCAGTTTTTACACGATCTCCTTTATCGGTCTGATCAGCAGCCGCACTCAGCCTCACGAACGCGGCACCGTGCTGGCACTTTTCACAGTGACGTTGGCGGGCATGGTCAATATTGTGGCGTACCCTGCCTCGGGTGCTTTCTTCGATTTGTTCGGCGCCATCTGGCTATATCCGCTTTCGGCGCTGGGATACCTGATCGGCGCCTTGTGCTTGTGGGGATCAAGACCGAAGCAGACAGTAGACGATGGACGATAGACGGTGGTCAGCGGTCAATCGTCCATTGTCCGATTATGAGCCGGTTCCTGTGTACGAATTCACGCCTTGCTTCCAAATCCAATAGGTAATGGTGAACATACCAATGCCGATCAAAGGAGAAAGGTAGGTGATCGGCGACACCTCGCTGGGGCGTAAGAATATTTGTGAGGGATAGAAGGCGATAAACCCGATCGGCAGGATGTATGTGAACGTAAATCGAAACGCGCCATCGAAGATGCTCATGGGGTAGGGCGCAAACTCTCTCAGACGCCACGCCAACCCGAGAACAGGATACGAATCAAGTACCCAGAAAGAGGCGCAGGCAGCCATCACCACAATAGAGATTTGCACAAGGGATGCGCTAAAGAGGGTGATGACGAGTAATCCCATCCTTGCCAGAGTCCACTCTACGTGAAGTTGAGCCGCGCTGTAGATCAGCAGGGCAATGCCGACAAAGAGTTGGGTCAAGCCTTTGAGGTCGAATATTTCAGAGGTGTAGTAGAACATCATATTCAACGGGCGGAAGTAATATTTGAGAAAGGTGCCCTGTTGAAGATTGAAGCGCAACTGCCAGAAATGATCAAAGATGATCTGCATGGGTGAGATGGCAAGCATGTAAAAGGCATAGATGAAAACCATCTCGTTCAGCGACCAACC